>NZ_JAKSYR010000193.1:0-8518 GCF_022829705.1 Methylobacterium sp. E-025
GATGGCCTCGCTTGCCGCTACAAGGTGCTCCCGGACGGTAAACGCCAGATCATGGCGCTTATGGTTCCAGGGGACTTCTGCGACCTCAACGTGTTCATCCTCGACCAGATGGACCACAACATCGGTACGATCTCCCCGTGCCATGTGGTCGACATCCCGCGTCGGGCAATCGAGGAGATTACCGAGGCCCATCCGCAGATCACTCGGGCCTTCTGGTGGTGTGCCCTTGTCGATGAGGCGGTGCTGCGCGAGTGGCTGGTCAACCTTGGTGGTCGTACCCCGGAGCGACGTATCGCTCACTTCCTCTGCGAACTGTTGGTTCGGCTCGATGCGGTGGGAAAAGTCACGAACGATAGCTACCCCTTCCCGTTCACGCAGCCCGAGCTTGCCGACACGATGGGCTTGTCCGCCGTTCACGTGCACCGTACGCTCCGCGAGCTGCGTGATCTCGGGCTGATCACGCTCAAACGACGGGTTCTGACAATCCACGATGTCGAGCAGCTCAAGGCGTTCTGCGGGTTCACGCCCAACTACCTCCACCTCAAGAACACCCGCTGGGGCGCACGCCGAAGCGAGCCATGGCTGAGCCAGCTCCGGGGAAGCTAGGAATGGATGCGCGCGACAACGTTGAGACGTTGCTCGTGCTGCAGCCGATCATGGTCGACACGGGCAGCCCGGATCGGGAAGGGCGTCTCGTCCTCGCCAACGGCCTGCTGATCGCCGTGCTGGTGCGTCTCGATACCCCCGAGCACGAGGTGGGCCCGGGCTGGTTCGTGGAGGCGGCCTTCGGACGTCTCTTCGGAGTGTCAGCGCCGATCTTCGCCACGCTGGAGGAGGCCACGCGATGGCTGCGCCAGCACCGAAAAGCGTGACTGAAGTAGCCACGTTGCAGGCCCCCTCCCGCTCGGATGCCGCGATACCGTTCCTCGCGAGACAACAAACGTCTTCGAACCTGCTGATCCACAAGCTCGAACACACCTGCATTCTCGACGAGAAGAAATAGATGCGAGATTTAACACAAAACTGTATCAGTTACAAATCCGATTACTATAAGAAGATAGCTTTACAACTTGCGCGCCATCATGGTGACCCTGGCGTCCATAACGCAATCTCCATACGCATCATGAGCGTTTGCCGTAAAAATTGTTCTTCCTTTATTTTTTTCTACATCGTGAAGCATTGTTGCCAGCGTCTGGCGCAAGACTAGTGCGAGTTCGTCGGGGCCGGAAAGAACAAGCCCTTCCTTCTCGTGTACCTGTGCTTGATCTGATGTCGATATAAAATAACGCGGCATAGATATCTTCCTTGCGACTATCAGTGCTCTGTGCCAGGCCGGTTTGGACGCGGTGCCTCACCGTGATCTTTTACGAAGCTTGAGCGTTCGGGATTGCCTTTAGACTTCGCTACTCTGCCACGGAGCACAGATGCGACTACAATGACCACCATCAGGGTCATAATTGCCAAACCAGCAATAAGATATTCATTTCCCGGCATGCTATCTGCCTTTATAAATTATGACCTATGTCGCTTTTATGTTAGTTTGAAACGAGGACTTTAGAGACGATCGTTTTTTAAGGCCAGATCGTTGCAGCGATTAATATGGCTGCTACCATGCAGTAAGATGAAACTAATATGAAGCTGAAAGACATAGTAGCTGAACCTTGCCGGCGCCATCAAAACACGGTTCCGTCGGCTGGATCGGGGGCAACAACCAACGGAACCGGTCGATAGTATATTCACCGGAACTCCGGTCAGAGTAGACTAGACAAAATATCGTAGGCAGTATGATCAATTGCTAACTATCTGTGAAGTTTTAATCCTGCCGCGGATTAATATTCAGGTATGCGGCAGTAAATTGCGCACCCATTCCCGGCCGAGGTTGGAGGGGGTAGACCCCGGGCTCACCCAACTTCACGCGTTCCAGGGTACGTGCACTCTCGCGTTCGAACTGCCGAGGCGGCATCTCCCCAGCCTCCACCCGCCGGGCAAGCTGCGTCCGGTAGGCGACTGCCGCGTCGTGATCCGGGCTGAGCATAACATTTACCCGTACAGCCGGATGGTTCCTGGACTTATTTCAGGCCCGCGGGCATCGCCATCGTGGATGGAGCAGCAGTGTGGCGAACAAGCCGCATCCGGGATCATGTGGCGCAGCTAAGGTGAGTTCTTCCTCCAGAACCGGGCATGCGGACATTGTCGCCTTCAGCAAAGCCGTCCCTCCTCACGGCTTTGCTGCTGCTGGGCCTGCTCGCCAACTCCGCGCCCGTCCAGGCCGGACAGGATACGGGGAGCGGAAACCAGAAGGGCGGGCCGGAGACCCAAAGGAAGGGCGACGAGCCCGACAAGGTCGACACCGAGAACTTGTTCGGCTTCACCGAGGGAACCGACACCGGCAAGAAGGGCGAGCAGGAAGTCCTTTTCGACGCCATCGGACGCTTCAGCAAGCGCCGTGACGGACCCAACAGGTCAGGTTACGGCGCCGCCCAGCCCGTCATCAGCTACCAGTACGACCCCACCGACAACTTCAGCATCGAACCGGGCCTCTGGTTCGACACGCGGGACAGCCGCAACATTGTGGGGGTGCCAGACAAGTCGTTTGGGACGTTCAACGGCGGCTCGCTGGAGCTGAAGTACCAGTTCTTCAAGCGCACCGACGACAGGCCGTTCAGCGTTGCCCTACAGGCTGAGCCGCAGTACGCGCGCATCACGCCCATCGAAGGTCAGGGGGCGGACGTGTTCAGCGTCGAGTCCCGCCTGATCGCCGACGCGCGGCTCGTGCCGGACAAGCTTTGGGGCGGCGTCAACCTGATCTACGATCCTCAGGTGAGTCGCCTGAAGGGCTCCGGCGAAGTGGACCGATCCTCAACGCTGTCGGTCTCGGGCACGCTTATGGCTAAGCTAGGAAAGAGCGTCTTCGTCGGACCGGAGGCGCGGTACATGCGCGCCTATGACGGCGCGTTCCTGAACCGCTTCGAGGGCCATGCTGTGTTTGTAGGGCCCGTACTGCACTACCAGGTCATGGAAAAGGGCTTTCTCACCCTGGCCTACTCGACGCAAGTCTTCGGGCACGACCGCGACCCGGACTTCGCGGACCGGGCGTTCAACCTTAACCAGTTCTCGCGCCATAACCTGCGCGTCCGCTTCGGCGTCGAGTTCTGAGGGAGGTGACGGCCATAGGAGAAGCGATGCGCGTCCGCTTCCCCAAACTAGCAGCGGCAATCCTAACGCTCTTGATAGGGTCTGGCGGCGCATCGCGTGCCCAGGACGAGCCCATCACGCTGGCCGATGATCCGTTCGAGGTTTCCGATCCTCACGCTACGTCGCCGGGTGAGGCGAACTTCTCCCTCGTCGGATCATATGAGCGGGCAGCATCAGGGCGTGTACCCGGCACAGCAGGGGCGGAAACCGAGCTAAGCTATGGTGTGGCGCCGAAGCTCGATGTGAGGGTCGGTCAAACAGGTGCCTACGGCAATCTCGACATCCGTCGTCGACTAGGGACGGTCAGCGCGGACACTTCTGGATCCTCTGAGGGGGGCGACAGGGCCAACCTCGGTGGTACGACGCGTCTGGGGGCGCTCTACCAGCTTACGGACGAGAGCGGAGCGATGCCTATCATCGGTCTGCTCGGACGTGTTCGCGCACTCTACGGTCCGGGTGGTACGGCCTACGAGAGCGAAGGAACAGCGCTTTTCGGCAAGACGCTCAAGAGCGGCGAGTTTCCTCTCGGCGTCAGCCTGAACCTTGGGGGCGCTTATCGGTTCGACCCAGCACCGGGCGAGAGAACGACCCGCTACCTAGTGAATGCCTCGGTTGGGCAGGCGGTCTCGCGCGACACTGCGCTTGTCGCGACTTATGCCTGCGAGCAGCAGGAACTGGGACTCCCAGACTACAGCCTCGTACAGGTTGGGGCTCGGCATCGGCTGAGAAGCCAACATGCCATCCTGGGCGTCGCCGTGGGCTTCGGGCTCAACCGGAATACGCCGCAACTTCAACTTGCTGTTGCTATTCAATGGGAGTTTGGTAGCGCCCGTTAGCTCTATAGGAAGCTGCTCCCCGCGTGGTCCTTGAAGGCGTTCGCCCTCCGAACGTAGCTGAGCACGGTCCTCGGGTCTCGATGGCCCGACACTTCCATAATGCAGACAAGATCGGCCCCGCGCTCGGCCGCCGTCGTCACGAACCCGGCCCGCAGGCTGTGCCCACCGAACGCCGCCGGGTCGAACCCTGCGGCCCCAGCGTACCGCTTCACGATGTCCCCGATGCTGCGATCCGTCAGCGCCTCAGCTCTGATCCGGCCTGACCGCGACACCGGCCGGAACACCGGCCCGTCCGTAATCTCGGCCGCGGCGAGCCATTCCCGGACCAAGGCAACCGGTCGGACGTGCCGACCGTGCGGGATCGCCTTTTCGGTCCCCCTGCCCTCCTGATCGGTTTTCGATCGCCGGATCAGCACCCGCAGGCGATCGACGTGATCGGTCAGGTCGGAGACGAGGAGCGCTGCCAACTCCGACCGCCGGAAGGCACCCGCGAACCCGAGTCCGAGCAGCGCTCGATCCCGCTTCCCCGCAAGCCCAGGCGGAGCGTGCGAGAGCATGGCGGCCAGCACCTCGGCAGTCGCGGCGGTCTTCTGCCGGATCTCCATGTCAGGGCGGCGCCGAATGCCCTTGATGACCGCGTGCACCGTCTCGTGCGCGCCGGGGTCTGGCAGTCCAGCGAGCTTATGGGCGTAGGCGATAGCCGCGAGCCGCCTGCCGATCGTGGATGAGGCCCGCCCGGCCGCCGCCTCATGCGAGAGGAACGCGGCGATTGTCTCGGGCGCGGCTGGCAGCGATAAGACCCCATGGCCTTCACACCATGCCGTGAAGGCTGCCGTATCTGACTTGTAGGCACGGATCGTGGCCTTGGCCTTCGAGGCGCGCTGGTAGTCTCGCACCAGGGCGAGCGCGACGGCAGGTAGGTGGCTGCTAGGGCTGGGCGAGGTATTGATGGGCGACGGCAGAGTTTCAGATCTCGGCATCGCACCCTCTGCCCGCACCGAGCGCATTCGCGATCATGCCGCCGATCGGGCCATCTGCCCAATCGTTCGGAAGGCCCATGTAGTGGCCCGGCCGGCGGATCATGCCACAGACAAACCGCCCCCCCTCGAACTCCAGCGCGAGGCACGGTCCCTCGGCCGGATGACCGGGAATGTGTTCGAGCGCGATAGCGCACGGCTCGGCTGCACAGCAGTAGCCGCAACCGTTGCAAGGTGAACCGTAGGCCGGCTTCACCGGAAGCCACCCGCCTCGCGTCCCGTCTATCGCCAGGATCGTGCTCATTGCCTTGGCTTCATTCTTTCACGGCCCTTGCGATCGCGCCTTCTTTAACCTTCCGAGAATGCGTTTTATCGGAAGTTGCATGCTCATGCACTAGCGAAACTACGTTTTCATGTAGTTATGTGATTACATAATCACTGGGCTATTACTTCAAGGGGATGCCGGGGTTGGCTCGGGTTTCCATTCCGCTCGCTGCCCTGCTTCCTCTTCGTAGCCTACGCTTGGCGCCAAGCAGGGAGGTAGGCCATGGCGGAAAGCGCATCGGGTTTCATGCGCGATTGGATCTCGGAAAACATCCATAATGACCCGATATGGGGTGATAGAATAGGTGAGCGGACTGCTGCGGAAATAGTAAAGCTAAAAGCGGATGCGCGAACAGCGGGTTTAGATCTAATCGACCCAGAACTAGATGATGATTTGCTCCACGATGAGGTATGGGCGGCGATTGAAAATGTTGACGATCCCGAAGTTGGCGGGATCAAGGATTAGAGTTGCTAGGCCCAGCCAAAAGCTCTCTCTTAGTCCTGAACGAAGGCTAGGTGGGAAATATGACGCTTGGCCCCCCGGTTGGGTCCGCTCTCGACCCATTACGGGCCTTGGGAACGTCTGCTCTTAGGGCGGGGAGGGCGACCCTGGAAACTCGGGTCAGGGCTCAACCTGCTCCATCTGCTCCGCATTCATCCGACCGCCTTGGAAGGGGTGCAAGGCTAGGGTGGTGGCGATCTCACGTAGATCGTCCGGGGTCAGCACGACGTCAGTGGCACCTAGGTTCTCGACAAAATGCTTGATGTTGCGAGTGCCGGGGATCGGAACGATGAAAGGCTTCTGGGCCAGCAGCCATGCCAAGGCGATCTGAGATGGCGTCGCCCCCTTCCTCGCCGCAAACTCCTGCACGAACGCGGTGATCGGTCGGTTCGCCGCCAAGCTCTCTGGGCTGAAACGGGGGAAGCCAGATCGCATGTCTGTCTTCGGATCGAAGCGGGACTTCTCGTCGATCTTTCCGGTCAGGTAGCCCTGCCCCACCGGCCCCCAGGGGACGAAGCCGATCCCCAGTTCCTCGCAGACCTGCAGGACCCCATTGCGTTCGGGGCTTCGTTCGATGAGCGAGTATTCCGTCTGGACCGCCGCGACGGGTTGGACCGCATGCGCCTGCCGGATGGTCCCGGCACTCGCCTCCGATAGTCCGAAGTGCAGCACCTTCCCCTCGGCGATCAGATCCCTGACCGTGCCGGCGACGTCCTCAATGGGCACGTTCGGATCGACGCGATGCTGGTAGTAGAGATCGACGTGGTCGGTCCGCAGACGCTTCAGAGACCCTTCGATGACGCGGCGGATCCGCTCGGGACGGCTGTCTCGGCCGATGGTGCCGTCGATGGCGAAGCCGAACTTGGTGGCGATCCTGACCTTGTCGCGGAAGGGCTTAAGTGCCTCGCCGACGAGTTCCTCGTTCACGCAAGGGCCGTAAACCTCGGCCGTGTCGAAGAACGTCACGCCCTTCTCGAAGGCGGTACGGATCGTAGCGATGCCCTGGGCTCTGTCCGCGGCAGGGCCGTAGTTGGCGCTGATGCTCATGCATCCTGCGCCGATGGCCGAGACCTCAAGGCCGCCGAGCTTCCGTTTCATCATCTTTCCGGTTCCTTGCGGGCGCGTGTCGGCGCCGGTGCTGAGTGTGGTGTCGGAGCTGCCTGACGACGCGGCCCATGACGGTCGGGCCACGACCATTGCGGCGGCCGCGAGGGAGGCGTAGGCGAGGAAGTCGCGTCGGTCGGGCGCGCGGCGGCCACCCGTAGCGGGGTCGTTCGTGCTCATGGGGGCGGGCCTAAGATACTGGGTCAGTGGGCGACGAAGCCGCCGTCAACAGGCAGCGCGACGCCGACGACGAAGCTGGCGCCTGAGCTGCAGAGCCAGAGGACAGACGCGGCCAGCTCCTCGGGTCTGCCGAGCCGGCCGATGGGCTGGTCGCGCATGATCCCCTTGATCTGGTCGGCATCCATGCCCGACGACATCGGAGTGTCGATCACGCCGGGGCAGACCGCGTTGATGCGGATGCCGCGGGGCGCGTAGTCCATCGCCGCGCTCTTGGTCAGGCCGACCACGCCGTGCTTGGTGCCGTGGTAGGCCGCACGGCCCGCCTGCCCCACGAGGCCGCCCAGCGACGAGCAGTTCACGATGCAGCCCGAGCCCCGCTCCCGCATGTGCCGCAGCTCGTGCTTCATGCAGGCCCAGACCCCGCGCAGGTTGATCGCGGTCACCGCGTCGAACGCCTCCGCGGTCTCGTCCGCCATGTCGCCATTCGGCCCGACCACGCCGGCATTGTTGAATGCCATGTCCAACCGGCCGAACGCCGCTACGGTGCCGGCGACCATGGCGGCGATCTGGGCCTCGTCGGACACGTCGCAGTTGATCTCGAGCACCCGGTGGCCGGCGGCCGTCAGGCCCTCGCTCGCCTTACGCAGCGCGTCGGGATTGACGTCCGCCATCGCCACGGAAGCACCTGCCTCGGCGAATGCCCTCGCGGTGGCGAGGCCGATGCCGGTGCTGGCGCCCGTCACCAGAGCTACCTGGCCTGTGAAGTCATAGGTCGGGTTCATCGTTCGGCCCCTTGCGCGGGCGAAGGCCGGGTGTCCCCTACGATCGCCTATGTGCTCGTTGTGCTCGAACGGAACCTAAGGGATGCGTGGTCATACGATTAGGTGGTAGAACCTGCATGTACCTATAGACAGGATTTATGAATGGCGCGGGAGACGGTGACCGACCTGATCGCTTTCCTCGCTGTCGCGCGGGAACGGAGCTTCACCCGGGCCGCCGCCCAGCTCGGTGTGTCCCAGCCCTCGCTGAGCTACACGATCCGCACCCTGGAGACCCGGCTCGGCCTACGCCTGTTGACCCGGACCACCCGCAGCGTCGCGCCTACAGAGGCGGGGGAGCGTCTGCTGCGGACGGTGGGGCCGCACTTCGACGGGATCGAAGCTGGGCTCGCCGACCTGACGGCCCTACGGGAGAAGCCATCCGGGAACCTTCGGATCACCTCGGTCGAGCACGCCTCCGACACGATCCTGTCGCCGGCCCTAGAGCGTTTTCGGTTTAATCTGGTCCGTATCCAGCGGCAGCGAAGAAGTTGGCGCACTCGTCAGGTGTGACGGTGTCGACGAGACGTCCGATGGCCGACCACAATCCCTCGACGGTTCGCTCGGCCGCTTTGCGTAGCA
>NZ_JAKSYR010000039.1:0-18693 GCF_022829705.1 Methylobacterium sp. E-025
CGAGATCGGCTGGGCGCCGTCCAAGACCTTCGAGCAGGCGCTGGAGGAGACCGTGCGCTGGTACCTCGACAACGCGGCCTGGTGGCGCCCGATCCGCGAGGGCCGCTACGCCGGCGAGCGCCTCGGCCTCGCCCCGGCCGCTTGACCGAGCGCTCGCGACGCCTTCGACATCAGCATCGAGCGAGAGGGCGCTCCGTTATCTGAAACACGTGAGCGGCCAGATCGTACTTCGCACGCCGCTCCGTGCTCAGCCTCGCATAGGCAACCCGATCCTTCATGAAGTAGGCGTTGGCGCACACCAGGTCTCCATCGAAAGCCGGAACCTCTTCGATGCGCTTCAATCGCAACCCGAAAGGTTCGAGCTGCGCGATCAAGTCGTGAAACAACGCTTGCCGTTTGTAAACGGGATAGAAGAATACCTCCGTCTCGATGCCGACGACGTTGTGAAGCAGCGACCCGAACCCTTTGAGAACATGGCTCTCGTAGCCTTCGACGTCGATCTTGATGACGTCCGGAACGGGCGCCTTGCCGGCATCGACGAGGCCATCGTAGCGGGCACATTCGATCTCGACCGTATCTTTGACGTGATAGCTGGCCGCGATCTGATAATCGCTGAGGAATGCCGAGTTCGCCTCGAGTATCGACGTGCAGCCATAATGCTCCCCGATATGGAGCTGCTGCGGACCATTCCGGTCGGCCAGGCCGATCTCGATCACGAAGGACTTTTCGAAGGCGGAGAGCTGATCGCGCAGGCGACGCGCCTCTTCGGGATTCGGCTCGAACAGCACCGGTATGATATTGTCTTTCTGTCGCAACCATTTCGGCTGGATGCCCTTCGATGCACCGACATCGACGAAATGAATCTTATGTTCCAGGCGGATCTTGCGCGATGGAAGGGGAACGATCTCTTCCAAAGCTTCTGATATGAGTGCGTAAGCCTTCTGGCTTAGATACGGCATCGTGCGCTCCACGGCTTCTCGACCAGTAGCAGCGGATCCGAACGAGAAATCAATTTCAAATCGGTACTTAGCCTTCTTGGCTCCAGCGCGCGCGAGCCGTTTTCCGTTCCTGTCGCGCCGTCGTGGCGGTATCCGGCGGCGAGGTCGTATCGATACGCTTGCATCGTGAAGTCGGCGAAGATTTTCCGGATCGCGCGCCGGAGATCCGGGATGGCGCGGGGAGCGGCGGCGCGCAGGCAGGCCTTCAGCTTGGCAAAAGCCGCCTCATCCTGCGCTTGTCGATGGATCGATCGGGTCGACGTCGGGGCGGTCGAGCGGTCGCTGGCGGCTCCGTGCGCCGTCCGCCGCGAGCCCCCGCGGACACCGGCCACCTTGTGGAGGTTCAGGTCGTCGAGGATGGCGGTGTCGCGCCGCTCCAGCTTTGGGACCAGCCTGTCGGTGCCGTCGGCGCGAAACCAAGCCCCGTCCCCGGCCCGATCACGCAGGGCGACGGCCGTGGGACCGCCGGTGATAAGGGCGGCGGCGGTCTCGTGATGCCCGTGCGGGACGGCAGCGCGCACCGCGCGGAGCCCGGCCTCGGCGGCAGGCGACCGCCGTGTGGGTGGCCGTCGCGTCGCGGACGGTCGATCCGTCCGGATCGAGGCCGAGCCGCCCCTCGAACCAGTCCTGCCCGGTTGCTCTCGCGTCCGCCCGTTCCTTCTCCGATGCAGCCGGAAGACGTGCCACCGGCCGCCGGGTGCCGGTCAGCACGCCGTGCCCGCCCAGGGCAGCGCACGGCGCCGTGCAGGACGATCTTCGAACCCGCCTCGGAGAGGCCCGGGATCAGGTCGGCATGCGTTTCGGTGCACCGCGAGGCATGACCGCCACCCGACCGCATTCGTCCCTCGGCTATCGGCCGCCTGCGCCCACCAGCTTCCCGGATCCGGCCTTCCGGCTACCCATGACCGCGACCATGCAGCAGCCGCGCAGCTGGCCCGGTCCGAAATACGAGCCTGGGCAAACCCGAGCCCCGATCCCGCGTCGCCGGTAGCCCCGCCGGCCCCGGTCCGGGCGGGGTGTGACCGCGCGCATCCGTCCCCATGACGGTCCCTGCAACCTGCGAAGCGGGGAGGCGCGGGGGGCTACGGGGGAGGACATGGTGGTGGTCCCGGCAGGACTCGAACCTGCAACCAGACCGTTATGAGCGCAACGACTTCCTTCAAATAGCAGGGAAAGCAGACGAAATCGGAGAGGACAGATGTAGAACGTTCGCCCCCGGTTCCAACGTATCGTTGGCGAAACGTTGGTTCGTTTCACCGGCAGGGCAGGACGTCGCCACCCGTCCAGCTCGGGGTGTGACCGAGCCAGACGGGGAGGGGCGGATCGGGACCTTCGGTGCGGTTAATCACCCGGCTACGAATTCTGGACCGAACAGTAGGAACAAGGCGAGGCGGGGTTTAGACGCTTTTGTGATCGCGGAGCTGCGCGAAAAGATTTTATTTACTATAAGTTTCAATACACAGGAAACCCTTTGCACGCAATATTATTGCATGCAATCTCTGCTCATATCCTTAGTTGATAGCCAATCCCTCAGCTTTATTGTCGCCGCAGCGACTATTTGCACCTTCAGTGCGTGGCTGTTGGTCTCTCTCATCCACTATACAGAGGTTGGTAGCACAACCACCCGGCGATGGTGGTTGCTTGGAACGGTCGTCGTTGCGGGCACTAGTGTTTGGACGACTCATTTTGTGGCGATGCTAGGGTACCGGACTGATCTCGTCTTAAGTTACAACTTTAACACGACGATGGTCTCCGCCGCTGCAGCAATCGTCGCGGTAGGCCTACCATTCGCCCTTTCGATCATATGCCCACGGGGATGGATGCGCCTTGTTGCCGGAGCTGCGTCAGGCCTGGGGATCGGCGTTATGCACATCAGCGGGATGGCCGCGCTGGAAAACTGCGGCCAGGTTCAGTCGCTTGGCTTCAACGTCCTCGCCTGCTTGATCGGCGCTGCCTGCATGGCGTTCGCGCTCGTGCGTCCGGGGCGAACTGGATCGCGGCTGGTGACCACGTCGCTGATCGTCGTCGCGGTTTGTGGGACGCATTTCGTCTCGATCGCGGGCACGGTCTTGACCGGGGAGCGCGTCGATCAGCTCCTTCCCGGCGTACAGGTCGCACTCAGTGTTCTTGCCGCGACAGGCGCCGCCATCCTTCTGCTCGGGACGCTTCTCGCTCTAACTGCAGCTAAGCGCTTTGACACCCAAGAAACTGCACACGCTCGTGTTCTCGCGACGGCACTGCAAAAGATGTCGAACGGGATCCTTAAGGTATCTGCTTCCGAGATCGTGGAGCTCTACAATGAGCGCCTCTGCGCGATGCTCAAGCTCGCGCCAAGCGACATGGCCAGAGGAATGAGCTTGGCAGCCTTCCTCGAGGGTGTGGGTCGGGCGAATGGTTGGGAGGCAGACCGCGTCGCCAGGGTGCTGGCAAACCACCGAGCCTGGATGGCCAGGGACGACGAGACTCGCGTCGAGCACAGCTTCGAGGATGGCCGGATCCTGTCCATCGCTTGCCAGCCCATCGAGGATGGTGCGGTGCTCACCTTCGACGACATCACGCAAGCAAAACAGGCGCAGCGCGAGATCTCCCTGCTTGCCTATCACGATCCGCTAACAGGCTTGGCCAACCGTCGGTCGCTGCTCGAACGCCTGGCGCAAGCGCATGAGGAGGAGCAACCCTCCACGCTGTTGCTGATCGACCTCGACCGGTTCAAGGCCGTCAACGACACCTTCGGTCACGGGATCGGCGATCGCCTTCTTGTCAGCGTGGCATCACGGCTGTCCGAGCTGGCGGGGGAGACCGCTTTCGTCGCTCGCCTGGGCGGTGACGAAATGGCGTTGATCGCTCGTATGGACGCCGAGGTAGCTATGAGCTTGGCCGAGCGCATCGTCATCGCGATCGAGAAGCCGTACGCGTTCGACGATCTGACCATCGTGATCGGCTGCAGCATCGGCGTGTGCAGCACCGAGGACCGGGCGAGCCCAACAGATCTGATGCAGCGTACGGACATCGCGCTGTACGAGGCCAAACGCCAAGGTCGAGGTCGTGCGACGCGCTACACCCCTGGGATGATCGAGGCCGTCGCCGACCGGCATCTCCTCGAAAGCGACATCCGGTTCGCCCTGTCCGAGGGTCAGTTCCATCTCGCGTACCAGCCCATCATGGCGCTCGCCGACGACACCATCCTGGGCTTCGAAGCGCTTATTCGCTGGCCGCATCCGACGCGGGGGCTCGTCTCCCCGGCGACCTTCATCCCGTTGGCGGAAGAGACGGGGTTGATCCTGCCGATCGGGCGCTGGGTGTTGGAAGAGGCCTGCCGGCAGGCTGTGGCTTGGCCAACTGATCAGCATGTCGCGGTCAACATCTCGGCCGTGCAGTTCCGTTCGCCGATGCTGCTCGCTCATATCACTTCCGCCCTGGCGAAAAGTGGGCTGCCGGCGAGCAGACTGGAGATCGAGCTGACGGAGACGGCACTGGTCGAGGACGGGCCTCAAATTGCGCACACCTTGTTGGCGCTGCGCGAACTCGGCATCAAGATCGCGATGGACGACTTCGGGACGGGGTACTCGTCTCTTGCTCATCTGCGGGACCTGCCGCTGGACAGGATCAAGATCGACCGCAGCTTCGTTGCAGCAGCTTTGGAAGACAAGCATTCGATGGCGGTCGTCAAAGCGATCACGCAGATGGGGCGTGACATGAACATTCTGACGATCGCTGAAGGTGTTGAGGATGCGAACCAGCTCGCCCTTCTAAGAGCGCTCGATTGCGATGCCGTTCAGGGATACCTGATCGGTCACCCGGAACGCTTGATCTCAGTGTTTAAGAATGGTGCACAAGTTCGTGCCGCTTGAGTGATCCTCTGCCGCGGGACAACTCAGGCGATCGACACACAGTTCATATCCCGCGAAGCTTGAGTCTTCGAAGTAGCTGCTAGGGTCCGATACGACGTCTATTACGCCACCTTGGCCGACGGCATCGCGCCATCGAAGCGCCAGCCATCGAACCCGCTGGTACGCGAGGCGGCGATCGACTTCCTCGATTGGTTCGGCGAGGACGCCATCGCCCTCGGCTGGATGCCCACCAGCCTGTTCGGCCTTTACCCGCCCCTCGGCGTGGTCCGCGTCGACTACTAGGGCTGCCCTTTGATCAAGGCCCGCTGTGTCGAGGCGATCGGCGACACCTAGATCCGGTACGGCAACCAGACCTTTCGGCGGGACCGTCTGGGGCATCCCGTTGGCGTGCCGGCCTAGCAGGCTGTGCGGTAGGCGGCAGGCACGAAAAAGCCCACCACGGCGGCAACCGGGCGGGCTGAGGTGATGTCAGGGCCAGAGGAACCCCTTCGATGGCCGGGGCGTAACGCGAGCTAGTTAACGAAGAACGAAAGAGCCCCGCGCGGCGGATGCCGGCGGGGCTAAGTGCGACTCGGGTAGGAATGAGCGTGAAACGGAAGTGCCCCACGCCGTGGCCGTAAGCGATCCATGTGCCAGCAGTACTGGAGCGAAGGCCTTGGGCACGGAAAAATCCCCGGCGGCAGCTGCCGGGCGATCTGAGGATAATGCAGGGGGGGAGGGGGGCTCAGAGCCCGGGAGTTAGAGCCCCTTCTTCGTCCCAATGGTCCGGCCACCACCGCGACGCATCATCGGCCGGCGCATCATACGACGATGCATCATCCGGCGCTCCATGCGGACATTCGTCACCAGCTCGGCGGGTGCGGCCACAGCGGCGGACGGGCCCATCGGTGCAGCGGAGGCGGACGTGGAGAGCGACGCTGCGCCGAGCGCGGCGAACAGGGCGGCGGCAATGATGGATGAGCGCAAGATGGTTCTCCTCGCATGCCGCCAGAAGCGACAGCCTTCTCCCGTCGGTCGACCGAAGAATGGGAGAACCAAGCTCAAGCTCGTTTCGATCCGTTCGATCGTGGACCCGTAAGCGCGTGGAATGCGCAGCCGGGCACCTCGGATAGCCATCCCCGCTTAGACAGCGTTTTAGTGAGTGCGCGCTGCGGGCCCATTGGCAGCGATCCAGTCGGGCGAGAGGACGTGGCCTTCCTCCGTCACGATCCATGGTAGCGCTCTCGGATCTCGGAGCGCGTCGATCGCAACCGTCAGGGCTTCGCGCAGTGTTCGAAACTCATGTCCCTCCTGCCTACGGGGAGACATACCCCGCGGCCAGATCGTCAGATCGGCGGGCTTGTCCAGGTCGCTGAGCGTCATGCGAACAGTCTGCTTCGATGGGAGGGACACGCCTCGATACCGGAGCCCTATGGCTTCGGTTGGACGATCGTGTTTCGGGTATGTGACCGTGTTGGATGGGGGGAGCCCTAAGCCCGTGCGCCTACCCGGTGCGACCCACCCAGGCTGATCCCCTTCGACGACACCGAACGCGTGCCGAACGATGTCGGAGCGTAGGGTTTGCGTGACAGGTCATGCAGCGCATCTCCGACGAGACCTGGCGCTCCTTGTAGAGCGCGCCTTTCGCAGGTTGCGGCGATGCGGATGCCGAGTTCGTGGGTGTGGCTACGGCCGTAGAGGTAGACCGCCAGCCGGGCGCGGGTGGCCTCGGGAATACCTTCCAACAGGCTGGGCAGCGTCTCGGCTTCAGCGCCCATGAGCCGCCCCAGCACCTCTATGGCGACCGGGCAGTCCGCAGCAGGATCATCGACGCTGATCGGGTACGCTCGGTTCACGACGGCACCTGTTGGCTGGACGCGAGCACGGTGGTGGCAGGTGGTTAATGATTGGTGTCGCGGATCAGTAATGCCGCTCGGCCCGCATCAGTGATCGCCCACTCTCGCGATCCATCAGCGGAAGTGGCTCCTATCGGCTCGACGAAACCCATCCTCATCAGCCCAGGGATTTCCTGATCCCCCTTCGCAGGGCGTGGTCCGCGCGCCAGCAGCGTCAGCCGGTAATGCTGGCTCGGCCGCAGCTTACCCTTCATTCTACCGCCCTCTTCGGCGTCTTCCCCTCCACAAACCTGATGCCCTGCTATGGCTATGTCCTCATGCGGCGGTTAGCGCATGGTGAGGATGGCGATCATAGCCGATCATCCAGATACGTGTTCGACATTGCAGGTTGTCGCGGTTCGGGTAGCTGCGCTCTGCTGAGAGGTCGGCGACGACCCATGCACAAATTGGTCTTGCTGCTCCAATTCACGAGCGGCGAAATCAAGACATCTAGCTCGCGCCTCTGGATCAATCAAAGCCGTAAATGCTTTCACGAGAGCTATCGTTTCTGCAAGCTTCTCTGAGGTGTTTACTCCAAAAAACTCGCTGACCGACTCTCCCAAAATTGAAGCTATGCGCTCCAAGATCGTGAGTTGTGCGGAAGAAATACGATGCGCTTTTTCCATGGCGCGGGCTTCTATGAAGCGCCGGTGAGGACGGCAATTCAATTTGTCGGCATCCGACCCATCCGGCGATCAGGCGAGGCAGGCCTGTCCCCCGATCTGATCACGGGGCGACGGGTGCTTCGCCCATCTCACCAACGATCCGGTCCTGAGCCCGGCTTGGGGGCAAGAGGCCCTCAACCAGTTATTGCGGCGTCAACGATCCACCACCGGTCAGTCCCAAGAGAAATCACCTGCTTCTTATGCCACGGGATCGTGTTCGCTTCGGCGTGGGTACACCTGCAGATCTTCATCAGACCAGCATGCTTGAAGGCCCCTGGGCATCAGTCGGCTCCGCGTTCCGCCCCATGAACGATCTGCTGCAGCAGCGAAGGAAGCGGAAGTCCGTGCTCGTCCAGTAGGAAGGCGGCGCTGAGTAGCGCTCGAATATGTTGCTCCGGGACTGGCCGACTCATGATCTGCGCGTCCAGCACCTGATCGGCGAGGAGGCCGGCGAGGCGGGAGACTTCGGATAGGCGGTCCGGCGCGGCGGTCATGCCTTCCGCTCCCGGAACCGAATACCAGCGCCTCCGCCGTTCTCGGGGATGAACTCAAGGCCCTTACTCTCGAACGCGCGCTGGATGGCTGCGATCGTAGGGCCGTGAGCTGATAGAGCGCCGGGCGCAGCTTCCAGACGTTTGATCGTAGGAAGCGATACACCCGACGCCTCGGCGAGATCCTTTTGCTCCCAACGCAGCAAAGCTCTTCCAGCACGCACCATTTCGCTACTGAGCATCGACCGTCCCAAAAAATGATACCCAGGGGAGAATATGATACCTGAGGGATTGACACTACCTCAGGACTCATAAGATACTCCAGGCATCGAATTAGGGCAAGACTCCTTCCGATGCGCTACGCCAACCTCATCCCTGCCTCGCACATCAGCCGCAGCGCCGACCCCCGCCTGACCGCAGACGCCCGCCGCACCTTCATCACCACGAAGGCCGCCGTCGTCGCCTCGACCGAGAGCGCCAAGCGCTTCGCCCGCACCGTCGCCCCGCTGGTCCACCGCGACGGCTCCTTCGACCGCTCCGCCATCATGCGCGCCGCGATCCTCTCCGCTCAGGCCCGCTTGGAAGTGACTGGCGACGCCTGGGGCGTGTGCATGTCCTACGCGCTCAAGGGCGCCTGGGCCGCCGCCAAGTCCTCCCGCGCCGACCGCGCGCACCGAGGCCGGACCGATGGCCTCCGATCTGATCCGCTCTCCCGCCGTCCGCCTGCTGCACGCCCGGCAGGATCACGCGATCTGCCTGCGCCTCGCGGCCTCCTACCGGTACCGGATCGTGGCCGGCGAGACTAATCAACGCGAGGCCCATGCCTGGGCGCTCGGCAACGCCCGCCGCTGGCGCCTCGTCGCCGCCGAACTGAGCGAGACGCGCTGATGGCCGACCTCGCCCGCCGTGGCGTCCTCGGCGCCTTCTTCGTCCTCGTGTCCTCGCGGGTGCCGGCCATGGCCTTCGACCGGGTGCTGCCGGCGATCCGCTGGGCCGAGAAAGCCGATGCTGCCTATTCCGCCTCGGGCCGTGTCGCGGCCGATCTCGCCGCCGCAGGGTTGCCGATGCCCGCCGGCTGGCGCGCATACCGGGCTTCCCTGGCCCATGTCCGCCGGCTTGCCCGCCTCGACCTCTACGCCCTAACGCCGACTACGCCCGAGACCGCCGCGGCGCTGGCCGCCTACCACACCGCCCGCGGCGAACGTGCCGGTAGCACTGGCGCTCGACGTGCCGCCCGCCGCCGGCTCCGCAAGGTGTTCGCCCGGCCGGGTGCCGTGCTGCCGCCCCGTCCGACCTGATCGGCGCCCAAACGGGACCCACCCCGTCGCCTTCCTCGACCTACCGCGACGAGCCCTCACAGGAGCCCGAACGATGTCGCACGCCCTGACCCTGACCGTCCTCGATACCGCCTCCAATCCGATCCATGCCGCGATCGAGCGCCACCGCACCGCTTACGACGCCTATCAGGTCGCCCCCGAGGGCGAGGCATCGATGATCACCAACGAGGACTACGAAGCTGCAACCGACACCCTGACGACGACGCCATGCGCATCTCGGCTCGGGGCGCTGGCGCTGCTCGGGCACCTGCGCTGGTGGCTCAGCAAGGAAGCCGAGTTCTCAGCAGCCCATCAACTTGGCTACGGCATCGCACAAGCCCGCGTCGCCGACCTGACCTTGTTTCTCGGTACCAACCTGCCGCCGGTCGCGATCTCTCACGCCTTCCCGTCGGGCCGCCTGTCGCCTGCCCCGTCCCGCCTGTTGCCGGGCGTCGATCGCTACAGCCAGCACGCCGTGCTTGCCCCGCCAAACGAAGCCCTTCCAGGCGACACGAGACCTGGCCGGCCGTGACTGCGATCCGCCCGGATACCGCGTTCGTCCGCTCCCGTCGCTTCATCAGCGCGGCCGGCGAATTCCTGGCCGACGTGGCGATCATCGGGGGCGGATGCGTCCTGACCGGCCTCGCGTTCTCGCTCTGAGCCCGACCCGGCATCCCGCCGAACTTCGAAGACTGCATCCCTGGAAACCTGAAACCCGGAGAACCGGACATGCGTAATCCCTTGAAGCGCCTTCAGACCGCCGATCCCAAGCCGACCCTGCGTGATCGGCTCGCGTCGATGAAGGCTAAGCCCGCAGGGTTCGCGGCCGAAACGAGCCAAGGCCGCCGCGCCATGCTGGCCGGGTGCATGGCCGCTGCCATGCCGTTGCCGGCGCTGTCCGCCTCGGGACAGGTCGCGAGCGATGGCCGAGGCGACTATCTCGCCCGCCTGCTGACCGCCTATGCCGAGGACCGGGCGTGCCGTCCGATTGCCGGACTAGCCGAGAATGGATCAATTGAGGAAGCTGCAGCCGACCTTGTGATGCGGCGATGCTGGGCGCTCTGCATGGAAATTTTGGACCTTCCCGCCCCACAGGCCCCCGACGGCCTTGCGCTCACCGCTCTCGCCGCAACGATTGAGCTTGAGGTCTGCCTAGACAACAGCACTAGCCGGAGGGCGCGGGCAGGCGTCGCCCTAACCCGTGCCGTGCTCGCCGTCACCGGAATGGCGTTGCCGTCGGGCTTTGTCGGGTTCGGGGATGAACCGGACTGCCCCGACTTGGACGAAGCGCTCTACGGGGCGAAGGGCAGCCTCCCGGCCTGGGCCATCGCCGAGGCGAAGGCAGGGAAGGCCGCCAAGGGCTCCGGGACCGCCGACGGCGATTACGACGAGGGCGACGCCTAGCCCCTCCCGTCCCGATCGCGCGAATTGACTGCAAGCCGCGATCAAGGATTGCCGCGCCCCCTGTAATCCTGAAAGCCGGCGCTGCTGCGTGGAAGCTTGAGCTATGAGCAACGTCATTACCTTCCGCCCGCGCGCCACCATGGCACACGTCCCTCCGGCCCCGTCGCCGGCCGCGACCCGGCGCATGATCGAGGAAGCGGCACAGACCGCCCTCGACACAGCGGACAGCCCGCTCGCGATCCTCGACCGCATGAACGGGGATGCGGAGGCTGACGACGCTGGCGAGGCGGAGTCAGCTCCCATGGTGGCCGAGCAGTCCGGCGGGCAGGTTGCGTCCCTGCGAGGGGATGCCGTGGAGGGGCGGTCCTCTGCGCTGGATAATCGTCCTTCAGGACATACCAGCCGCGCCGACCGTGCTCCCGTTCGCCCCGCGCCCGTAGCGCGCCGCCGGCAACGTCGTGGTGGCGGCTGGCGTGGCGCTGCTTGAGGTGGTGGTGGCCCAGCCCGCGCACGACCCTTCGCAGCACATAAAACACCGCTCCTTTGGTTGTTTATGCAACCATTTGAGACCGGCGATTATTGGTCGCAGGTGGATTTCAGCTTAACTCATCAAACTAATACGGATAGGCAGAGCGGCGCATTAACTATTGGCTCTTAGAAGCCCGGGTGGTGAGATGAGGGATCGGTCTATATAGGCCGCAACGGCATGAGCCAAGACTGGCTAGGCACAGCACGCTCCTTCGGACCCGACCGCCGCGGTGCCGTCGCTGTCATCTTCTGCCTCTGCGCGACGGTGCTGCTCGGCCTTGTCGGTGGCGGTGTCGATTACGCGCGCCTCGCCGCCCGACGGGCCCAGTTGCAGGCGGCCGTCGATGCTGGCGTCCTGGCCGGCGGCAACGCCCTCAAGCTCGCGATGTCGACCACGGCCGCAGTGATCGGCGTCACCGAGCAGACGGTCCGATCCGAGGCGAAGTCGCCATCTGACCGGCCACTGACAGTGCAGGTGACGGTCGCGTCCGACAAAACCAATGTCGCCGCCTCCGCCGCCGAAACCTTCAAGCTGACTTTCGGTAGCTTCGTTGGGATGCCCGCCGCCAGTCTCACGGTGAAGGCGCAGGCAAGCGTCGTTGGGCGAATGCGCCTGTGCATGCTGACGCTCGATCCTTTTGCTGCCGGCTCGTTCAATCTGCAGAAGAACGCACAGGTCACCGCCTATGGCTGCTCGCTGTACTCGAACTCGGTCAACGCCACCGGCATGGTCGGCGGCGACAACGCGATGGCGCGCGCCGACACGATCTGCTCAGCTGGCGGCTACCTTGGGCTTCGCGCGAACTTCGCGCCCGTGCCGCAGGCCGGATGTCCGGCAATTGATGATCCGCTGAAGAACCGTGCATCGCCAACGATCGGTGCATGCCTCTCAATACCGTTATCCGCCAACAAGAAAGGTGATATCAGCAAGAACGAGATTGATCAGAATGCAACGCTCGATCCGGGCACCTATTGCGGTGGCCTGAAGATCTCCAAAAATGCCGTTGTCACGCTCAAGTCGGGCACGTACGTCATCAAGGACGGGCCGCTGATGGTCTACGATAAGGGAACATTGTCCGGTACGGACGTATCTCTGTACTTCTCCGGCAACACGGCGGGGCTGCTCTTCGACAAAGGCAGCACAATCAGTCTTAGCGCCCCCACACTCGGGGTGATGGCAGGCCTTCTGATTTCGGAGGAACGAACTGTCAGTACCCCGCTGGATCCCGTAATCGGCTTGGCGAACGGCCTCATCGGCGCCCTGCTGCCGGCTCTGGGACCACCGCCCCCGACGCCAGCTCCACTAGGGCAGACCAAGCCGATGCGAACCTATCGCATCATCAGCGACAACGCCCGTACCATGCTTGGTACAATCTACTTGCCAGCCGGACGCCTCGTGATCGATGCGACGAAGCCGGTGGCGGATCAGTCGGCCTACACCGTGATCGTAGCCCAACAAATCAACCTCTACGAAGGGCCGAACCTCGTCCTTAACGCCAACTATAGCGCAACGAGCGTGCCGGTGCCGAAGGGTGTCGGCCCGGTCTCTGGCCGGCTGCTACTAACACAATGATGTGTGTCGACAGCCTCCCTTTCGAGGAGATGGGGCGGTAGCCGTATGCCCGTCATGGGCCGGGACCCGCAGGTCCGCCCTACGACCAACAAGAAGGGGGCGGGAGGGATTTCGGTCCGTACACTTCCATGCGCGGGGTCCCTGATGCAGGCGCGCATAGGTGCACGAAGTGGTTTGCCGAATGCTTGGACGGTGACGTCGAAACCTCAAGGCGGAACTGGTGCGCCGTTTATCTGAGAGATAAGCTCGGTTTTCACTGAGCCAGAAATCAAGCATATACTCCGTCCCATTATGGACAAAGCTATAACTTAAACATCACCATTATGTCAAAATTAACTATTTTATCCTATTATTAGCGGCTGAAATACTTTCGAAACTTTCTGGATTTACTCATGCCGGGGGATCGAAATGAAAATAAAGCGCAGGTCTGTCTTATGGGAGCTTCGATAAAGCGGCGCGTTCTCGCATCCGCAGCAGGGTTGGCCTTCTGTCTCGTGTGCCTCCAGGCCTACGCCAACGCATCGACCGTCGCCGGCATCGTCATTCAGAAAGCCAAGCAATTCGGCTTCCAGGCGGTCACCCTGCAGGCCGGCGGATCCATCGTGCTGTCCAACGAAGAGGCGACGTCCGTCCACCACGCCTATATCGAGGCGGACGGGGTCCACCGCGATTTCGGCGACCAGGAGCCCGGCAGCCGCACCACGATGGTGTTCCCGCAACGGGGCGACTTCCTCGTCCTCTGCGGCGTGCACCCAAAGATGAAGCTCGCGGTCCATGTCGACTGAAGGCCTATCGCGCCGGGGACCGAGGGGTGACTTCCGCTGCGCTTGATGACCATGGGGTCCATCCTTTGTCGTTTGCAGAACTGCGCCTCGGAGCGACCAACCGGCGTCGACCTAAATCGACGCGCCGGTGACGAACGCGCCGAGGTCCGAACACATCCACAGGACGGCTTCGGCAATCTCCTCGGGCTCCAAGGGCATCCGCTGCCGGATCGGCACGGTCCCGATGCAGAAGGCTGCCGCGACCGCCGACATCATGGCCGTGATCCTGATGCGGACGCCAGGCACCCTGACAGGGAAGTGCAACCGGGCGCTGCTGGCGCTCGGGTTCGCCGGGGCCTTTCGCCGGTCCAAGCTGGTCGCGCTCGACGTGGCGGACCTCCGCGAGGACACGGAAGGTCTACGCGTCATGGTGCGCCGGTCGAAGGTGGATCAGGAAGGGCAGGGGCTCGAGAAAGCGATACCGCATGGGCGCTTCATCCGGCCTGTTGCCCTCGTGCGGGAATGGCTTGATGCGGCCGGGATCTCGGGGGGGCGGTGTTTAGGCCGGTCTCGCGGTCGGGGAAAGTGCGGAAGGCTAAGTTAAACTTAGGCCGTGAGGGTTCGGCGGAGGACGTAGGAGCCGAACTCCTTGAGCCTCGCCTGACAACCCAGGCCGTCGCTGACATCATCAAGCAGTACTGCACCGCCGCCGGGCTTGATGCCTCGACGTTCGGGGCACACTCGCTGCGGGCCGGCTACATCACCTCGGCGGCGGAGCGGGGTGCAGACCTCGCTCGGATCATGGATCAATCGGGGCTCCGCGATCCGCGGACCGTCGGTGGCTACATCGGGCGCGCGAACGCGTTCAAGGGACACTCGGCGAGCGGGTTTCTATGATTTTACGAGGACCGTTGAGCTTGTAATTTCAGCTCACTCTCCTTTGCGCATCGCTGCCCGTAGGACGGACATCACGTCGTCGATGGCAACGTCCGGTGAGCCGTCCCGGACAGCGATCTGCACGCCCATCGTCACATGCTGAGCAATGATGGCTAAGGCCACCTCACGCAGCGCCGCGCTGATCGCATTGACCTGTTGGACCTCGTCCAAGCAGTAGCGATCCTGCTCGATCATCGTCCGCAGGCCACGAACCTGACCCTCGATACGGCTCAGACGTGTCAGGAGTGGTCGCTTCTCCTCCTCACTGCGAGTCAGATGGACCCTGCCGTCGACGATGCTGCCTTCACTCACGCTCGTATCCGCTACCACCACCCCAGAAATCTAACATAGATTGGCACAAGGGACGATGGCGTCCGAGAGAGGCCGAACCGATCTCGGACTTTCAACCTCGGACCCTGGCTTACGCCAGGGCCCGCGCGCGTCAGCTCAACCGATCTGCTGGCTCTGGGCGCCGCTGTCGGGGCGTGCCGGGCCGAGCACCGGCTCCTGGCCCATCGGCGCGTTCTGGACGACGTTGTAGACGCCCTTGCCGTCGAGCGAGGGGCCGCTGGTCCAGCGGCCCTCGGGCGCAGGCGAGCCTTCGACGCCGGTGGCGAAGAAGCTGTAATTGTACTTCTGGTGCTCCTCGCTCTGCGGGAAGCTGTTCGGGATCGGCAGATTGCCCTCGTTGCCGCCGAGTTCCTCGATCACCGCGAGCCATTGCTGCTGGTGCATCGTGTCGCGCGCGATCAGGAAGCTCCACATGTCCTTCATGCCGGGATCGTTGGTCGCGTTCGACAACCGGACTGCGAGCACCCGTCCCGTCGTCTCGGCGGCGACGTTGCAGTACATGTCGGCGGCGAGGTTCCCGCTCGCGTAGATATGGCTCATGTCGAAGGGCACGCCCTCGCAGTTGGCCGGGAAGGCGGCCATGCCGGTGGAGAGTAGATGCCGGTGCAGCATGCCCTCGACCACATGGCGCGGGTTCTCGCCGCCCATCACCGCGCCGACGACGGCATCGGCGACCCCTGCTTCCTGGAGCTTGGTCGGGGCGTTCTCGAGGTTCATCGCGACGGCAGTCGCCAGCATCTCGATGTGGCCCATCTCCTCGGTCGCGGTGTTGAGGAGCATGTCGCGATACTTCGTCGTCGGCCCACGGGAACCCCAGGCCTGGAAGAAGTACTGCATGCAGACGCGGATCTCGCCCTCGATGCCGCCGATCGCCTGCTGCAGCATGCGCGCGTAGACGGGGTCCGGGCTCTCGACCTTCACGGGATACTGCATGCGCTTGTCGACGTAGAACATGGGCTCAACCTGATTGATCGGCCCCCACCAGTCTGATGGGCATCTGTGATACCCCCGGGGAGTATCATGGCCGGTTCCTTCAGAACCCTCGACCAGCCGGTCGGTTCATTCTTAATCGCCGGCCCTGGTACGACGGCGGCCTTGCACGGACAGCTTGATAGCTGCTGCTGTCTAGCTTCGAAGCCGCTGGTTTCGAGAAGCGGCTTGGTCGGATGGTGTCCGGCGTGGATCTCGCCCGGATCGTGGATCAGTCAGGCCACCGCGCCCCTCGCACGGCCGTCGGCTACATACGCCGGGCGAACACCTTCAAGGGGCACTCGGGGAGCGGGTTTATCTGATCACAGCGGCAACTTCAGTCGAGCTACGACTTGTCGGCCTCTGCGGTCACGAAGGCGATACATCGAGCGCGAGCTTCAATGGCGATGATGCGATCAAAAGCTTCGACCAACGCGCGGGTTTCGGAATGCCGCGAATGCGGATCGGCCGGCCCATACAAATCGCCGATGGTCAGGCCGAGTTCGTGCGCGATGCGCTCAAGCCTCGCCTTGAGATCGGATTGATCGACTGGAGCCTTCGTCATGGATCACGATCCTACGGCAAAGGCGTAAAAGAGAGAATTCAGTTTGTTACGACGCCAGCCGCTTCGGTCCGAGGCGCCGGGCGTCACCCGGTTTTCTCGACCATCCCGTTTTGCAGGCTGGATGCGGCCTTCACGATCGACAACACACTGCTGCGGGTCGTCTTGTCGGAGATGCCGGCGAATGTCCTGATCAGGGTCAGCACATCGGGATCCTGCAACAGGTCCTGGATCGACTCCCTGCCATCGCCGGTCTCTGCCGGATCGTCGAAGAAGGTCGAGACCGGGACGCCCAGGAAATCCGCGATCGCCTGAAGCCGGGCGGCACCGACACGGTTGCGTCCCTTCTCGTATTTCTGGACCTGCTGGAACGTGACCCCGAGAGCCTGCCCGAGCGCGGTCTGGCTCAGACCTTGAGCGGTCCGATACGCCGCGATGCGGCTTCCAATCGATCGGTCGCCGCTGGTCGCGAGCTTCGGCGCATGGATGGGGGTCATTCGGGCATTCGCTTTCAGGTTGGAGACGGCTCGACCAGCGTCGCTGCTGCTCCGAGCACATCCCAATACGCATTGCGCGCGATTGAGTTTCGCAACGCTGATCAATCCTGGGTTGCAGAAACGACATGGCTTGGCCGTATGTGAGCCAATGCCCAGCGATCCGTGCTCGACCGAACAGGGCCTAAACCCAGCCTCGGGATGCGGGCCGGTTACGTGGATCGCCCGGTTAGGTACAGTCTGAAGCTGTGCTATAGCTCCGCGAACAGGCAAGGATTGCATCGATTGAGCGTTTAGGTTGTGATGCGTAACGCAACCTCTCTCGTAGGCACGCCATGCCCGCATCCCTGCAATCCATCCTCGATGCGTCGGGTTACCTCGGCACCTGGGAAACGGATCTCGATACGCAAATTATTGAACTCACGGGTGCTCTTCCCCGTGTGCTCGCAGTCGATGAGTCACAAGACGCGACGAGAGTCCCTGTCACGGCGTTCTTGGAAGGCGTGCACACCGAAGATCGAGACCGCGTCGCTCACCTCATCCACGAAGCTCATAGCACTGCAGGACGGTTCGAAGCCGAGTTTCGGACCTGCGATCGAGATGGTGAAGTTCACTGGATCGCCGCACGGGGACGTGTCGAGACCGATGAGACCGGCCGAGGCTTGCGCTGCATCGGGCTGATGGCGGACCTGACAGAAGCGCGCCGAGATAGTCAGGCAGCAGCCGACCATACGATGCGGACGATCGATCGGGTGGTCGATGCACTCATTGCGCTTCGGTCCGTGACGAAGCAGTTAGACTCGCCGGTCCTGCCGACCCTAGTCGATACGATGCTGCTCGAACTCGGAACGATCCTGGCCCGGAAGATGGGGCCTAGCGAGACTGACCAGGTGCACTGATGAGAGCGAGGGCAGGATGTCCGGCGGCAACGATTTGTTAACCAAGTTGCCCCCCCCTCATGGAAGCCGAGTGGACCCACCCCGTCCCCTCGTCATTGGGAAGCCCCGCTCCGGCTGCAGCCGAACGGGGCTTTTCCTTTTTTGAGGGGGCTATCCGTTTCAAGTCGATTCTTCATCCCCAGGACGACCGAGTGCGCTGCCAAGGCTGAAAAGCAGTAGGTCAGTCGCGATCCTAACATCGGCTGGCGCATCGGTGCCAAGTGTTTCCTTCAATGAGATGGCAAGCTCGGCAGTTCGAACAAGCGGGTCGTTCGCTGGAGGTGCTTGGTTCAGGACGTAGCGCGCACCGCCGTCGCGCATCTCGGTGATGTCGATAAGGATGCCACGTGAGCGGATCGGTCGCCCAACGTCGTCCAGGTGTGACCGCCCGCGATTGAGCAGCCACCTGATCGGCCCCCACGAGGTGATCCAGGGGTGAAGTTAGTGCACGGTGGGCCGCTCCGCCACGGGCAGCTTGTCCGGCGGAGCTGGTCGGGCGAGCGCAGCCGGCCAAGCGGAGAAGGCCGGCATGAACACCTCCGGGGCCGGCGGCCGGTATCCCAGCGAGGCATGTGGGCGCACGCCGTTGTAGTGACGTCGCCAGCTTTCGATGACGACCTGCGCTTCCCTGAGTGTGTAGAAAATCTCACTGTTCAGGAGTTCGTCGCGAAGCCGTGCGTTGAAGCTTTCGACGTAGCCATTCTCCCACGGTGAGCCTGGCGTGATGTAGGCCGTCTTTGCTCCGACTCCGATGATCCAAGCTTGTACGATCTTCGCAACGAACTCCGGGCCGTTATCCGAACGGATATGGCTAGGTACGCCCCGCAAAATGAACAGACCGAGAGCACGTCGATGACGTCGGTTGCCTTCAGCTTGCGGGCGACCCGGATCGCCAGACATTCGTGCGTGAACTCGCTGCGCGGTCCTTCGGTTCGTCGACCACGTCGAGCATCCGGATCTTGCGTCCATCATGCGTGCG
>NZ_JAKSYR010000195.1:0-61285 GCF_022829705.1 Methylobacterium sp. E-025
GAGCACGTCCTGGTCCGAGTTGCCGCAGAGCAGCGCCACGTAGGCGCGGGTCCCGACGCTGCCGACCCCGACGACGCGGTGGGCGACGTCGACCACGTGGTAGCGGCTCAGCATGAACCGGCGCTCGCGCGGCAGCGTCTCGGCGTAGTGCTCGAGCCCGGTGATCACCGACTCGCGGGTGTCGTCGTCGACGCGCGTGAGGATCGGGGCGTCCTCGCGGAAGCGCCAGCCTCCGTCGACGCGGCGCTCGCCGACGCGGGCGAGCAGGCTCTGGTTGTTCTTCTTGCGCGCCTTCTCCACCGCCTTGCGCACGACGGCCTGGGACGCCTCGTCGATGCGGACGCCGGAAAAATCGAGCTCGTCGGCGCGGGTGGCCTGCTGCCAGACGTCGAGGGACCCCTGCGGCGCGAGGTCCAGCATCGTGTGCTGGTAGCCGCCGACGGCGGCCATCACCGCCTGCCGGCGCTGGTCGGCGGGCACCCCGTCCTCGCGGGCCGCGACCTCGATGCTGGCGACGAGGCGCTTCAGGTCCCACTCCCAGGGGCCGATCGTGACCTCGTCGAAATCGTTGAGATCGAGCACGACGTCGCCCTGCGGCGTCCCGAACAGGCCGAAATTCGAGATGTGCGCGTCGCCGTTCATCACCACCATGATCTCGCTGCGCGGGCTGTGCGCGAGATCCCAGGCCATGACGTGGGCCGCCCCGCGCAGGAAGGCGAAGGGCGAGCTCGCCATGCGGGCGACGCGCAGCGGCACCAGCTCGGGCTGCCGCCCCTCGTGGGCGCCCGCGATCAGGTCGACCGGATCGGGCCGGTCGGCGGGCAGGTCGAGGGCGGCGTGAGCTGCGTGGTCCACCACCTCGCGCAGACGCTTGCCGGCGGCGCGGCGCTTGTCCCAGGGCTCGCCGCCTGCGCGGAGATCGATGTGCGGGTAGTCGGCCAGCGGCTCCAGGACGCCGGCTTCGGCGGCCTCGTCCGCGGCCGCGTGGTCCTGGCCGGTCTCGGCGCCGGCGGACGCGTCCTCGCCGTGGATGGGGTTCGGTCGTTCCATGGCTGCCTGCGACTCCGATCGACCGGGGACAACCTTGACCGCATAAGTTCGTTGCGGCGGCGGGGATTATGTCGCCATCGAATCCGTAGGGCGTAGCGCGGAAGGGTTACGATATCGGACGCCGGGCCGATCCGGCCTTCACGTCAGCTCCACCGTCACGGGCACGTGGTCCGAGGGCTTCTCCAATCCGCGCAGGTGCTTCTGCACCGAGGCCGCGACCAGGCGGTCGGCGGCCTGGGGCGAGAGCAGCAGGTGGTCGATGCGGATGCCGAAGTTCCGCGACCAGGCGGCAGCCTGGTAGTCCCAGAAGCTGTAGAGGCCGGGGCGCGGGTCGCAGGCGCGGACCGCGTCGGTCAGCCCTTCGGCCAGCAGCGCGCGGAACGCCGCGCGCGTCGTCGGCAGGTAGAGCGCGTCGTCGGCCCAGGCTGCGGGCTCGGCCGCATCCTCCGGCTCGGGAATGACGTTGTAGTCGCCGGCCAGCACCAGGGCGGTCTCCTCGCGCATCCGCGCGCGGGCATGCAGGCGCAGGCGCTCGAGGAAGGCGATCTTGTAGGGGTATTTCGGGCTCGCCACCGGGTTGCCGTTCGGCAGGTAGATCGAGGCCACCCGAACCGGCGCGACGCCGTCCCCGGCGACCAGCGCCTCGACGTAGCGGGACTGCTCGTCCTCGGCGTCGCCCGGAAGCGCGCGCAGAACGGTGTCCGGATCGTAGGTCAGCGGCGCGCGCACCAGCAGCGCGACCCCGTTATAGGCCTTCTGGCCCACGGCCTCGACCGCGTAGCCCGCCGCCTCGATCTCGGCGCGCGGAAACGCCTCCTCCTGGCACTTCAGCTCCTGCAGGCAGACCACGTCCGGCTTGGCCTCGTCGAGGAAGGCGAGCAGGTGCCCGACCCGCTGCTTGATCGAATTGACGTTCCACGTGGTGATGCGCATCGCTGGCGTCCTGGAGAGCGGAGCCCGTCATCGGGCCTTCGCACCGCCCTGACAAGCGGAAGGCCGGACGCATCGTCGTCCGTCCCGCAACGAGGTCGCCGGTGGACTGGTTCGAGCCGATCGCCGGCTATTGCGAGCGCGGGAGCGCGGCGTTCTGGGCCGAGCCGGTCAACGCCGTCTCCAACGCCGCCTTCCTCGTCGCCGGCACCGTCGCGTTCCGGCGTACCCGCGCGGTGGACGATCGGCCCGCCGCCGCTCTCGCGCTCCTGACGGCAATCGTCGGCGTCGGATCCTTCCTGTTCCACACCCTCGCCGTGCGCTGGGCGATGCTCGCCGACGTGGTGCCGATCGCCGTGTTCATCCACGCCTACTTCTTCCTGGCGATGGTGCGGTTCCTGCGATTCGGGCTCGTGGCGGCGGCGGCGGCGACCCTGGCGTTCGCGGGCTTCGGCTTCGGGCTCGTCCCCGCCCTCGATGCCGCCGCCGGGCGCTCGGTCGAGGCCCTCACCAACGGCTCGGTCGACTACCTGCCGGCCGTGCTGGCGCTCCTCGGCGTCGCGCTCGGGCTGCGATGTCTCGGCGACCCGTCGCCGACCGGCGAGCGGCTCGTTGCGCTGGCGCTCCTGTTCGGCGTCTCACTCGCCCTGCGCACGATGGACCGCAGCGTCTGCGCGCGCGTGCCCGTCGGCACCCACTTCCTCTGGCACCTGCTGAATGCCGGCATCCTCTTCGGCCTGGTCGTCGCCGCCGTGCGGCATCGGGCGGCGTCGCGCCGCCGGTGACGGGGGGCGCCCGGAGACGACCGCGCGACCGGCCGATTTCTTGCGCCTCCCGGCAAATCGAGGCAGAAGGACGCCGCCGCAGCCGATGGGGCGCGCGGCGTACCCCGCGCCCGTCCGCGCTGGCCGACAGGCCGCCGACGGCGCAGGGCAGAAGGCTACGAAAACCAGCATGTCCCAGAGCTTCCGCCTCGGTGTCGCCGGTCTCGGCACGGTCGGTGCCGCCGTCGTCCGCATGATCGCGCGCCGCTCGGCGGCGCTCGCCGCCGCCACCGGCCGCGACATCCGCGTCGTCGCGGTCTCCTCCCGCGACCGGACGCGCGACCGCGGTTTCGACGTCGCCGGGCTGCACTGGTTCGACGACCCGGTGGAGATGGCGCGCTCGGCCGAGGTCGACTGCGTGGTCGAGCTGATCGGCGGTTCGGAAGGGCCGGCCAAGGCGGTCGTCGAGGCGGCGCTCGCCGCCGGCAAGCCGGTCGTGACCGCGAACAAGGCGCTGCTCGCCCTGCACGGCGCGGCGCTGGCGACGTCCGCCGAGACCGCGGGCGTGGCCCTGGCCTACGAGGCGGCGGTCGCCGGCGGCATCCCGGTGATCAAGGCGCTGCGCGAGGGGCTGGCCGGCAACGCGGTGAGCCGCGTCTACGGGATCATGAACGGCACCTGCAACTACATCCTCACCCGGATGGAGCGCGAGGGCCTGACCTTCGAGGCCTGCCTCAAGGACGCGCAGGCGCTGGGCTACGCCGAGGCCGACCCGACCTTCGACGTCGAGGGCTTCGACACCGCCCACAAGCTCGCGATCCTGACGAGCCTCGCCTTCGGCACCGCGATCGACGCCGAGGGCGTCTCGGTCGAGGGCATCTCCGGCGTGAAGCCGCTGGACCTGCTGATGGCCGAGGAGCTCGGCTACCGGATCAAGCTGCTCGGCGTCGCGCAGGCGACGGAGGCCGGGATCGAGCAGCGCGTGCACCCGACCATGGTGCCGAAATCCTCCAGCATCGCCCAGGTGATGGGCGTGACGAACGCGGTGACGATCGACGCGGACGCCGTCGGCGAGCTGACCCTGATCGGCCCGGGCGCCGGCGGCGAGGCCACGGCGTCGGCGGTCGTCGCCGACATCGCCGACCTCGCCGCCGGCCTGACCCGCCCGACCTTCGGCTGCCCGACCGCGCAGCTGCGCCCCGCCGAGCGGGTCGAGATGCAGCGCCACGAGGGCGGCTATTACATCCGCCTCACGGTCCACAACCGGCCCGGCGTCGCGGCGGGCGTGGCCACCCGCATGGCCGAGCGCGAGATCTCATTGGAGAGCATCCTGCAGCGCCGCACCGGGGAGACGGCGGAGAGCGATCCGCACGGGCGCTCCGGGCAGCCGGTGCCGCTGGTGCTGATCACCTACGCCGCGACGGAGGGCAACATCCGCGCGGCGCTCGACGCCATCGCCGCCGACGGGCTGCTGGCCGAGGCGCCGCAGCTCATCCGGATCGAGCGGGAATAAGCCTCCTCGGCACTCGAAGGATAGGCACTATCGTTCCTCTTCGCTGGAAATTCGGAAACCTGAGTTATTTTCGTGCATCCTGCCTGCGCTAAGCTGTAGGAGCAGGGCACCGAAAACGTTCGGGCCGCGGGAAGGGCTTGGGAAACGATGGACGAGGCGCTCATGCAGGGCTCGCGGAGCGTCGTCGCGCGCACGCTCACCCTCGAACTCGCGCGCGTGACCGAACGCGCTGCCATCGCCGCGGCGGCCCTGCGCGGGCAGGGCAACGAGAAGGCCGCCGACCAGGCCGCCGTCGACGCGATGCGGGCCGAGCTGAACGCGCTGCCGATCGACGGCACCGTGGTGATCGGCGAGGGCGAGCGCGACCAGGCGCCGATGCTGTTCATCGGCGAGCGCCTCGGCAGCGGCGGCGGGCCGCGCGTCGACCTCGCGGTCGATCCGCTGGAGGGTACGACCCTGTGCGCCAAGGACATGCCGGGCGCCATCGCGATCATGGCGATGGCCGAGCGCGGCTCGCTCCTCGCCGCCCCCGACGTCTACATGCAGAAGATCGCGATCGGCCCGGGCTATCCGCCGGGGGTCGTCGACCTCGACGCCAGCCCCGCCGACAACATCGCTGCGCTCGCCCGCGCCAAGGGCGTGCCGGCCTCGCAGATCGTGGCGATCGTCCTCGACCGGCCGCGCCATGCCGACCTCGTCGCCGCGATCCGCGCGGCGGGCGCCGGGGTCCGCCTGATCTCGGACGGCGACATCGCCGGCATCATCTTCACCAACTCGCCCCACGAGACCGGCGTCGACATCTATCTCGGGACCGGCGCGGCGCCCGAGGGCGTGATCGCGGCCGGCGCGCTGCGCTGCATCGGCGGCCAGATGCAGGGCCGGCTGATCCTCGACACGCCCGAGAAGCGCCGGCGGGCGCAGGACATGGGCATCGGCGACCCGAACCGGAAATACGAGCTCACCGACCTCGCCCGGGGCGACGTCATCGTGGCGGCGACCGGCGTCACCGACGGCGCGCTGCTGCGCGGCGTGCGCTTCAGGCCCGGCGTGATCGAGACCGAGACCGTGGTCTATCGCTCGGCCACGGGCACGGTGCGGCGCATCCTCGGCGAGCACCGCCGCACGGAGCGCAACGTCGACTGAGCATGCGCGAACGCCGTCCGCGGAGTCTCCCCCTGCGGACGGCGCGGTCGTTCCCCGCTCAGTTCAGGACGACGACCTTGGTGCCGACGTTGACGCGGCTGAACAGATCGATCGCATCCTGATTGATCATGCGGATGCAGCCCGACGAGACGCTCTTGCCGATCGAGTTCGGATCGAGGGTGCCGTGGATGCGGAACAGCGTGTCCTTGTTGCCCTGCCACAGGTACATGGCCCGGGCGCCGAGCGGGTTGCGGTTGCCGCCGGGAACGCCGACGCCGCTCGGCAGCGTGTCGACCTCGCGGGCGAGGTGCGGCGTCCGGGCGATCATCTCCTTGGGCGGGTACCAGTCGGGCCAGGCCTGCTTCAGGTTCACCGTGGCGGTGCCCGACCACGAGAAGCCCTGCTTGCCCACGCCGACGCCGTAGCGCCGCGCCCGGCCGTCGGCCTGGACGAGGGTGAGCTGGTGCGCCCGCGGGTCGACGATGATCGTGCCGGGCTCGTAGGGCCCGGTATAGGCGATCTCCTGGCGCAGGAACGCCGGGTTGGTCTTCTTCCAGTTGAACGCCGCCACCGGGAACGCGTCGTCGGCGATCGCGGCATAGGCCTTGTCGTAGCTGATCGGGCCGTTGTCGATCGGCCGGTTGATCGCGGCGGCCATGGCCGGGGAGAGCTGGTTGGCGCCGGGCTTCGGTCCGACGGTGAGCGGCGCGGCGGGCGCGTCGGCCGGGCTCTCGGCCAGCGTCTCGGGCGGGCGCTCGGCGAGCTGCTGGCGCTCGGGGGCGAGGCGGCGCTCGGACGTCGCCGCGCGATCGGGAACGGCGCGGCCGAACTCGACGCGGCCGGCATAGGGCTCGTAGCGGCCGGCGCGGAGGCGGTAGAGCGCGCCGGTCTGGTCCTGGAACAGGCGGTCGTCGTCGCCGACGCCGTCGATGGCGCTCGAGGCGAGGGTGGCCCGTCCCTGGGCGTGACCGGGCGCGGTCGCGGACAGGCTCGCGAGGCTGGTCATCGCGCCGACGAGCAGAAGGCTTCGCAGGGTATTCGACATGGCGGTTCGAAACGTCCTTGATCCGAGGTCCCCGGGTCGGCGCGGGGCCGGCACGGAACCTTGAGTCACGCGGTCGTGCAGCGGCGGCCGCGATCCGGTGGTGACGATCCAAGGCTTAGCAAGTCCCGGCCCGTCGCGTCATCCTCCGCAGCGTCCCGGACGCCGTTTCATCGCGTGCCGTCGATTCCTTGCAACGGTCGGCGCAGAGCGCGCGCTCGTCTATCGAGAATCTGCCGGGTCGCGAGATCTGCAGTGCAGAGCCGGTGCGTGGCCGGAACGGGAGGCGAGAGCTGGATCGCAGCATCCGGGCGCCCGTCGGCACCCGCCCTTTACCATGCCCGATCGTTCCCGGCAGAGCGGGGACAAGTTGCGGAGACGCGATTGATTTGTCGCCCGTCTTGGCGCCAACAGTATCGCAGATCACACCATCTTCGGACATCGACCCGTGTCATCCGCTTCGAACTTGCGCGCGCGCCTCGCGGCGTCGCTCCTGGCGCTCGCCTGCGTCGTCGCGGTCCCGGCCGTCGCGCGGGACGCCGCGAAGCGTCCGGAGCGCCCGCCCCCGGTCCAGACCGTCGAGCCGGACGCGTCCGAGCCGAAGGCCGCCTGGACGGCGGGGACCGCGCCGCCGGATTGCACGCGTGCCCGCCGCAAGTTGTGGCAGCCCGAGCAGGGCTGGATCGTGAAGGCCATCACCACCTGCCATTGAGGCTGCGATCCGGCATCCGATCTCGGAGACGTGATCGGTTGATCCGTGGGCCATGCACCCGCACGGGATGCCCGTGGATTGGGCGGATTCCGGCGATCGCATCCTGCCCAGGCATCGTTGCCTTGAAACCCGGCATCGGGTGCTCGCGGGACGGCCGCATCCCGTCCCGTCGCCGGGCCCATTGCACCCCGAAGGTCCGACCCTCCGGAGCGCCGGTTCGTCAGGCCGGGGGCATCCGGCGACGCGTCCGCGTCTGGCACGGTTGCTGCTTGGGGTGGTGCGCTGCGCCATGCGCGGCACGCTGGGCAACGAAGCCTCGCAATGCGGACGGTGTGAGTCCGGTTCCTCCGGCATGAGCGGCTGCGCCCGAGCGCCCGCCTGATCAAGACGAGCACCCACGATGGCCTCCTTCAAGACCGTGATGAAGTCGGGACATCCCCCGACGCTGTTCGCCGCCTTCCTCTACTTCGACTTCTGCTTCGCGATCTGGGTCCTCAACGGCGCCATGGGGCCGTTCATCACTGAGACCTACAAGCTCTCGCCGGCCCAGACCGGGTTCATGATCTCGCTGCCGATCCTCGCCGGCGCGATCATGCGCTTCCCGCTCGGGGTGCTCGCCCAGTACATCGGCCGGAAGAACGCCGCCATCACCGAGATGAGCGTCATCATGCTGGCGATGGCCTACGGGTTCTTCTTCATCTCCAGCTACAACGACGTGCTCGCCATGGGCGTGCTGCTCGGCATCGCCGGCGCCTCGTTCGGCGTGGCCCTGTCGCTCGGCTCGGGCTGGTTCCCGCCGGAGCACAAGGGGCTCGCGATGGGCATCGCCGGCGCCGGCAATTCCGGCACCGTGCTCGCCGTGCTGTTCGCGCCGCCGCTCGCCCAGGCCTACGGCTGGCAGGCGGTCTACGGCTTCGCCGGCTGCGTCATGGCGATCCCGCTCATCGTGATGATCGTCCTCGCCAAGGAGCCCCCGGATCTCGAGCACCAGTCCTTCAAGGACCACATCTCGTGCCTGTTCACCAAGGACGGCTGGGCCTTCTCGCTGATCTACGTCATCACCTTCGGCGGCTTCATCGGCCTGTCGAACTTCCTGCCGACGTTCTTCTACGAGCAGTTCGCGGTGACCAAGGTCGAGGCCGGCCGTCTCACCATGCTCGCCGCCTTCATGGGCTCGGGCATCCGCATCCTCGGCGGCTACTTCGCCGACCGGCTCGGCGGCATCGCCGTGCTCTCGGTCGTCCTGCTCGCCTCGATCGCCTCGTTCCTGGCGCTGACCGCGACGCCGTCGCTGGCCGCGACCACGATCCTGTTCATGCTCTGCTTCGCCGCGCTCGGCGCCGGCAACGGTGCGCTGTTCCAGCTCGTGCCGCTGCGCTACCCCACCAACACCGCGGTGTCGGGCTCGATGATCGGCGAGATCGGGGCGCTCGGCGGCGCGATCCTGCCGAACGTCATGGGCTTCTCGAAGCAGTATACCGGCGCCTTCGCCACCGGCTTCGTCGTCTACGCCGTCTTCGCCGGGATCGTGCTCGGCTGCCTGTTCCTGTGGCAGCGCAAGTGGGTCGGCACCTGGGTCGGCCCGCGCGGCAAGGTGCTCGATCCGTCGGCCACCCCGGCCGCGAACGACGGCATGCGCGCCGCCACGGCCTGAACCCTCTACCATCGTCACGGATTAGCACGGGGGCTTCGGCCCCCGTTTTTCGTTTCGCCACCAGCCGACGACGAGAAGGGCGAGCGGGGACGGCGAGACGCGACCGTCGCGGTCGCTGCCTCAGCCCGGCGCGAGGGACGCGCAGTCCGGTGCCGTGCTCGGCCCGCCACGGGTGCGATCGACCCGCCCCCGCCTCGCTCGCGCTGCCCGAGCCATCCCGGCGCCGCCGTCGGCCGACGTCGCGGTGGATTGCGCCTGCGGAAAAAACCAGGTCTTTGTCACCGACGGTTGCACTCCGGCATCGGCCGAGCGTACTGAATACCTAATGCGAAACGTCGCATCCGGTCGCGAGGCCAGGGTGCCGGCGAGGACCGCCACAAGGCGGCTGCGACAAAAATCCTGCCGGAGGATCGACGCCATGATCAAGCGCCTGAGCGCCACGAATAGCGTGCTGTTCCTGCTCTGCCTGATGTACTTCATCACCTATCTCGACCGCGTGAACATCGCCACCGCGGGCGCCGTGATCATCAAGGATCTCGGCATGTCGAATACTCAGTTCGGCCTGATCCTTTCGGCCTTCGCCTACCCCTACGCGATCTTCCAGGTGATCGGCGGCTCGGTCGGCGACAAGTTCGGCGCGCGGCGCACGCTCCTAGTCTGCGGCCTGATCTGGGCCACGGCGACGATCCTCACCGGGTTCGTCGGCGGCCTCGTCAGCCTGTTCCTCGCCCGCGTGCTGCTGGGCTTCGGCGAGGGCGCGACCTTCCCGACCGCCACCCGCGCCATGCAGAACTGGACCGCGCCCGGACGGCGCGGCTTCGCGCAGGGCATCACCCACGCCTTCGCACGGCTCGGCAACGCGGTCGCGCCGCCGATCGTCGCCTTCCTGATCTACCATTTCGGCTGGCGCTCGAGCTTCGTCATCCTCGGCGCGATCAGCTTCGTCTGGGTCGTGGTCTGGTACCTGTACTTCCGCGACGACCCGTCCGACCACAAGTCGATCACCCAAGCCGAGCTCGACCAGCTGCCGCCCCCGCGCAAGGTCGGCGCCAAGCAGTCGGTGCCGTGGGGCGCGCTGACCAAGCGCATCCTGCCCGTCACGATCACCTATTTCTGCTACGGCTGGACCCTGTGGCTGTTCCTCGGCTGGCTGCCGAGCTTCTTTAAGCAGAGCTACGGCCTCGACCTGAAGAACTCGGCGCTGTTCGCCTCGGGCGTGTTCTTCGCCGGCGTCGTCGGCGACACGCTGGGCGGCGTGCTCTCCGACCGGATCTTCGAGAAGACCGGCAACCTCAAGCTCGCGCGCCTCTCGATCGTCGTGATCGGCTTTCTCGGCGCGGCAGCGAGCCTGACCGGCGTGTTCTTCACCCGCGACCTCACCTACGTCGCGCTGCTGCTGTCCTCGGGCTTCTTCTTCGCCGAGCTGGTGATCGGGCCGATCTGGTCGGTGCCGATGGACATCGCGCCGAAGTTCGCCGGCACCGCGAGCGGGCTGATGAACACCGGGTCGGCGGTGGCGGCGATCGTCTCGCCGATCGTGTTCGGGCTCATCGTCGACGCGACCGGCGACTGGACGCTGCCGTTCGCGGGCTCGATCGGCCTGTGCCTGCTCGGCGCGGCCACCGCCTTCACCATGCATCCCGAGCGGCCCTTCGTGGAGCCGGCCGAGGCCGGTCTCGTCCCGCCGGGGGCGACCCTTCCGGCGCGCTGAGAGGATGCCGATGACGGAGACCCGACGCGAAGGCCCGCTCGCGGGCGTCAAGGTGGTTGAGCTCGCCCACATCATGGCGGGCCCGGTCTGCGGCCTGATGCTCGGCGACATGGGCGCCGAGGTGATCAAGGTCGAGAAGATCCCGGGCGGGGACGACACCCGCCGCTCGGTGCCGCCCGCGATCGAGGGCGAGAGCGCCGCCTACATGATGATGAACCGCGGCAAGCGCGGCCTCGCCCTCGACCTTAAGAGCGAGGCCGGCAAGGCGGTGCTGCACCGCCTGCTCGCCGATGCCGACGTGCTGATCGAGAACTACCGCGCCGGCACGATGGAGAAGCTGGGCTTGAGCTACGAGGCCCTCCGCGAACGCTACCCCGCCCTGGTCTACTGCTCGCTCTCCGGCTTCGGCCGCTCCGGCCCCTACGCCGAGCGCGCCGGGTTCGATCTCGTCGCGCAGGGGATGAGCGGGCTGATGAGCGTCACCGGCGCCGGGCCGGGCGAGCCGCCGATGAAGTGCGGGCCGCCGGTCACCGACATCACCGCCGGCATCCTCGCGGCGATGGGGGTGCTCGCCGCCTACACGCACCGGCTCAAGACCGGCCTCGGCCAGGTGGTCGACACCTCGCTGTTCGAGGCCGGCATCACCCTGACCTACTGGCAGTCGGCGATCGCCATGGCGACCGGGATCGCGCCGGGGCCGATGGGCTCGGCCCATCCGCTGAATGCCCCCTACGAGGCGTTCGAGACCGAAGACGGCTGGATCACCATCGGTGCGGCCAACCAGACCAACTGGCTGCGCCTGCTCGACGTGCTCGGCGCCGCGGAACTCGCCGCCGACCCGCGCTTCGCCCTCAACGCCGGCCGCATGGAGCATCGGATCGCCCTCGCCGAGGCGCTGGCGCCGTTCTTCCGCAGCGCCACCTCCGAGGCGTGGCTCGCGCGCCTGGAGGCGGGCGGCGTGCCGGCCGGGCCGGTGCTCGACGTCAACCAGATGCACCGCGACCCGCACACGCTGGCCCGCGAGATGGTGGTCCCGGTCGATCATCCCCGCGCCGGGACGATGACGACGCTCGGGCTGCCGGTGAAGTTCTCGGCGACGCCGGGTAAGGTCCACGGCCCGGCACCGCTCTTCGGCGAGCACTCGCGCGCGATCCTGCGCGGGGCCGGCTACGACGCGGCGGCGATCGACGGCTTGATCGCGGCGGGCGTCGTGGGTGAGACAACGGCGTGACGATTGGAGAGGACTTCCACCATGAGCGACGCCGCCCCGACCGATGAGCTGCTGGTCTCCCAGGACAGCGCGATCGCCCGCATCGTCCTCAACCGGCCCCACGCCCGCAACGCGCTGACCTTCGCGATGTACGAGGGCCTGGTCACGCAGTGCCTGCGGATACAGGAGGACGCCTCGGTCAAGGCGCTGGTGATCACCGGTGCCGGCGAGAAGGCGTTCGCCGCCGGCACCGACATCGCCCAGTTCCGCAGCTTCGAGACCGCCGAGGACGCGCTCGGCTACGAGCGCTTCATGGACCGGGTGCTCGGCACGCTGGAGCGGATGCGGGTGCCGACCATCGCGGCGATCGCGGGCGCCTGCACCGGCGGCGGGGCGGCGATCGCCGCCGCCTGCGACCTGCGCATCGCCACGCGCGACGCCCGCTTCGGCTTCCCGATCGCCCGCACGCTCGGCAACTGCCTGTCGCAGGGCAACCTCAAGCGCCTGTCGGACCTGATCGGCCCGGCGCGGGTCAAGGACATCATCTTCACCGCCCGCCTCGTCGGCGCCGAGGAGGCGCTCGCCATCGGCCTCGTCGGCGAGGTGGTGGCCGATGCCGCCGCCCTGGCCGCGCGCGCGACGGAGCTGGCGACGCTCCTGACCGGCCACGCCCCGCTGACGATGCAGGCCACCAAGGAAGGCCTGCGGCGGCTCGCCGAGGAGGCCGCCGCCCCCGAGGGCGAGCCGCAGCCCGGCGACGACCTGATCCTCAGCTGCTACATGAGCCGCGACTTTCGCGAGGGCATGGAGGCGTTCCTCGCCAAGCGCACGCCGGACTGGCAGGGGCGCTGATCCGCTTTCCCGCACGGGCGATCGAACCTCGCTCGATCCGCATTGGGTCGCCCGTTCGCCACGCATCCCCTCGCTCCGCCTGCGGGGAGAGGGCCGCAACGACCTCGTCGTCGGCGCGGCGAGGCGGCAGCCGAAGGTGAGGGGGCTTCGACGAAGGAGCTTCGTTCGTCCCCACCCCCTCACCCTCGCTACGGCTTCGCCTCCGCTTCCCGCAGGCACGACGAGGTGCCTTCGGGCCTCTCCCCGCGTGCGGGGAGAGGGGAGAAGGGCCGCGCTACCGCGTCGACGGCAGCAGCAGGTCCGGCAGCCACAGGGCGATGCCCGGCACGAGGCACAGGATCAGGATCGCGACCGCCATCAGCACCACGAAGGGGAGCGTGCCCCAGATGATGTCCGAGAGCGGGATGTCGGGGGCGATGTTCTTGATGACGAAGATGTTGAGCCCCACCGGCGGGTGGATCAGGCCCATCTCCATGGTGATCGTCATCACCACGCCGAACCAGACGAGGTCGAAGCCCGCGGCCTTCAGCGGCGGCAGGATGATCGGCGCCGTCATCAGGATGATCGAGACTGGCGGCAGGAAGAAGCCGAGCCCGATCACCAGCCCGAGGATCGTGACCAGCAGCACCCAGGGCGAGAGCTGCATCGCCACGATCGCGGCGGCGGCCGACTGCGAGATGTGCAGGTAGCTCATCACGTAGGCGTAGAGCAGCGACATGCCGATGATCAGCATCAGCATGGTCGATTCGCGCAGGGTCGCGGTGAGGATCGGGCTGACGTCCCGCGGGCGCCAGACGCCGTAGATCGCCGCGATCAGGCCGAGCGCCAGGAGGCCGCCGAGGCCCGCGGTCTCGGAGGGCGTCGCGTAGCCGCCGTAGAGCGCGACCATCACGCCGGTGAGCAGCACGACGAAGGGCAGCACCCGCGGCAGCGTCTCGAACCGCTGGCGCATGCTGTAGGTGTCCTCGGCGAGGATCGGCGACTGGACGCCGCCCCGCTCGTAGGCGGCCTTCGCGGTGGCGTACTCGGCGCGGAAGCGGAACATCGCCCACGCCGCGAACAGCCCGACCAGCAGCAGCCCCGGCCCGATGCCGGCCAGGAACAGGCGCCCGAGCGACTGCTCGGCGGCCACCGCGTAGAGAATCATGGTGATCGACGGCGGCAGCAGGATGCCGAGCGTGCCGCCGGCCGCGATGATGCTGGCGGCGAAGCCCGGCGAGTAGCCGCGCTTGCGCATCTCGGGGATGCCGGCCGAGCCGATCGCCGAGCAGGTCGCGGGCGAGGACCCCGCCATGGCGGCGAACAGCGCGCAGGCGAAGACGTTGGCGATGCCGAGCCCCCCGGGGATGCGGTGCATCCAGGCATGCATCGCCGAGTACAGGTCCTGCCCCGCCTTCGAGCGCCCGATCGCGGCGCCCTTCAGGATGAAGAGCGGGATCGAGAGCAGGGTGATCGAGGCCATCTCCTCGTAGACGTTCTGCGCCACGGTATCGAGCGAGGCCGACGGCATGAAGAAGAACATGAACGCCAGCGCGACGAAGCCGAGCGCGAAGGCGATGGGGATGCCGGCCAGCATCGCCGAGAGGGTGGCTCCGGCATAGAGGAAGCCGATCGCGGCGGTGCTCATCGGGTGATCCTCGCGGTGTCGACGGTGTCGCCCATCGGGTCGGTGCCGCGCGGCGTCGCGTCGGGCCGCTCGTGCATGTCCTTGTTCAGGTCGGCGCCGACGCCGATCTTCGGCGCGACCCAGCCGGCGGAGTTCGGGCCGTAGGTCAGGGCCTGGACGATCTGCACGGCGAACTGGATGCCGAGCAGGCTCATGCCGACGGCCATCAGCGCGTAGGGGATGGCGAGCGGCGGGCCCCAGCTCGATTGCGAGACCTGGCCGTCGACCCAGGCCTCGTGGAACAGCGTCCAGCTCTTCCAGGCGAAGAACACCACGAAGACGAAGCTGATCACGTCAGCCATGAGCAGGCGGGCGCGGTTGACCTTGGGCGACAGGAACCCGGTCAGCGCCTCGATCGCCACGTGGCCGCGCTTGGCCTGGACCGCGGCGGCCGAGAAGAAGGTCGCGCCGACGATCAGGAACACGGCCATCTCGTCCTGCCAGTCGGTCGGCTCGTGCAGGACGTAGCGGATCACCACGCTGTAGCTCAGCACGAGGCAGGCGCCGACGAGCGCCAGCCCGCCGAGCACCATGATCACCCCGTTCAGGCGCTTCATCGCGCGATCCATGACGCCGAGCGCGCCGGGGATCCGGGGCTCGGCGACCGCCTTCGTCTCGGAGGCGGCCGAGGCCGCGTCGAAGGCGTGGCTCATCGTGTGTGCTCCCGATGCCGACGCCTCGGGAGCGTTCCGCGGCACCGGCCGCGGCGCGCATTCGCGCTTGCCGGCCGTTGGCCGGATGGCCAGGACTGCGCTTGCATCGCGCTCATGCGACCTGCTCCGCGAGCTTCAGGAGCTCGGCGCACTGCGCGTTCTTGGAGGCGTAGTCCTTCCACGCCGTGTCGCGGGCGATGTCGCGCCACTGCCCCATGGTCTTCTCGTCGAGGTTCTGCACCTTGGCGCCGGCCTTCGCGAAGACCTGCTCGACATGGGTGTCGTCGGCCTTGGCGCCGTCCTGGCCGAAGGATTCGAGCTCGGCGCCGACGGTCATGATCAGGTCCTGCTGGTCCTTCGGCAGGCCGCTGAAGATCGACTTCGACATCATGATCGGCTCGAGCATGAACCAGTACGAGCGCTCGCGGCCGGAGGTGAGCGCCTTCGACAGCTCCTCGAGGCGGAACGAGATCAGGCTGGTGGAGGAGGTGATGACCGCGTCGCACGCGCCGGTCTGCATCGCGGCGTAGGATTCGCTCGACGGGATCGAGAGGGTGGCCGCCCCCGCCTGCTTCATCATCAGGTCCATCTCGCGCGAGCCGCCGCGGACCTTGAGGCCCTTGGCGTCGGCCGGCGCGTAGAGCGGGCGCTCGCGGCTGGCGACGCCGCCCGCCTGCCAGACCCAGGAGACGAGGATGATGCCCTTGGCGTCGAGGATCTCGGTGAGCTTGCGGCCGACCGGCGCCGCCTTCCAGGCGACGCCCTGCGCGTAGGAGGTCACCAGCCCCGGCATCAGACCGATGTTCAGCTCGGGGATCTCGCCGCCGGCGTAGGGCGACGGGTAGAGCGACATGTCGAGCGCGCCTTTGCGCATCGCGCCGAACTGGGCGTTGGTCTTCATCAGCGACGAGCCGGGATAGACCTGCACCTCCAGCGCGCCCTTTGAGCGCTCGCCGACGGCCTTCGCGAGCTTCCGGCACATGCGGTCGCGGAAGTCGCCTTCGTCAATGGTGCCGCCCGGGAACTGATGCGAGAGCTTCAGCACGGTCGCGGCCTGGGCCGCGCCGAGGCCGAAGCGCAGCAGGGCCGGCGCGGCGAGGCCGCCGGCGAGGAGGGCGCGTCGGGTCGGCATCATGATGTTTCTCCCGCGTCGCACAATCGCGACTGTATTGTTTTGCGCCGCACAATATACGGGATGCAACGCTTGGTATACATTGAAGGGGCTCTTGTATATTTTGTCAACGCCCCTGCATAATGAGCGGAGAGAAAACGTTGCGCCCGGGAGGGGTTCGGCGATGAGCCAGGCACAGCGCCTGCGGCAGACCATCGAGGACGAGATCGTGGCCGGCCGCTTGGCCGTCGGCGCGCGCCTCGACGAGGTGGTTCTCGCCGAGCGGTTCGGGGTGTCCCGGACGCCGATCCGCGAGGCGCTGCTGCAACTGGCGGTCACCGGGCTCGTCGAGACCAAGCCGCGCAAGGGCACCATCGTCAGCGCGCCGGAGCCGCAGCTCCTGCTGGCGATGTTCGAGACCATGGCCGAGCTGGAGGCGGCCTGCGGCCGCTTCGCGGCCCGGCGCCTGACGCCGGACCACGAGGCTGCGCTGAAGGCGGCGCTCGCGGCCTGCGAGACCGCCGCCGCGGCCGGCGACACCGAAGGCTACTACGCGGAGAACCACGTCTTCCACGCGGTGGTCTACGGCGCCTGCGGCAACGCCTTCCTCGCCGAGCAGGCGCGCCTGCTCAGCCGGCGGCTCGCGCCCTATCGCCGCCTGCAGCTTCGGACGCGGCATCGGCTCGGTCAGTCGCTGGCGGAGCATGACAGCATCGTCGCGGCGATCGTCGGCGGCGACGACGCGGCGGCGGCCGAACGGCTGCGGACGCACGTGGTGGTGCAGGGCGACCGCTTCTCAGACCTGGTCGCCGGCCTGCGCTCCCTCGGCAACGCCGCCTGAGCCACCGACCGGACGGAACCATCCGGCTCGGGCGGGCAGCGGGAATTGCATTTACCGCGATTGCGATCGGAGCGGGCGTCTACGCAGAACAACTCAACCACAGATTGTTTTTGATGGTACGATCCTTCGTCCTGGGGCGTGCGGGTCGGAGTCGTCGATGCTCAAGCACTTGGTGAAGACCGCGGGCCGGAAGGCGGGTCTCGACATCTTCCGGGCGAGCACCGATCCGTTCCGGTGGAGCCACACCGTCCACGATTACTATCCGGTCGCCCCGCAGGCACGCTGGCAGCCGCAGACCCTTCCGCACAGCCGCCTGCGAACGGTGCTCGACCAGGGCCGCCCGGATTACGAGCGCTTCGTGTCGGCGCTGGAGGACCACGCGGCGCTGATCCACGGGGTCGCCCACGCGCCCGACATCGCCAACCCGACCGCGCCGTGCTGGAACAACACCTGGTTCACGGCGCTCGATGCGGCGGCCCTCGTCACCTTCCTCGCCTGGAAACGGCCGGCGCGCTACGTCGAGATCGGTTCGGGCACCTCGACCTGCTTCGCCCGCTACGCCGTCGAGGCCCTGTCGCTGCCGACGCGGATGACCTCGATCGATCCCAACCCGCGCCGGCACATCGACCAGATCTGCGACCGGGTGATCCGCCAGCCGCTCGAGGTCTGCGACCTTGCGGTCTTCGACGCGCTGCAGGCCGGCGACGTGCTGTTCTTCGACGGGTCGCACCGGGCCTTCGCCAACTCCGACGTGGTGGTGTTCTTCTTCGAGATCCTGCCGCGGCTGGTCCCGGGCGTGATCGTGCACATCCACGACATCTTCATCCCCGACGACTACCCGACCGCCTGGAACTACCGGCTCTACAACGAGCAATACCTGCTCGCCGCGATGCTGATGTGCGGACGGCCGCCGTTCAAGGTCACGGCGCCGATCACCTATCTCTGCCAGGATGCCGGCTTCGGCGAGCGGGTGAAACGGGTGTTCGCGGCGCCCGCCGGCGGCCCGGACATCCCGTTCCACTACCCGAACGACACCGGCCTGCCGGGCGCCTCGTTCTGGTTCGAGATGACGGACGCCGACTAAAGCCTCAGTCGGCGGCGTCCGCCGGCAGGTCGGCGGAGGCCTCGCCGAAATTGGCGGCGATCACCGGCTTCTTGCCGCGGATGTGCTCGCGCATCAGCTGGGAGAGCGCGGTGCCGTCGCGGGCCCGCAGAAGCTGCACCATGCGGTCGTGCTCCTCGATCGCCCGGGTCCACTGCTCGGGCGTCTGGTGCGCGGAGTAGCGCGAGCGCTGGATGCGGCCCGACAGGCTGCGATAGATCCCCGCCAGCGTCGCGTTGCGGCTCGCGGCCATGATCGCCTCGTGGATCTGGCGGTTGAGGCGGAAGTAGCCGGCCTCGTCGGAGGCCTTCCACATCCCGACCATCGCGTCGTGATCCGCCTGGATCGCGGCGATCTCGTCCTCTGTGACGGTGCGGCAGGCGAGGTCGGCGGCCGTCGCCTCGAGGCCGGCGATGACCTCCATCATCTCCTCGATCTCCACCTGGGAGATGCTGGCGACCCGCGCCCCGCGATTGGGCAGCAGCTCGAGGTGGCCTTCGGTGGCCAGGATCTTGATCGCCTCGCGAAGCGGCGTGCGCGAGATGCCGAAGCGTTCGGTGAGCTCGCCCTCGTTGACGCGCGCCTTGGGCTCCATCTCCCCGGATTGAATCAGCGCCCGGATCCGGTCCGCCACCTCGTCGTGAAGATAACGTCGATTGATGCCGAGGCCGGGATCGATCTTGTTCATGCGTTCGATGCAATCGCGGGCGAGCAGGAGGCGCCCCTGTTTAGGCGCCTCCGAAATCAGTGTCGAGGCATCAGGGCTCGGTCCAGGATCCTGATCACATGTTCTGCCTCCAACCCGAGCCCGTCGTGGATCTGGTGGCGGCAGCTGGTGCCGTCCGCGACCACGAGATCGCCGGGGCCGGCCTTGCGCAAGGCCGGAAACAGCGACAGCTCGGCCATCGCCAGCGAGGTGTCGATGGTCTCGGCGCCGTAGCCGAAGGCGCCGGCCATGCCGCAGCAGCTCGATTCGATCGGGCGCACGTCGAGCCCGGGCACGCTGCGCAGCACGCTCTCCACCGCGCCCATCGCGCCGAAGGACTTCTGGTGGCAATGGCCGTGCAGATGCGCGACGCGGCCCCCCTGGTCGGCGAAGTCCGGCGCGATCAGGCCGGCCTTGAGGTCGGCGGCGAGCAGCTCCTCGATCAGCAGGCTCTGCTTGGCCAGCAGGTTCGCGTCCGGCCCGGGCAGCAGGGCGACGAACTCGTCGCGGAAGGTGAGCAGGCAGGATGGTTCGAGGCCGACGACGCGGGCGCCGGCCCTGACGAAGGGCAGGAGCGCGTCGAGCGTCCGTCGCGCCTCGGCCCGCGCCCGGTCGGTCTGGCCCGAGGCGAGCCACGTCCGCCCGCAGCAGAGCGGGCGTTTGCCCTTGGCGGGAAAGACGCGGTGCAGCCGATAGCCGGCGGCGACGAGCACCCGCTCGGCCGCCTCCAGGTTCTCGCGCTCGAAGGCGCGGTTGAAGGTGTCGCCGAACAGGATCACGTCGCGGTGCTCGCCCACCACGTCCTGCGGATGGGCCGGCTCGCCGGTCTCCTTCCAGGGCCTGCGCCAGCGCGGCAGCGAGCGCCGGGCGGAGAGGCCGGCGACCTGCTCGGAGATCCGCGCCAGCGCCGGCACCCGGTCGCGCAGGTTGAGCAGCGGCGCGAGCCGGGCGGCGATGCCGGCGTAGTGCGGCATCGCGCCGATCAGCCGGTCCTTCAGCGGCAGGCCGTGGCGGGCGTGGTAGTGGTGCAGGAACTCGACCTTCATCCGCGCCATGTCGACGCCGGTCGGGCATTCGCGGCGGCAGGCCTTGCACGAGACGCAGAGGTCCATCGTGCGCTTCATCTCGGGCGACGTGAACGCGTCCTTGCCGAGCTGGCCCGAGATCGCCAGCCGCAGGGAGTTCGCCCGTCCGCGGGTCAGGTGCTGCTCCTCGCGCGTGACGCGGTAGGACGGGCACATCGCCCCGCCGGCGAGCTTCCGGCAGGTGCCGTTGTTGTTGCACATCTCGACGGCGCCGCCGAAGCCGCCGGCCTCGGGCCAGTCGAGGGCCGTCGCCTGCGGCTCGCTCACCCGGTAGTCCGGCGCGAACCGCATCAGCGTGCGGTCGTCCATCCTGAGCGGGCGCACGATCTTGCCCGGGTTCAGGCGGTTCTCCGGGTCGAACGCGTCCTTCACCGCGTCGAAGGCGCGGGCGAGGCGCGGCCCGAACAGGGGCGCGATGTATTCCGAGCGCGAGATGCCGTCGCCGTGCTCGCCGGAATACGAGCCCTTGTAGCGGCGCACCAGCTCGGAGGTCTCCTCCGCGATGGCGCGCATCTTGGCGACGTCGCCGCCCAGCTTCATGTCGAGGATCGGGCGGACGTGCAGGCAGCCGACCGAGGCGTGGGCGTACCAGGTGCCCCGCGTGCCGTGCTTGGTGAACACGTCGGTGACGGCGTCGGTGTAGTCGGCGAGGTGCTCGAGCGGCACCGCGCAATCCTCGATGAACGAGACCGGCTTCGCGTCGCCCTTCATCGACATCATGATGTTGAGGCAGGCCTCGCGCACCTCCCATACGGACTTCTGGCGCGACGGCTCGTGGATCTCGACCACTGCGTCGGGGAAGCCGTGGTCGGCCATGCAGGCGTCGAGGCGCTTCAGGTCGCGCTTCAGCCCGGCGAGATCCTCGCCGGCGAACTCCGCGAGCAGAAGGCAGTTCGGCGTGCCGCGGGTGATGTCGGCGAGCGTCGCGCGAAACAGCGGGATGTCGGCGCCGAGCACCAGCACGTTGTTGTCGACGAGCTCCACCGCCACGGGGTCGAGGTCGACGATGTGCCGCGTGGTCTCCATCGCGGCGCGGAACGACGGGAAGTGGCACACCCCCATCACCCGGTGCGCCGGCAGCCGCGACAGCTTCAGCGTCACCGAGGTGGTCGCCGCCAGGGTGCCCTCGGAGCCGACCAGCAGGTGGGCGAGGTTCGGCCGCGCCTCGATCAGGGCATCGAGGTTGTAGCCGCCGACCCGGCGCTGGACCTTCGGGTATTTGTCTCGAATTTCCTGGCGCTCCGATTCGGCAAGCGCGATCATCTTGCGCGCGAGGTCTTCCGCGCGGGCCGAGCCGGTGACGCCGTCGGACGCGTTGCCGGTCAGCCCGAAGCCGAACGCCTCCGCATCGTGGAACAGCGCCTCCATGGCGAGCACGTTGTCGCTCATCTTGCCGAAGCGCAGCGAGCGGGCGCCGCAGGAATTGTTGCCGGCCATGCCGCCGATGGTGCAGCGGGTCGCCGTCGAGGGCTCGACCGGGAAGAACCAGCCGTCGGCCTTCACGCGGGTGTTCAGGCGCTCCAGCACCATCCCCGGCTCGACGGTGACGGTGCCGGACTCGGAGTCGTAGTCGCGGATGCCGTTGAAGTGGCGGGAGCAGTCGACCACCAGCCCGGAGCCGATCGGCTGCCCGTTCTGCGAGGTGCCGCCGCCGCGCATGATCACGGGCACCCCGTGCTCGGCGGCGATCGTCAGGGTCGCGGCGATGTCGGCCGCGCTCCGCGGCAGCACCACGCCGGCCGGCATGATCTGGTAGATCGAGGCATCCGTCGCGTAGCGTCCGCGCGTGAAGGCGTCGAACCGGGCCTCGCCCTGCAACGCCTCGGCGAGACGCCGCGCAAGACCCGCTCCGTTCCGCCCCGCGACGCGTGCGCCCTGTCGTGCACCCTGGGGCGCCGTTCCAACCGCCACCTGCTCGGCCCTCCGTGCGACCGAACGCGGCCGCCTCTCCTAAATGTATTCAAAATTCATTTTTAGGGAAAGATGGCGCGCATCGCCTTCGCGATCCCGCGCGGTCATGGCACTATGGCGCCGCAACCCCGCCCAGAGGCAAGCCTTCCCGTGACGATCGATCTCTACAGCGACACCCAGACGCGGCCGACGCCGGGCATGCGGGAGGCGATGGCGCGCGCGGTGGTGGGCGACGAGCAGTCGGATTCCGACCCGACGACGCGCGAGCTCTGCGACCGGGTCGCGGCGCTGCTCGGCCAGGAGGACGGCGTGTTCATGCCCTCCGGCACGATGTGCAACCTGGTCTCGATCCTGGTGCAGACCCGGGCCGGCGACGAGATCGTGGTCGACGACCAGTCGCACATCTACAACACGGAAGCCGCCGGCTCGGCCGCGATCGGCGGTGTCTCGGTGAGGGCGCTCCCGACGCCGGCAGGCGTCTACACGCCCGAGGCGTTCCGGGCCGCGATCCGTCCGCCGGCGCGCACCGCGCCGCGCAGCGCCCTCGTCTCCATCGAGCAGACCACCAGCTTCTCCGGAGGCTCGGTCTGGGAGCTGGCCGACATGCGGGCGATCCGCGACATCGCCCGCGCGCACGGCCTCAAGGCGCATATCGACGGCGCCCGTCTCCTCAATGCGGTGGCCGCCACCGGCATCCCGGCGAAGGACTACGCCGAGGGGTTCGACAGCGTCTGGCTCGACCTCAGCAAGGGTCTCGGCTGCCCGGTCGGCGCGGTGCTGTGCGGCGCCCGCGACTTCGTCGTCGAGGCGTGGCGCTGGAAGTACCGCCTCGGCGGCGCCATGCGCCAATCCGGCGTGATCGCGGCCGCCGGCCTCTACGCGCTCGACCACCACGTCGATCAGCTGAAGACCGACAACGCGCATATCCGGCTGATCCACGCGGCGATCGCCGACGTGCCCGGCCTGCATTTCGACCCGACGGCCGGGCAATCGAACATCCTGTGCTTCGGCGTCGCCGGCCTCGGCGTCACCGCCTCGGACTTCGCCGAAGCCTGCCTCGCGCACGACGTCCGCATCCGCGCCATCGGCAGCCAGATCCGGGTCACGACCCATCTCGACGTCGACCGCGCCGGCGCCGAGCGGGCCGCCGAGGTGATCCGTGCGACGGCGATTTCGTTCGCCGAGCGCCGGGGGGGCGATCGTTGATGGTCGAACCCTGACGAGTGGTACCTACATCGAGGGTCCGCATTCGACCCTTTGCAAACATCAGAAAGGTCGCTTGCGACTGTCGACGAGGCAAAGGCCTACGGTCGGGTTGGATAGATCTCTGGCAGCCAGTGTTCTATTGTGTAAGGACGACCTTGCCGTTGACGGGCCCGACACCCTTGGGCACCGGCACGCTCGTCGCGTCGTAGTTTGCGTTCAGATACAGTGTTGGACCGTCGTAGAGGTCGAGGAGCTGCACGACGATGACCGTGTAGGCCGACTGATCGCTCACGGCCGCGCTGCCGTCGATGATGAGCCGACCGGCTGGCAGGTAGATCGTGCCCAGCATCGTGCGGGCATTGTTGCTGATGATACGGTACTCGCGCAGCGGCTTCGAGGGGGGAGATGGCGGGGGCGGGGGTGAGCCTTTCGGGCCCGGTGGTGGTGGAACCGGCGCGGACACGCTCGGCTGCTCTGTCATCAGGAAGCCCGCCAGGGGGCCGCTCACCGGCGCCGACAGGCTGATCGTGGTGTTGGCATCGAACCGCAGACCAGCGGCGTCGCCCATGAAATAGAACCCGACATTCTGACCCGACATGCTGGCTTGCTGATCCACGATCAGCGGACCGTCCTTGATGATGTAGACGCCCGGGTTGAGCGTGACCTTGGCCGTTCCGGTGATGTGCAGGCCGCCGCAATACGTGCTGGGATCAAGCGTCGTGCTGGCCGTCACCGCAACGTTGCCGGCTGCTGGTCCTCCCGGTCCCTTTCCTGGGCCAGGGCCGGCCGCCGAACTCACCGTCACGCAGCCCCCGGGGGGCGGTGCGGTCACGATGCTGGCCAAAGGATCGTTGATCGCAGGGCAACCCGGGGTCACAGGCGGCGCGAAGTTGGCGCGGGCTGTGCTCGATCCACCGACGCTGCAGATCCTGTCAGCCTTGGCGATGGCGTTGTCGTCACCCTGAATGGCCTTGGCATCTTTGGAGTTGGCATAAAGGGAGCAAGACGTCGCCGACGGGTTCGCGTTCTTCTCCAGATGCAGGCTACCCGTAGCAGCGGGATCGAGGGTGAGCAGGCACAGGCGCATCTTGCCCATGACCGTCGCGGTCGAGCGGGCTGTGATCGGCACCACCTTCACGCCGACGAAGGCTCCGAAGGTGAGCTTGAAATTGTCGGTCGCGCTGGCTGAGACGCCGGTCTTGTCACTGGTGACCGAAACCTGCACGGTCAGGGGCCGATCAGGCGGGGAGGGTGCATTTTCGATGATGATCCGCTGAACGATGCTGGCCACCGCAGTCGAATTCGATGGCGCGAGCTTCAGGGCATTACCTGCCGCGAGCGTGGCATTGTCGACGGCGCTCTGCAATTGGCTACGGCGATAGGCTATGCGGCTGTAATCGATGCCGCCGCCAACCAAGCCAAGGAGGACCACGCTGGTCAACGCGAAGATCAGAGCGACTGCACCGCGGCGATCCGCATGGAAGCGTTGCCAGGTCTGCAGCGCGCGCTGCCAGTAGGGGACACGGTACGCGTGGGTGCGGCTTTGCCGAGCCATTCAGGTACCGTTTGCGAGCGCGTTCCCCCGAACGCCCACACAGCAGCACACACACGTTAAAGATGCATTGGCTCTTGGTCTTCAGCGCCTCGGCCTCTGCGACGTGCCCAGTCCCGAACCTCGCCTACACCTCGACGGCAGGCTTGGATTGAAGGCAAAACGTCCGCTTCGGGGCAAACGGCCGGGGTCCGGTTGCCACTCTTCTCGGAGGTTTGGCTACAGGTACCAAGCGTCGGATTTCGACCCCTGGCAGGGTGGGCGCCGGTCGGCAGAGCCGCACGGCGCCCGCATCGTCCCTGCGCTACTCGGCCTTGCGCTTGACGATGGCGAGGGTCTTCGGATCGAGCTTCAGGTCGAACTGCTTGCCGGAGCCGTCGACGGCATCGTCGACCTCGATCATGCCGTCGTCCAGCTCGATCTCCTTCCACTGGGTGAAGCCTTCCTGCTTCAGCATCGCCTCGACCTTGGCCTGCTGGTCCGGCGGCAGCTTCTCGTCGGCCCGCGCCGCACCGGATAGGCCGGCAGCGAGGACGAGGGCGAGGACGGTGGAAGTCGGGCGCATGGCGGTTTCCCTTCGTGGTTGTCGACCGGCGGAGAACAGCCGCGCGAGGAGCCGGTTCCTGAGGTTGTCAGGCTCATAGGCGCCGCCTAGGCTTACTTTCCCGTAAGCCGAAGGCTCCTCACGTCATGGTCACCCGCGTCGCCACCGTCGCCTTCGAGGGCATCGAGGCGCGTGCCGTCGACGTCCAGGTGCAGATCATCCCCGGCGCGGTGAACTTCACCGTGGTCGGCCTCGCCGACAAGGCGGTAGGCGAATCGCGCGAGCGCGTGCGCGGCGCGCTGATCGCCTCGGGGCTGGCGATGCCGGCCAAGCGCATCACCGTGAACCTCGCCCCCGCGGATCTGCCCAAGGAGGGCTCGCACTACGACCTGCCGATCGCGCTGGGCGTGATGGCGGCGATCGGCGCGCTGCCGGCCGACGCGCTCGCCGGCTACTGCGTGCTGGGCGAGCTGGCGCTCGACGGCACGATCACCGCGGTCAACGGCGTGCTGCCGGCGGCGATGGCGGCGGCTGCGCGCGGGCTCGGGCTGATCTGCCCGGCCGCAACCGGGCCCGAGGCGGCCTGGGCCGGCGGCGACCTCGACGTGCTGGCGCCGCGCTCGCTCATCCAGCTCGCCAACCACTTCAAGGGCACGCAGGTGATGGCCCGGCCGGTGCCGGCGGTCGCCGCTCCCGGGGCGCCCCTGCCGGACCTCCGCGACATCAAGGGCCAGGAGGGCGCCAAGCGCGCACTGGAGATCGCGGCCGCCGGCGGCCACAACCTCTTGTTCAACGGGCCGCCCGGGGCGGGCAAGTCGATGCTCGCCGCGCGCCTGCCCTCGATCCTGCCGCCGCTGACGCCGCGCGAGCTGCTCGCGGTCTCGATGATCCAGTCGGTGGCCGGGGAGCTGAAGGAGGGGCGGCTGTCGGACCGGCGCCCGTTCCGGCAGCCGCACCATTCGGCCTCGATGGCGGCGCTCGTCGGCGGCGGGATCAACGCGCGACCGGGCGAGGCCTCCCTGGCCCATGGCGGCGTGCTGTTCCTCGACGAGCTTCCCGAGTTCACGCCGCAGGTCCTCGATTCGCTGCGCCAGCCGATGGAGACCGGCGAGATCATGATCGCGCGGGCCAACCACCGCGTCACCTACCCGGCCCGCTTCCAGCTGGTCGCCGCGATGAACCCGTGCCGGTGCGGGCAGGCGCTGGAGCCGGGCTATGCCTGCCGACGTGGCCCGAACGAACGTTGCATGGCGCAGTACGGCGCCCGCATCTCCGGGCCGTTGCTCGACCGGATCGACCTGCGCATCGAGGTCGCGGCGGTGACCGCCGCCGACCTGATCCTGCCGCCGCCGGCCGAGGGCTCGCGCGAGGCCGCCTCGCGGGTCGCGGCAGCGCGCGACCGCCAGACCGCGCGCTACGACGCCGCGGGCTTGGCCGCGGGCACCACCAATGCGACCTGCCCGGCCAGCCTGATCGAGCGGGTCGCCGCCCCAGATGCCGACGGCGCCGCGCTGATCCGCACCGCCGCCGAGAGCATGCGGCTGACCGCCCGCGGCTTCCACCGGACGCTGCGCGTCGCCCGCACGCTCGCCGACCTCGACGGCGAGCCCACGGTTCGCCGCCTCCACCTCGCCGAAGCGCTGTCGTATCGCGGGCGGGGGGAGAAGGCGGCCTCGTGAGACGGGCAACGCTGACGAGCGGAACGATGTCGCCTTGTATGGTACCCTATATGGTACTATCCTGAGTGAAGATCCTAGAATTCATCGACGATTCCCATCGATCGCCGTTCGCCGACTGGTTCGGCAGGCTCGATCCGTTCGCTGCGGCCAAGGTGACGATCGCGCTGGCACGGATCGAGAAGGGCAATCTCTCCCATGTCGAATCCGTCGGCTCGGGGGTGCAGGAATACCGGCTCGATTTCGGTCCGGGCTACCGATTGTATTTCGGCAGAGACGGCGAAACATTGATCATTCTGCTCTGCGGCGGCACGAAGCGCTGTCAGCAAGCCGACATCGATCGGGCGATCGAGAATTGGGTCGCCACAAGCACCGCAAGGCGCAAGGACGCTGATGCCGCTCACGCGAAGTTTCAAGGACACTGTGAAGGCGCGTGCCGCGCGCGATCCGGCCTTTCGGGAGGCCCTGCTGACGGAGGCGGTCGAGAGCTTCCTTGCCGGCGAGATCGACGTCGGCAAGACGGTGTTGCGCGACTACATCCACGCGACCATCGGGTTCGAGCGCCTTGCCACCGAAACCGGCTCCTCGACGAAGAGCTTGATGCGGATGCTCAGCGCCGCCGGAAACCCGACGGCCAGCAACTTGTTCTCGATCCTTGGCACCGTTCAGAAGGAAGCCGGCCTGCGTCTCACGGTGACGGCGGGGCGGTCGACCGCGTCCAGCTGATCGCAGTCCTCGCGTCGGCGCCCCAAGATCGCTCAGGGCCGCCGCCCCGGCGTCATCCGTCGAGCGCGGCGTAGCGGCGGAAGATGCCCTGCTCGTTGAACGGGATCCGGCGCGGGCTCGCGAGGTAGGCCGCGATCCGCGGGCGCACCGCGACCGTCGCGTGCAGCGCGGCCACGCGCGGATGGTCGGGGAGCCGCGCCGCCATCGCCTTCGGGAAGGCGTAGCGCAGCCCGTCGATCAGCTGGAACAGCGACAGGTCGGCGTAGCTCAGGCGATCGCCGACGAGGTGGGTGCCGTCGTTGCGGGTGAGCACGTGCTCGAACCACGCCAAGAACTCGGGGATGCGGTCGGCGCGGAAATGCGCGGCGCGGCGCGCGGCTTCGGTCGTCTGGGCCTCGTAGGCGAGGCCGGCCGCGATCGGGTGGTGGGTGTCGTGCGCCTCGGCCACCATGTCGGCGATGGTGAGCTGGATCTGGTGCGTCCAGATCCGCTCGCCCTCGGCCGCTCCGGCCAACCCGAGCCGCGGGCTGAGATAGAGCAGGATCGCCGCCGTCTGCCCGACGACCACGTCGCCGTCGCGCAGGAAGGGCGGTGCGAAGGCCGGGCGCGGCTCGTCGAGATTCTCCAGGATCCGCGTCAGCGCCGGCAGGCCGAGACCGTCGGTCTCCGCCTCGCGGGCGACGTCGACGTAGGCCGCGCCGGCCTCTTCCAGGGCGAGGCGCACGAACTCGCCGCGGCCCTGCAGCATCGGCCAGTAATAGAGCTCGTAGGGCATCGCCGCGCCGTCACGCGCGCGGCGTCACTCGCCCGGGGCCTCGTCGGCGGCGGCCTTGTCGGCCGGCGGCTCGGCGCTGGCGACAGTCTTGCGCTCCAGCATCGGCTGGAGGCGGAGCGCGAGCTGCTGGTCGAGATGGCGGGCGTAGGCGCCCTTGAAGAACTTGGCGCCGGTGCCGCCGCCGTAGAGGCGATCATGCGCCGCGATCATCGCGTCGACCTCGGGACGGCAGAGAAAGCCGATCACGCCGGCGGCTTGGAACCAGCGACCGGCGCGGGCGTGGTTCATCGCGCCCGGGTTGGCCATCACCGTCTCGGCGAAGCAATCGGTCGCGGCCTGCTGCAGCGGCGCCAGCACCTTGTCCGCCTCGGGCTTCGAACGCTCGCGCGCCGTGGCCGGCGCGAGGGCGAGGAGGAATGCGAGCGCACCGAGCAGCGGGGTCTTCATGGCGCGGGAAGCCTCGAACGAGTGATCGATCGAGGCGAGTATTCCCCAGGGATTTTGTCGGGAACAGGGCCGTCCGCGCCGCAGCGCACGCGCCGGGCGCGATCCTGCGCCATCGTCGCTTCCGCGTCACAGCAGCGCCCCCGCCACCGCCGCTTCGACCGCCGGTTTCGCCTGGGAGCGTCCTAGCCGCGGCGCTCGGCGTTCCAGCGACCGCTGCATTCGGGGCCGCCCTGGGTCGACCAGGTGCCGGCGCCGGTCCCCTGGCGGCCGAGGCGCCCGACGACGTTGGCGGTCGCCGACCCGTTCGAGATCGTCGCGCGCACCGACCCGTTGGTCGCGACCCGGCCGCTGATCGCGAAATCGCCGCCGGGATAGCTGGCCTCGCCGCGCTGGATCCGCACGCCGTAGCGATAGGCCCGGTCGCAGATGCCGGATTCGGTGATGACCTCGATGCTCCAGTTGCCGTCGTAGCGGTCGGGGATCTGGACCTTCTTCCGGGCCGCGTCGGCGGGGCTGAGGCCGGCGGCTGCGAGGATGAGGAAGGCGGAGGCCAGCGTCAGTGCTTTCATCGGATCCCGATCGGGCGAGCGTGTCGAGTGCCCGGCACGCACCGCGCGGGCGTGCAGGCATGTCCGCTTCGAAACACGCGACGGCCGGATCGGTTGCCGATTTCCCCGCTCAGGCGCGGGCGGCCCGCCTCAGGGCGTCGTTCAGCAGCGTCAGGAGGTCGCCGCCGGCATGGAGGAAGCCGTGGACGCCCGCCGCCGCGAGCGGTTCGGCGAGATCCGCCCCCGGCTTGCCCGCGAGGTAGATCGTCCCGGCGCCGGCCGCCGCCAGGGCCTTCGCCGCGGAGACGGCGCGGGCTTCGTAAACGGCGTCGGAGGAGCACAGGCAGGCGAGCGCCGCACCCGAGACCTTGAACGCCTCGGCGAGGCTCGCATCGTCGGGGAACCCGTCGTTGCTCAGCGCCTCGATGCCGCCGGCGGCGAAGGCGTTGGCGGCGAAGGTCGAGCGGGCGTTGAACACCGCGACCGGGCCGAGATTGGCCAAGAACACCTGCGGGCGCTTCCCGGTCTTGTCGAGGAAGCCGTCGGAGGCGTCGCGCAGGGCCTCGTAGGGCTCGGCGAGCCGCTGTGACGGCAGGGCGTCGCAGGCGACCGCCGTTCCGCTGCCGAAGCTCGCCGCCGGGGGGGCGGCGACGGGCGCCACGTCGAGCACCGCGACCGGCTTCTCGGCGAGGTAGGGGAATTCGGTGGCGCCGGTCAGCGCCTCGCGCCGCGTCGCGACGTTCTTCGCCCGCGTCTCCCGGGTGATCTCGATCCGGCGCTGGAGCTTGCCGACGCTGAGCGAGGCGACGATGCCGCCCTCGCGCTCGATCGCCCGGAACGCCTCCCAGCCGGCCTCGGCCAGCTGCGCGGTCAGGCTCTCGAAGCCGCCGGCGCCGGCGGCCGGATCGGCGACGCGGGCGAGGTTCGATTCCTCGATCAGCACGATCTGGCTGTTGCGCGCCACCCGCCGGGCGAAGGCGTCAGGGAGACCCAGCGCCTGGGTGTAGGGCAGGGCGGTGACGGCGTCGGCGCCGCCGAGCCCGGCCCCGGTCGCCGCCATCGCGGTCCGCAGGATGTTCACGAAGGGGTCGCGCCGGGTCATCATCCGCCACGCGGTCTCGGCCTGGAGCCGCAGCGGCTTCGGAGCGAGCCCGCAGGCCTGCTCGATGCGGGCCCAGAGCCGGCGCATCGCCCGAAACTTCGCGATGGTGAGGAACTCGTCCGCGTCGGTCACGAGCAGGATCCCGACCGCGTCGCGGGCCCGTTCCAGCGACACCCCTTCCGCCTCCAGCGCCCGGAGATAGGTCACGGCCGTGGCGAGCACCGCGCCCAGCTCGGCCGCCTCGCCGGCGCCGGCCTCGTGATAGGGCCGCCCGTCGGCCAGGAGCGCGCGCCCGGTGAAGCCGGCGGCGTCGAAGTCCTTCACCGCCTGCCCGAGCTTCGGCGCGATCTCGGACCACACCGCCCCGAGGCTGCCCGAGGCGGCGAGCGTGCCCACCGGATCGATACCGAGGTTGAGGTCGCAGGCCGACAGGTCCTCGCCGCGCGCCTTCGCCAGCTCGACCACGAGGCGGGCCGCCTCCAGCCCGAGCGGGCCGGCGTCGACGCGCAACCCGATCAGCGGCAGCATCACGCCGGCGAGCGCGGCTTCCAGCTCTTCGACCGTGCGTGCGGTCAGGCCGTAGCCGTGGGCCGCCGGCGCGCCGGAGAACACCAGGGTCAGCGCATCGGCGCCGCCTTCGAGGTCGGCCAGCGCCTGCCGGTTCGCCTGCTCGATCTCGGGATGGTCGACCCGCTGGGCGATGCGCCACGGGCCGGCCGCGCGGACCGGCTGCGGCACGGGCTCGGCCGCCTCGTAGAGCGGCTCGATGCGCAGGCCGTCCGCCGTCTTGGAGACGAGGCGCTTCTCGTAGTCGGCGCCCTTCAGAACGCCCTCGACGAGGCCGAGCCAGCGCGCGCGGGTCGCGGGCTCGAAGAGGTCGGCAAGCGGTCTGTCTTCCATCGCGGAGGGCCTTCAAACGGTGCCGGGATGCGGGTCTTTCGCCCGCTCTCCCCATCCGTCTGCCCTCGCACGGCCCCGCTGGCGAGGCAATCGACGGCGGCGATCGTATTTTTTATCCAAAGATGATCAGGCCGGCGAAGCCCGCCGAGCCGACGATGATGCGCCACCACGCGAACAGCCAGAAGCCGTGGCGGGAGACGTAGTCGAGCACCGTCCGCACCACGACGAGGGCCGAGACGAAGGCCACCACGAAGCCGATGACGATCAGCCCGACGTCGTCGCCGTTGAGGTTCTTGTAGTTGTCGAGCAGGTCCTTGGCGAAGGCGCCGGCCATGGTCGGCATCGCGAGGTAGAACGAGAACTCGGTGGCGGAGCGCTTGTCGGCGCCCATCAGCATCGCGCCGACGATGGTGGCGCCGGAGCGCGACACGCCCGGGATCATCGCCAGGCACTGGAAGATGCCGATCTTCAGGTCCATCGGCAGGGTGAAGTCGTAGACGTCGGTCTTCTTCACCTCGAGATCGGTGTCGTCCAGGACGAGCAGCACGAGCCCGCCCGCGACCAGGGTCGCGCAGACGATCCACGGATTGAACAGGTAGGCCTTGATCACCTTCGAGAACAGGCCGCCGATGATCGCCGCCGGCAGGAAGGCGAGGAGGATGCCCAGCACGAACCGGCGCGCCTGCGGGTCGTTCGGCAGGGCGAACGCGATGCCGAGCAGCCGGCGGAAATACACCGCCAGGATCGCCAGGATCGCGCCGAGCTGGATCAGCACCTCGAAGGTGTTGTTGGGCGAGTGGAACCCGATGAAGTGCCCGACCAGGAGCTGGTGCCCGGTGGAGGAGACCGGGATGAACTCGGTCGCGCCCTCGACGACCGCGAGCACGACCGCCTTCGCGATGCTCATCGCATCCATCATCGCAGATCTCGCATCATCGCTGGTCTCGACCGTTCGCGCCGCGCCGGCCGGCGACCGGCCTGAGGAAATGGAATCGCCGCCCGCGGCGCGACGCCCACAGGCTTCGCCGACGATGGTGAACGAGCGGTTACCGCGTTCCGTGCGGCGTGTTAATGAGGCGGCAACGATCGAGCAATCATGATCATCCCACGCTCGGTCCCGCGGGTGTCCCGTGCGGCGCGTCCCGCCGGCCCTTTTCAGTCCGACAACGGCCTCGATGGCGACGCTCTATCACTTTCCCTTCTGCGCCAACTCGCGCTTCATCCGCCTCGTCCTGGCCGAGATGGGCCTGGAGCCGAGCCTCGTCGAGGAGCGGCCCTGGGACAGGCGCGACGAGTTCCTGCTGATCAACCCGGCCGGCACCACGCCGGTGCTGATGGAGCAGGGCGGCCTGGTCGTGCCCGGCGGCGGCATCATCGCGGAATACCTCGACGAGACCCGCGGCCTCGGCCTCACCGGGCGCCGGCTGATGCCGGACCATCCGGCCGAGCGGGTCGAGGTGCGCCGGCTGATGGACTGGTTCCTGGTCAAGTTCGAGGCGGAGGTGACCGGCTACCTCGTGACCGAGAAGATCGCCAAGCGCTTCATGACCAGCGCCACCGGCGGCGGCCCGCCGGACATGAACGCGATCCGCGCCGCCCGCACCAACGTCCGCTACCACCTGAAGTACATCGGCTACCTGATGGCGCGGCGCCGCTGGATCGCCGGCGACCACCTGACCTATGCCGACCTCGCCGCCGCGGCGCACCTGAGCTGCGTCGACTACCTCGGCGACGTGCCGTGGGACGAGGACGAGACCGCGCGCGACTGGTACGCCCGGGTGAAATCGCGGCCCTCCTTCCGCGCGCTGCTCGCCGACCGGGTCGCGGGCATGCCGCCGGCCGGGCATTACGCGGACCTGGATTTCTGACCGACCGCCGCATCTTCGCAGGCCGGGACCTGCGCCGCCTCGTCGAGGTCCGCGCCCGCCACCTGGGCTTCTGCGACCTGCAGGTCACCCGCCCGGAGGCGGTGCCGGAATTGCCCGGACGCCTCGCCGCGTGGCTGGGCGAGGGCGCCCACGGCACGATGGGCTGGATGGAAGACCGCGCCGACCAGCGTGCATCGCCCAAAACCCTGTGGCCGGGGGTGCGCAGCATCATCGTGCTCGCCACGAACTACGGACCGGAGACCGACCCGCTCGATCTGCTCGCGAAGAAGGATCGCGGCGCGATCGCGGCCTACGCCCAGCGCCGCGACTATCACGAGGTGGTGAAGGGCCGGCTGAAGGAGCTCGGCGGCTACCTCTCGGCCAAGGGCGACGTGCGGGTGAAGGTGTTCTGCGACACCGCCCCGGTGATGGAGAAGCCCCTGGCCGCGGCGGCCGGCCTCGGCTGGCAGGGCAAGCACACGGTGCTGCTGTCGCGCGATCACGGCAACTGGCTGCTGCTCGGCGCGATCTACACCTCGGCCGACTTGGAGCCGGACGCGCCCGAGCCCGACCATTGCGGCTCGTGCCGCGCCTGCCTCGACATCTGCCCGACCAACGCCTTCCCGGGCCCCTACCGGCTCGATGCGCGCCGCTGCATCTCCTACCTGACGATCGAGCATGCCGGCCCGATCGCCGCGGAGTTCCGCACCGCCATCGGCAACCGGGTGTTCGGCTGCGACGACTGCCTCGCCGTTTGCCCCTGGAACAAGTTCGCCCGCGTCGCGCAGGACGCGCGCATGGCCGCCGATCCCGGCCTCGACGCGCCGCCGCTGGCCGAGCTCGCCGCCCTCGACGACGCCGCCTTCCGCAGGCGCTTCGCCGGGACGCCGGTGAAGCGCACCGGCCGCGACCGCTTCCTGCGCAACGTCCTCATCGCCGTCGGCAACTCGGGAGACCCGGCGCTGGCGTCCTCCGCCGTGCAGAACCTCGCGGACCCGGCCGCGATCGTGCGGGGCATGGCGGTCTGGGCCTGCGGCAGGCTTCTCGGCGCCGCGGCCTGCCGTCCCCTTTACGAACGCCACGGGCTCGGCGAGACCGATCCGGACGTTCGGGCCGAGTGGCGTGCCGCGCTCGACCCGCCCGCGGAGATGCCATCATGACCCTGTTCGTCTTCGGCCTCGGCTTCTCGGCCCGGCGTTTCTCGGAATGCGCGCGCGGCCGGTTTCCCCAGATCGTCGCGACGGTGACCGAGCCGGACAAGGCCCGCGCGATCGAAGCGGAGACCGGGCTGTCGATGAGGGCCTTCGGCCCCGAGGCCGACGACCCGCGCATCCCCGCCGACCTCGCGGCGGCCGACGCGCTGCTCGTCTCGGTCCCGCCCGACCGCGACGGCGACCCGGTGCTGCGGCGGTTCCGCGACGACATCGCCCGGAGCCGGATCGGCTGGATCGGCTACCTCTCGACGATCGGCGTCTACGGCGACCAGGGCGGCGCCTGGATCGACGAGACCGCGCCGGCGACTCCGAAGAGCGCGCGCTCGCAAGGGCGGCTGGCCGTCGAGAACGCGTGGCGGGCGCTCGGCGCCGAGACCGGCAAGGCGGTGCAGGTGTTCCGGCTGTCGGGCATCTACGGCCCGGGCCGCAACCCGATCGTGAAGCTGCGCGACGGCCGATCCCAGCGCATCGTCAAGGCGGGGCAGGTCTTCAACCGCATCCACATCGACGACATCGCCACGACGCTGCTCGCCTCGCTCGACCGGCCGCGCAACGGCGCGGTCTACAACGTCACCGACGACGAGCCGGCGCCACCCCAGACCGTCACGGAATACGCCGCGGCGCTCACCGGCCTGCCCCTCCCGCCGGAGGTCGACTTCGAGACCGCCGACCTCTCGCCGATGGCACGCAGCTTCTACGGCGAGAACAAGCGCGTGCGGAACCGCCTGATCCGCGCGGAACTCGGCGTCGACCTCGCCTTCCCGACCTATCGCGAGGGGCTGCAGGCCTTGAAGGACGAGGCGGCCGGCTGACGGAGCCGGCCCACCGTCACGGGCGCGGCGGCACGTGCGCGTCGAGCCAGGCGGCCAGCCATGCGGCCACGTCGAGGCTGTTCCTGTCCTGCATCAGCATGTGCGAGTTGCCCGCCATGCCGACGTCGGGCAGCAGGACCAGCTCCGCCATGCCGCCGGCCTTGTTGGCGGCCTCGACGAAGGCGCGGCAGAGCTTCAGCCGCGTGGCCCAGCGCGGCACGCGCTCGACGTAGTCGCCCCACAGCACGAGGATCGGCAGGTCCCTGTAGGGTGCCAGGTCGTCCTTGGCGGGATCGGGGCAGGCGGCCGGCTCGATCGCCACGAGGCCGCGGATGCCGGCGCGATCGAGCGCGGCGGTCTGGAACGGGTAGATGCCCGATTGCGAGTGGCTGATCAGGATCGCGCCGTCGAGCCCGGTTTTCTCGATCGTCTTGGCCAGCTCGGACAAGGCCGGCACGGTCGGGTTCGGGGTCGGCAGGGTCGCGGCCCAGTCGGCGACCATCTGCTTCCAGAACTCGGCCTGCGCCTCCAGCGGGAACTGCATCCCGGGAAACACCTCCGGATATTTCGGGCCGAAGCGGAAGATCGCCCAGGCCGGCTCCTGGCCGGCCGACACCACCGGCGGCAGCGTCTCGGGCGCCGCCTGGCCGGTCTTCACCGCGTTGATCCTGGACGGGTCCACCGCCGAGCGGCCGCGACCGGCCTGGTCGATCACGTAGGTCGGGAACCCGGCGCGGACGAAGAACTCGTCCCAGCCCATGCGCCCGTCCGGCGTCGTCTCCCAGGTCTTGCCCGTGAGGCAGCAGCCGTGGATCAGGACGATCGCCGGGCGCTTGGCCTCCACCGGGATCTGGTAGCGCACGTAGACCTGGTCGACGCTGATCGTGCCCGAGGGTGCGTAGGCCGGCAGCGTCGAGAGGGTGTCGGAGGCGACGCTGCGACCGCCGACGAAGAAGCTGCCCTGCCGGGCGATCGTCAGCGGCCCTGCGGGCTCGGCCGCCGCGGCGGGCGGGGCGAGCAGGCTCCCGATCAGGGCGATGGCGGCGAGACGCCGCGGCGGCGTCGTGTTGTCCTCGGACATGCGGTTCCCGGTTCCCCGCGGCGCCGTCTTCCGTGGCGCCGCAGCCGGAACCTAGCACCGCCGCGCCCGCCGGCATCAACCGGAAGGTGCGGCGGCGCGACGATCAGGCCGAGAGTTCACGCTCGACGCGGGCCGCGGCCTCGGCCGGCACGTCGAGCGCCTCGGCCAGCATCTTGAGGAACTGGCGCTCCTGCATCGTGTCGAGGTCGATCGCCAGGGCCGCGGCGGCGTAGATCCGGGCGGCGGCGTCGGAATCGTCGACCGCGTCGGCGATCTCGTCGATCTCGGCCGGGTTGGCGAGCTCGCGCTCGAGCCAGGCGCGCCCGTCGCGATCGATGCCGGCCGCCGCGACGGCCTCGTCGAGCCGGCGCCGCTCGGCCGCGTCGACCAGGCCGTCGGCCACGGTCGCCGCCACCATCGCGCGCAGCATCAGGCGCGCCTCGTCTTCCGGCACGTCCTGGAACGCCGCCGTCTGCGCCTCGTCCGGCTTGCCGCCGCGCAGCGCCCGGAAGGCGAGGCCGCCGATCAGCGCGAGGCCGCCCAGGGCCGCGCCAGCCAGGGCTCCGCCGCGCGCCTTGACGAGGGCGTCGACGATCGACTTCGCGTCGACGGACTTCTTGGGATCGACGGGCAATTTGGCGTCGGCGGTTTTGTTCAGATCGGGCATCGCGGGCTACTCCGAACGCGGGCGGGGATCGGACCGGCAACGACCGGACGGGGCCAAGGTTCATCGGCATCTTCCGTCGCGCCGGTGGCGGTTGCCGGATTCGGGCGCGGCGGCGATAGAGGGCGGCACCAGCCGATGGCGCTCCTTCCCCGTCCCCTAAGCCGAGAGGCCATGACGACAGCCGCACGATCCAAGAGCCCGAGCCTGCCTCTGCGGGACGCCGAGCGCGCCAGGCGCATCGCGGCCGTGGCGGCAACCGCGTTGCGGCTCGAGCTCGACACCTACCCCAAGCCCGGCCTCGTCAGCCGCGTCGACAGCGGCAGCCATGCCGACATGGACGCCGCCACCTTCGCAGCGAGCACGGCGGTGATCGAGCCCTACCTCGCCGACCTCGCGGCCGCCGGCGCCCAGGAGGCGACGATGCCGGCGCTGCGCCGCATCGGCATCGCGGCCGAGGCGGCGATGCGCGCGGCGACCGGGGGCGTGAACACCCATCGCGGCGCGATCTTCGGCCTCGGGCTGCTCTGCGCGGCCGCCGGGTCGTTCACCGGCGAGACGATCCCCGCCGGCGGGCTCGGCGGCCGGATCCGCCAACGCTACGGCGACGCCATCCTCGACGGCCCGGTCCTGCTGCGCGCCCCCGGAGCCGAGGCCCGGCGCCGCCACGGGGTCGGCGGCGCGCCGCACGAGGCGGCCTCCGGCTTCCCCCACCTCTACGGGGTCGGCCTACCGGCCCTCGACCGCGGCCGGCGCCTGCGGCCGGACGATCCGGAGGCGGCGCGTGTCGAGGCCTGCCTCGCGCTCATCGCCACCTTGGAGGACACGAACCTGCTGCATCGCGGCGGCGAGGCCGGCTACGCCTTCGCCCGCGACGCCGCCGCCGGCTTCATCACGGCCGGCGGCGTCGGCCGGTCGGATTGGCGCGCCGCGGCGGAGGACCTCCACCGCGCCTTCGTCGCGCGCAACCTCAGCCCCGGCGGCGCGGCCGACCTGCTGGCGATGACGCTGTTCGTGGACGCGATCGAGGCGCCGCGCCCATGACGCTGGCGATCCTCTGCTCGGGGCAGGGCGCCCAGCATCCCGGAATGTTCGATCTCACCGCCGACCTGCCGGCGGCGCAGGCCGTGTTCACCGCGGCGCGGCCGCTGCTCGGGGCCGACCCGCGCGACCTCGCACGCGCCGGCGGCGACGCCCTGAACGAGAACCGCACCGGGCAGATCCTGTGCTGCGTCGCGGCGCTCGCCGCCTGGACCCTCGTCTCGGAGGCGGCGCCCGGCCGCCGGATCGTCGCCGGCTACAGCATCGGCGACTTGGCCGCCTGGGGCTGCGCCGGACGCTTCTCGGCCGAGACCGTGCTGGCGCTCGCCGCGGCCCGAGCCGAGGCGATGGATGCGGCCTCCGGCTCGGGGTACGGCCTCGCCGGCATCCGCGGCCTGCCGCAGGCGCGGGTCGCGGCGATGGCGACCGCGCAGGGCTGCCACCTCGCGATCCGGAACGCGCCCGACAGCGTCGTGATCGGCGGAGCGGTCGGCGGATTGGAGGCCGTCCGCCGCGACGCCCTCGCGGCCGGCGCGCAGCGCGCGGTGCTGCTTCCGGTGCGGACGCCGTCGCACACCCCGCTCCTCGCGGACGCCGCCGCCCGCTTCCGCAAAACCCTGCGCGAGGCTCTTCCTGACAAGCCGGCGCGCACGGCGCCCCGTCTGGTCAGCGGGCTCGACGGCAGCACCGTGTTCGATGCCGCGGCCGGGCTCGACAAGCTCGCGCGCCAGATCGCCACCACGATCGATTGGGCGGCCTGCCTCGACGCCTGCCGGGAATACGGCGCCACCACCGTGCTCGAGCTCGGCCCCGGCCACGCGCTCGCGACGATGGCCGCCGTGGCGCTCCCCGACGCGCGGGTGCGGGCGCTGGAGGATTTCCGTTCCGCGGCGGGCGTGACGGAGTGGCTCCCGGCCTAGGGAACGCTGCGCCCGAAGCGCTCTCCCTCCCCCCGCGGAGGGGGGAGGGGGGACGTGAAGCTGGGCGCCGGAGCGTTCAGTGGGCCCGGCAGCCCGGTGCCTGGCGGGCCAGCGCGCCCGAACCCGTCACGAATCGAGGGCGTCGGCCTCGTCGATGTCGAGGAGGAAGACGATGTCGGCTTCGTCCTCGTCGTCCTCGCCCTCGCCCTCTTCGGTGGTGGCGTCGTTGGCGGCGGCGTGTCGCGGATCGTCCTCGAAGTCGCCCTCGCCGTCGTCCTCCGCCAGCGCGTCCTCGAAGATCTCGATCTCGTCCTCGCTGGCGGCGCGGATCTTGAGCTCCGAGGTGCCGTTCCAGAGCGGCGCGCCGTCGCTCGTCATCTTCTGGATGTCTTCCTTGAAGCCGTCGCAGGTGAAGAGGTCGCGCGCGGTCTCCTCGTCGCCGTTGATGACCGCCACGGCTTTGCCCTCGATCTCGAGCGTGAACATCGCTGACTTCCCTCTGGTTACCGTGGTTGCGGAAGGCCCCGCATCCGGGCCGTTCGCGCCTGCGCCGCAAGAAAGCTTTGGAACTTCCGCGCACCGCTCTCAATCCGGTCGCGGGGATGCTGTAGGGGGGAACGGTACACCCGCCAACCCCGAATTATCGCGCCGTCCGAGCCCTCCGCGGTCCGCCTCCTGCTTGGACCCGGCGACGGCATGGCGTGGCCGGCGCCGGCCCAGGAAAGAAGGATCATCCCGGATGCGGATCAGGCTCGGCTGCGAGATGCGCTACGCCTTCCCCTATCCCGTGCCGATGGTGGTGATGCTCAACCTGCATCCCTCCTGCGCCGACGCCCTCGAGGCCCCCGATGCGATCGTCACCCATCCCGAGGTGCCGGTCGAGACGTACCGGGACAGCTTCGGCAACCTGTGCGGCCGCCTGATCGCGCCGGCCGGCGCGTTCACCATCGGCACCGACGGGGTCGTCGCCGACGACGGGTTGCCCGATCCCGCCGAGCGGGACGCCGAGCAGCACCGCGTCGAGGACCTGCCGGCCGAGACCCTGCTGTTCCTGCTGCCGAGCCGCTACTGCGAATCCGACCTGCTCGCCGAGGAGGCCTGGCGGCTGTTCGGCGACGTGCCGCCCGGCTGGGCCCGGGTGCAGGCGGTATGCGACTTCGTCCACGCCCACCTCGCCTTCGGCTACGAGTTCGCCCACCGCGACCGCACCGCGCTCGACGCCTACCAGGGCGGGCGTGGGGTCTGCCGCGACTTCACCCATCTCGCGGTGGCGTTCTGCCGGGCGCTGAACCTGCCGACCCGGTACTGCACCGGCTACATCAGCTTCATCGGCGAGCCCGAGCCGCATCCGGCGGGCGACTTCTGCGCCTGGATGGAGGTCTATCTCGGCGGGCGCTGGCACGTGTTCGACCCGCGCAACAACGCGCCGCGCATCGGCCGGGTGATGGTCGCCTACGGGCGCGACGCCGCCGACGTGCCGCTGACCCACACGTTCGGCCCGAACCCGCTGGTCGGCTTCCGGGTCTGGGCCGACGCCGTCGCGGTGATCGACCACCTCGACGCGGAGGCCGCCGAGGAGCCGGAGGAGCCGCTGCCGCCGCAGACCATGACGACCCGGATGGGGTGAGGAGCGTTCATTCTTGGTCGTATGGGTCGGGACCCATGAGGCCCGGCGGACGCCCGCCGCCCCGCGGTCGCGGGGGCCGGATCACGATCCGGGCTCAGGCCCCGCTGCCGCCGCGCGAGATCGCGCGCTTGACCACGCCCTGCACCTCGGGGTTCGAGAGGAACAGGTCGTGGTTGATCAGGCCGCCGCCGTAATCCGAGGCGTCGGCGACGCGCACGCCCAGCGCCTCCAGGCGGTCGCGGTCGGCGGCGCCGGCGCGCACGACGCCGCCGGCGATGGCGCCGGAGAGCTCGAGCGCGCGGTCGTTGGTCGACGAGATCACCGTGATCTTGTGCACGTCCGCGCCGAGCTTGGCGACGCTGCCCGTGAACAGGTCGATGTCGATGTCGGGGGCGGCGAGCACCACGGCACCGATCCGACTCATCGCCGCGTCGCCGGCCTCGGCGCGCAGCATCCGCAGGGTCTCCAGCGTCAGCAGCGTGCCCATCGAGTGGGCGACGATGTTGATCCTGCCCGCGCTCTGGGTCGCCGCGAGGGCCTTCAGCAGGTCCTCGAACGCGTCGCGCGACCACAGCGCGCTCTCGCGGTCGTAGCCGTAATCGAAGGTCGCGGCGGCCGACGGCCAGGTGAACAGGCCGGAGACGCCGCGGAAGCGGATGCCGTCCGAGAGCCGGGCCGCGCTGACGGCGGCCGACTCGAACGATTCGCGGTAGCCGTGGACGTAGATCAGCACGTCGCGGCCGAGGGCGGCCTCCGCGAAGGCGTTGGCCGCGCCGGGGCCGGTCTCGACCTTCGGCACCGCGCCGATGGTCCAGTCGCCGGAGATCACCGACGAGACCTTGCCGAGCAGCGACCGGTCGGGCGGGGACAGCCGCACCTCGGCGAAGCTCAGGCCGCGTCCGCGCTCGGCGTTGAAGTAGGGGGGCTTGGGCGGGCTGCCGACGGGCTTGCGCGTGGTGGCGACGAGCAGGACCGGCATCACGTCGAGGGCCGACTGCCTCTCGGGCAGCGCGACCGTCCCGGTCGAGAGGCTGTCCGTGACGCAGCCGCCGAGGGACGGCGCCAGCACGGCGGCCCCCCCGAGGGCACCGAGTCGGACGAAGGCGCGGCGGGTCGGAGGCTGGCGCAGCATGATCTCGGGTCTGTCCGGCACGAGGGGAGACGGCGATGTGTCCGGCTCCGAGACCTAGCCTGTGCCGCAGGATCATGACCATGGCAGGGCGTAAGCGTGACCGTTCGTCCGGTGGATTGCGGGCATCCGGCGCGGCGGCCGGGAGCCTCCTCCTGAACGGCGGCGGCGTACGGCGGTCGGAAGGGCAGGGGGATGTCTAGGGCAGGGGGGTGCCTCACGATCGGAAAAGGACCCGCCGTGTTCACAGCGCGAAACCCTTTCGATCGCCAGGTCGTCACCGGCGCGTCGCGCGATCGGCCTGGCCACCGCCGCCTCCGTCCTGTCCGGCACCGGCGGCGCTGATGCCGGGATCGCGATCGGCGCGGGCCGACCCGGTCCGTGCCCCTCGACGAACGCCGCCCGCCCCGGCATGAAGGGCGGATGACGCCTCCTTCCCTCGACATCGATGCGCTCCGCACGCGGCTGCTCGCCGGCGACCGGGCCGCGCTCGCCCGCGCCATCACCCTCGCCGAGTCGAAGCGGGCCGATCACCGGGCGCTGGCGCGGGACCTGATCGACGCGGTTCTGCCGCAGACCGGGCAGGCGATCCGCGTCGGCATCACCGGGGTGCCCGGGGTCGGCAAGTCGACGACGATCGACGCGCTCGGCGCCAACCTGACGGCCGCCGGCCACAAGGTGGCGGTGCTGGCGGTCGACCCGTCCTCGACGCGCACCGGCGGCTCGATCCTCGGCGACAAGACCCGGATGGCCCGCCTCGCCCTCGATCCCAACGCCTTCATCCGTCCGTCGCCCTCGTCGGGTACGCTCGGCGGCGTCGCGGCCAAGACCCGCGAGACCATGCTGCTGTGCGAGGCGGCCGGGTTCGACGTGATCCTGGTCGAGACGGTGGGCGTCGGCCAGTCCGAGACGGCGGTTGCGGACCTGACCGACTTCTTCCTGGTGCTGATGCTGCCGGGTGCCGGCGACGAGCTGCAGGGCATCAAGAAGGGCATCCTCGAGCTCGCCGACATGATCGCGGTCAACAAGGCCGACGACGGCGAGGCGGAGCGGCGCGCCAACGCCGCGGCCGGCGAGTACCGCGCGGCGCTCCACATCCTGACGCCGGCCTCCGCCACCTGGACGCCGCCGGTGGTCACCATCTCGGGCTTCCACAACCTGCGCCTCGACGCGATGTGGGACCGCGTCGTCGACCACCGCCAGAAGCTCACCGCCACCGGCGAGATCGCGAGGAAGCGCCGCGAGCAGGACGTGAAGTGGATGTGGGCGCTCGTCCACGAGCGCCTGCACCAGCGCCTCGTCGGCACGCCGGAGGTGCGCAAGCAGACGGCGGAGGCGGAAGGCCGCGTCGCGCAGGGCGAAGCCTCGCCGGCCGCGGGCGCGGCCGCCATCGCCGAGCTGATCGGGCTTTGAGCCTGGCGGCTTCCAGCGGATCGCCGGTTCTTCTGATCACCGGGTTCGGCCCGTTTCCCGGCATGCCGCGCAACCCGAGCGCGGCGCTGGCGCGCCGCCTCGAAAGGTCGAGCCGCCTCAGGTCGGCCCTCGGTCGCGCCCTGCGGGTGCGGGTGCTGGACACCACCTACGACGCGATCGGCACGCAGCTCGTGCCGACGCTGGCGCAGGCGCCCGCGGCGGTGCTGATGCTCGGCGTCGCCTCGCGGGCCAAGCGCATCCGCGTGGAGGCGCGGGCCTGCAACCGGGCGAGCCGGTTCTACCCCGATGCGTCGGGGCGCCCGTCCGCCCACCTCACCCTCGATCCGGACGGGCCGCCGGCCCGCCGTGCCTTCGTCGCGCCCCAGGCTCTTGCGATCATGCGCCGGCACGGGCTGGCGGCGGGGCGCTCGCGCGATGCCGGGCGCTACCTCTGCAACGCCAGCTACTTCCGCGCCCTGGCCGAGCCCTGCCCGGTGCTGTTCGTCCACATCCCGCCGGCGGCAGCGGTGAGGCGGCCCCGCGACGCGGCGCACCCGCGGCACGGCCGACCCGATCCCGCGGCGCAGGCGCGGGCGCTCACGGAGGTGGCCTTGTTCCTTTGCGTTCGGGGACGGGCGGCCGCCTCGAAGCGGTGATGCTGCTTCGAATGTCTCACGTCGCCGCCGCGTCGCTCACCCCAGATCCTGCAGGTGCCGCGCCGCGATTACCGAGGCGGCGGTGCGGTTCTCGACGCCGAGCTTGGCGTAGATGCCCTCCAGGTGCTTCGTCACCGTGCGCGGGCTCAGCCCCAGGATCTCGCCGATGTCGCGGCTCGACTTGCCGCGCGAGAGCCAGAGCAGCACCTCCGCCTCGCGGCCGGTGACGCGAAGCCGATCGCGCAGGCGGTCCAGGCCCGCGGCGGTGTCGTCGCGCGAGAGGCGCAGCAGGATCTCGTCGCCGGTCCGGCCGATGAAGCTGAGGACGTGGGCGCGGCCCTCGCGGTCGCGCAGGCTCAAGGGCGCCGCCGCGCCGCCGTCCAGGGCGTCGCGCAGCCAGGCGCGGCTCGTCGCCGGCAGGGCGAGCGACGCGCCGGGATCGGCCGCGAGGTCGGCGAGCAGGCGCGCGGCCTGCGGCGTGCACCAGGCCACCGCGCCGGCCGCGTCCACGGCGAACAGCGTGCGGCCCGCGGTGTCGAGGGCCGCACGCGCGCTCTGGGCGGCGCGGGCGCTCGCCAGGTGGACGCGGATGCGGGCGAGGATCTCGTCCGGCGCGATCGGCTTGGTCACGTAGTCGACGCCGCCGGCGCCCAACCCCTTCACGATGTGCTCGGTCTCGGTGAGCCCGGTCATGAAGATCACCGGCACGTGCGCGACCTGCGGCTTCGCCTTGAGGCGGCGGCAGGTCTCGAACCCGTCCATGCCCGGCATCATCGCGTCGAGCAGGATCACGTCGGGGGTGATCTCGTCGACCAGCGCCAGGGCGAGGTCGCCCGCCACCGCCACGAGCACGGTGGCCCCGGAGCGCTCGATCGCCTCGGTGAGGAAGCTCAGGGTGTCGGGGGAATCGTCGACGACGAGGACGATGTCGCGCTGCGGCTCAGGCATCCGAGGCGAGGCCTTCCCGATCCACCGTCCGCTCCACGGCCTGCTCGGACATCTCCTGGAGGATGCGCAGGTAGCGCCGCATGTCGAAATCCGCCACGAGGCCGCGCATCTCCGCCACGAAGGCGCCCGGCACGCGCGCATCCTGCGCCATCTCGGCGAGCTTGGCCTCGATGCCGCGGATGTGACCGATCCGGCCGAGGCGCAGCAGGTCGCCGACCTGCTCCGGCGACGGCCCGGCGGTCGCCTCCGGCGGCGGCGTGCCCGGGGCCGGCGGCGGCTCGGGCTCGGGTTCCTGCGTGCCCGTCCATTCCAGGCCGAGCAGCTGCGTGATCCGCTCGAGGAAGTCGCGCAGGTCGAAGGGCTTCGCGATGATCGCGTCGTGCGGGGCGTCGTCGCCGCGGATCGGGCTGATCTCGTGGACGTTGGCCGACATCATCGCGATCCGCCCGGAAAACCCGGTCTCGCGCAGCCGCTTGGCGACCGCCCAGCCCGAGAGCCCCGGCATCGCGATGTCGAGGAGCAGCAGGTCGGGCCGATCCGCCTGCGCCGCGGCGAGGCATGCCGCCCCGTCGGCGGCCTCGATCACGACGAGGCCCTCCGGCTCGAGGATCTCGCGCATCAGCGCGCGGTGGCCGGCATCGTCGTCGGCGACCAGCACCGTCCGCCGGGCGCCGCCGTAGGCCCGGGCCGGGACGGCCAGCGGAAGCGGCGTCGGCGCGGGGCGCGAGACCGAGGCCAGCATCAGGCGGAAGCGGAAGGCGGTGCCGCGGCCGAGCTCGCTCGTCACCGAGATCTCGCCGCCCATCACCTGCGCCAGCAGGTTGGCGATGGTGAGCCCGAGCCCGGTCCCCGGCGTGCCGGCGGCGGCCGGCGTCGCGCCGCGCTCGAACGGCTCGAAGATCCGCTCGAGGTCGGCCTCGGGGATGCCGGGCCCGGTGTCGCGGATCGTGAACACCGCCACCTGGCTGCGGTAGCTGAGGTCGAGCGCGACGTGGCCGCTCTGCGTGAACTTGATCGCGTTCGAGAGCAGGTTGAGCAGCACCTGCCGCAGGCGCTTCTCGTCGGTGGCGACCACCGCGGGCAGGATCTCGGGCCGGGTGAAGCGGAAGTCGAGGCCCGCGGCCTGCGCCTGCAGCCGCACCATGTCGACGATCTGGTCGAGCACGTCGGCGATGCGGATCTCGTCGCGGTGGATCTGCAGGCGGCCCGCCTCCATCCGCGAGATGTCGAGGAGGCCGTCGATCAGGCCCGACAGGTGCTGCGCGCTGCGCCGGATCACCCGGATGCCGTTCTGGCGCGCGGGCGGGATCGCGACGTCGCCTTCGAGCAGCTGGGCGTAGCCGAGCACCGCGCTGAGCGGCGTGCGCAGCTCGTGGCTGATGCCGACGACGTAGCGGCTCTTGGCGAGGTTGGCGGCTTCCGCCGTCTCCTTGGCCGCCTGGAGCTTGGCGTCGGTGACCTTGTGCGCCTCGATCTCGGCCTCGAGCAGCGCGGTCTGGCGCCGGGTCTCGGCCTGCGCGACGCGGCGGCTCTCGTGGGCCAGCACGAACAGCCAGGCGACGACGCCGAGGATGACGATCAGGATGAAGAACACGCTAGTCAGCGCCGCCCGCAACGCCGCGCGGTGCTCGGGATGCTCCAGCGTCGCCCCGGCATGGACGATGCCGAGGATCAGGCCGACCACGGCGACCAGCGTCAGCATCAGCGCGAGGTAGCGCCCGAGCGGCGCGCCGATCCAGGCCGCGGTGCGTGCCGGCACGATCCGGCCGAGCGCGCCTTGCGCCTGCGCCTCCAGCTTGCCGTGCGGCTTGCACAGGTCTCCGCAGCGGGCGTCGAGCGAGCAGCACAGCGAGCAGATCGGCCCGTCATAGGCCGGGCAATGGGCCATGTCCTCGCCCTCGAACGGCAGCTCGCAGACCCGGCAGACGATCTCGCAGTCCCCCCAGTCGGCCTTCGGCGTCCGGGCGAGGTAGTAGCGCCCGCCCGTCCCCCAGGCGATCAGCGGCGCCGCCGCGAACGCGACGCCGAGCGCCAGCAGCGGCGCGAACGGTTGCAGGGCGTGCCCGAGCAGGCCGGCATGGGCGAGGTAGCCGGCGAGCAGCGCCAGCGTCATCGCCCCGGTGCCCACCGGGTTGACGGCGTAGAGGTGCGCGCGCTTGAACTCGATGCCGGGCGGCGACAGGCCGAGCGGCTTGTTGACCGCGAGATCCGACGCCAGCGCCCCGACCCAGGCCGAGACCACGACCGCGTAGAGCGGCAGCGTGCTGGCGATGGTCTTGTCGATGCCGAGCTCCATCAAGAGCAGCGCGATGGCGACGTTGAACACCAGCCACACGACGCGGCCGGGATGGCTGTGGGTGAGCCGCGAGAAGAAGTTCGACCACGCGATCGAGCCGGCATAGGCGTTGGTCAGGTTGATCTTGAGCTGCGAGACCACGACGAAGCCGGTCATCAGGAGCAGCGCGGCCTCCCGCGAGGGCGTGACGTAGCCGAAGGCGACCGCGTACATCCGCGTGGGCTCGGCGGCGTTCTCCGGCGCGACGCCGTGCGTCATCGCCAGCACCGCGAGGAAGGCGCCGAGCAGGATCTTGAGCATCCCCGGCACGATCCAGCCGGCGCCGGCCGCCAGCACCGCCGCCCACCAGCGCCGGTCGATCCGCCCCGCCTGCCGCCCCTTCGCCTCCGGCACGAAGCGCAGGAAGTCGACCTGCTCGCCGACCTGCGCCAGCAGCGCCAGCAGCACGCCGACGGCGAGGCCGAAGCGGGCCGCGTCGAGCCCGGTGCCCGCGCCCGGGGCGAGGCCGGGGAAGGCAAGCAGCGCCGCGAGCGGCGCGTCGCCCTTCCAGGCGATGCAGGCCAGCGGTAGCAGGTTGAGGCCGATCCACAAGGGTTGGGTCCCGATCTGGAACCGGCTGATCAGGCGGATGCCGTAGACGACGAGCGGGATCACGATCGCGGCGCAGGCGAGATAGCCGATCCACAGCGGCAGGCCGAAGCAGAGCTGCAGCGCCAAGGCCATGATCGCGGCTTCGATGGCGAAGAACAGGAACGTGAAGCTCGCATAGATCAGCGAGGTCACGGTCGAGCCGAGATAGCCGAAGCCGGCCCCGCGGGTGAGCAGGTCCATGTCGACGCCGTAGCGGGCGGCGTAGATCGTGATCGGCGCGGCGGTGGCGAAGATCAGCACGCCGACGACGAGGACGGCGGCCAGCGTGTTGGGGAAGCCGGTGGCCAGGACAAGCGTGCCGCCGATCGCCTCCAGCGCCAGGAACGAGAGCGAGCCGAGCGCCGTCTGCGCCACCTGGAACGCGGACCAGCGCCGCGCCTTCTTGGCGGTGAAGCGCAGCGCGTAATCCTCCAGCGTCTCGTCGGCGACGAGGCGGTTGTAGTCCCGGCGGATCGGGATGATGTGCTGGCGCCCGCTCATGGCGTGGTGGTCGGTCCCGAATCGTCCCCGGACGGCGTGGCCCGCGGACCGTGCGGCATCGATAGGCCGGATCGGCGCGGGATACGCAAAAATCGTGCGCCGCCCGCGCGGTTCGCGGGGGGCCGACAGCATTGAATTCGCGGGGCCGCGACGGCATATCGCCACCGCATCCGCGCCCCGGGTCCTGCGGGATCGGGCGCCGCGCGGACCTGTCCTGATGCGCTGCCCGACGACGAACCGACGTCCACTTCGTCCGGCGGCGCCTTGTGAAGTGGAGCGACGAACGTGAGCGAGACGGTGGAGCGGCACGAATTCGGTGCCGAAGTCGGGCGGCTGCTGGATCTCGTGGTCCACGCCCTCTATTCCGACCGCGAGATCTTCCTGCGGGAACTGGTGGCCAACGCCGCCGACGCGATGGATCGCCGCCGGTTCGAGGCGCTGACCTCGGCGGCGAGCGCGCTGCCCGCCGACGCGAAGGTGCGGATCACCCCCGACAAGCCGGCGCGCACGCTCACGGTCTCGGATGCCGGCATCGGCATGAGCAAGGAGGACCTCGCCTCCAACCTCGGCACCATCGCGCGCTCGGGCACGCGGGCCTTCTCGCAGACGCTGGCGGAGGCCAAGCCCGACGAGAAGCCGAGCCTGATCGGCCAGTTCGGCGTCGGCTTCTACTCGGCCTTCATGGTCGCCGACCGGGTCACCGTCACCTCGCGCCGCGCGGGCACCGACGAGGCCTGGACCTGGGCCTCGGAGGGCCAGGGCAGCTACACGCTCGAGCCGGCGACCCGCGAGGAACCCGGCACCACGATCGTGATGCACCTGAAGGAGGACGCCGACGAGTACCTGGAGAGCTACCGGCTCGACCATCTCGTGCGCAAATGGGCCGACTTCATCACCGTGCCGATCGCCATCGTCGAGGACGGCAAGGAGGAATCGGCCAACCAGGGCACCGCGCTCTGGCGCAAGCCGAAATCCGAGATCACGCCGGAGCAGTACGAGGAGTTCTACCGCTCGGTCGGGATGAACTTCGACAAGCCGTGGGCGACGCTGCACTGGCGCGCCGAGGGCGCGCTCGAGTTCTCGGCGCTGCTGTTCGTGCCCGGGATGAAGCCGTTCCAGGCGGTCGAGGGCGAGCGCGAGAGCAAGGTTCGCCTGCATGTCCGGCGCATGTTCATCACCGACGACGCCAAGCTGCTGCCGTCCTGGCTGCGCTTCGTGCAGGGCGTGGTCGACACCGAGGACCTGCCGCTCAACGTCTCGCGCGAGATGCTGCAGACCACGCCGGCGCTGGCCAAGATCCGCCGCGCCGTCACCGGCCGGGTGCTCTCCGAGCTGACGAGCCGGGCCAAGGACGCCGAGGGCTACCAGGCCTTTTGGGAGAATTTCGGTCCGGTGGTGAAGGAGGGCATCTACGAGGACCACGAGCGCCGGGCCGAGATCGCGCCGCTGCTGCGCTTCAAGTCCTCCGCGGTCGAGGGCTGGACCGGGCTCGCCGACTACGTCGCTCGGATGAAGGACGGCCAGGAGGCGATCTACTACCTCGTCGCCGACGACGCCGACGCCCTCGCGCGCTCGCCCCAGCTCGAAGGCTTCCGCGCCCGCGGGCTTGAGGTGCTGCTGCTCTCCGACCACGTCGACGCGTTCTGGCCCGAGCAGCTCGCGCGCTTCGAGGAGAAGCCGCTGCGCTCGGTGACGCAGGGCGCCCTCGACCTCTCGAAGTTCGCCGGCGACGGCGAGGCTGCCGAGCCCCCGGCCGGGATCGAGGGCCTCGTCGCGAAGATCAAGGCGGCCTTGTCCGAGGACGTCTCGGACGTGCGCGCCACCGACCGCCTCGTCGACAGCGCGGTGGTGCTGGCCGCCGGCGGCAGCGGCCCCGACCTCCAGATGCAGCGCCTGCTGCGCCGGGCGGGCCGCGCCGCCGGCGGCGGCAAGCCGATCCTGGAGATCAACCCGCGCCACCCGCTGATCCGCGCGCTGGCCGAAGGCCCGGAGGACGCCGTCGCCCCGGCCGCCGGCACCCTCCTCGACCTCGCCCGCATCCAGGACGGCGACACCCCGCGCGACCCGGTCGCCTTCGCCCAGGTCGTCGCGGCGGCGCTCGCCGCGAAAGCCTGAGGCGCATGGCGACCTTCGCCGGCGACGACGATCGAAAGATCGCATTCCGGCTTGTGATCCGGCGGTGCTTCATGCTAGGCACCGCCGGTCTCGACGAGGCACCTCGCGGAGAGGTGGCAGAGCGGTTGATTGTACCGCACTCGAAATGCGGCATGGGTGCAAGCCCATCGGGGGTTCGAATCCCCCCCTCTCCGCCAATCGACCCGTAACGCACACCATAAATTGTGCCTTTTGGCTGCGTTTCTGACCTCTATCGCAGCATAATTTGTCCGGCGAACAGCAGCGCCGTTGATAAATCAGCGTTTTCTCAACCCTCCCAATTCGCTCGTTTGACTGCTTGCCTCCAGCGGATGCGCGCCAGGATAGGGCGCTCGTATCGGGGTCATTATCCGCTACAACCGACAGTTCTGACGATAGCTTGTTGCGGTCGCCCAAACGAAAGGGCCTCGGCGATAAGCCGAGGCCCTTTCCAATGTACGAGGCGTCAGGAGGCAATCAGTACGAGCGAGAGGTCGTTGTCGTCGTAGCGGCCGAGCCAGTCGAGGTCGGCACCGTGTTCGTGGTCGACGCTTTGTTGGCCTGGTGACGACCGACCGCACAACCAGCGGCCGCCCCGGCGATGCCGTGGCCGACCACGTGGCCGGCGAGACCGCCAACCAGGGCACCCCCTTGATGCAACCCTTGGCCTCGGCCTCTCCGAGGCCGGCGACGGCGGTCAGGGCGAGAACGGAAGCGATGGTGAGCGCGCGCATAGCGGATCTCCGAAACAGGATGCCCCAACAAACACTCATCCGAGCGATCCCGTTCGATCACATCTCAGCGGGCGGTGGCTTCGACGATGCGGCGGGAGGCCTCCGACGACGCCCGCACCAAGCTCGGCGTGGTCGTGATCTCGGTCGCCGGCCGGACGGACGCGGTCGGACGCGCCTGCTCGCGGTAGAGCGGCGGCGTGAAGTCGATGCGCTCGCCGGCCATGGCCGAACCGAAAGCCGGAACGACGGCGAGCGCGGCGAGAACGAAGGCGCGCATGGTCATGATCATTTTCCCCTTGATCGCCGGGGTCCGCCCCGGCCTATGACCGTACACTGCGCTGCACTGCACCATGGAGCAAACAGATCTCGTCGATAGCTGGTATCGATGCCGTCAATCCAATCTGCGGTCTCTTGCGCGCTTGATGCATCGCGCTCCGGTTCAGGCGGCGTGCGCCCTCCGCCACGGCATGATCCGCCTCGAAGGTTTCTTCGGCCAGAGAGGATCATTCGGTCCGATCGGCCGTTATCGTATTGCATCGCAATAATTTGAACGGTGCTCCACTCCGAACGGGGACGCCTGAGCCCGGCAACGCTCGCGTTGCGCGCGGCCCGTGTTGCGATGCCGACCGCTGCCCGGCAGCCCACAGGATCTCCCCATGCGCCTCGAACTTTCCCGGGCGGCTTCGGCCGTTCTACTCGGCCTTACCCAGCTTCCGGCTCACGCCAGTTCCTGCGCCGAGCAGATCGGAACGATCGAACGCCGTCTCGATAGCGCCGGTGCCGTCCATATCGCCGGACTACAGGACGGCCATGCCCTCCGCAGCAACCACTCGCCGAAGGCGCTGGCCGCCGCCCCGGCTGGCGAACCCAGCGATGCCACGATGATCTCCACGTCGGCGCACGTCGCGGATGCCCGACACCTCCTCGAGCGGACGGTCGCAGAGGATCGCCAGGGCCATCAGCGTGCGTGCGAAGAAACGATGACCGAAGCCAAAGGCATGATCGGCGCACTGCCGTAGAGCCGCGCAACGACCCCGTGCCGACGGGGTCCTCACCGCATGCCTTCGGAGCGATCCAGCCGATCGTGGAGCATGTCCCGCAATCCAACAGGATCTCCGCATGACACGCCATTCCACCACAAGCCGCTGGCTCGCACCGACGCTGATCGGGTCCGCGGCCGCGCTCGCCGCCTCGGCGCTCTATACGGCCGCGAAGACGCGGGACGCCGAGCACGAGACCCCACCGATCGGCGCGTTTCTCACCGTCGATGGGGTGCGGCTGCACTATGTCGAGCGCGGCCGCGGACCGGCTCTCGTGCTGATCCACGGCAACGGCATGATGATCCAGGACTTTTTGGTCAGCGGCATCGTCGACGACCTCGCCGAGCGGTATCGGGTGATCATCATCGACCGACCCGGCTACGGCTACAGCGATCGCCCACGCGGCCTCTGGACGCCACGCGCCCACGCCACACTGTTCCAGAAGGCGCTCCAGCAGCTCGGCGTCTCGCAGGCCGTCGTGCTCGGACACTCGTGGGGTGCGCTGGTGGCGGTCGCCCTGGCACTTCAGGCTCCGCAACTCGTCCGCAGCCTCGTGCTGGCCTCCGGGTACTACTACCCGACGCTGCGCGCCGACGTGCTGCTCACGTCACCGGTTGCGGTCCCCGGCATCGGTGACCTGATGCGCCATACGGTGTCGCCCGTACTTGGGCGGCTCATGCAGCCCGCCCTGATCAAGGCAATGTTCGCGCCGGCGGACGTTACGGAGCGCTTCGACCGCGAATTCCCGAAGGCGATGATGCTGCGCCCGTTGCAGCTGCGCGCCTCGGCAGAGGACGCTGCGCTGATGACGCCGGTGACGTTCGAGCTCGAGAAGCACTACCGCGACCTCACGCTCCCGGTGGTGATCATCGTCGGCGGCGACGATCAGATCGCCGACGTCGATCGGCAATCGAAACGGTTGCACAGCGAACTGCCGAACAGCGAACTCGTCGTCGTCCCTGGAATGGGCCACATGATCCAGCAACTCGCGCCGCGCGAGGTCGTCGATGCGATCGATCGGGCCGCGGAGCAGATTCGCGACGCTGCATGACGCCGGGAGGGGCCTCAGCGCCCTCCGAAAGCCGCCTCAAGGGCGTCCGTCACGCCCTTGAGGGTCGCGACACGGGCGGCCTCGTCCGACCCGATATGCGGATCCCGCTGCACGCACGGATCTGCATACGTGAACGGCGTGTCCTTCGGCCCCTCGACGATCGCCCCGTCTGCATCCTCATGGAGCGAGCAAGCTCGAACCGTCTGCGCGCCCTTGGCTACCGTTGGCTGGGCCGGGCCCGCGGGGTTGTCGTAGACGTGCTGCGCCCCTGGAAACACGGTAAGGCTGACGTCAGACCCCGCCGCCTTTAACCGCTCCATGTAGGCAGCGCAGGACGCCGCCGGGTTGTAATCGTCGCCGCTGCCTCCGAACATCCGGATCGGGCGGGCGGCGACCGCGGTGTCATCTTGGAAGCGGATTGAACAGTCCGGGTAGACCGGCAGGAACACGGCCGGCGTGATACCGGAGCGGTTCCAGTTCGCGTCGAAGCGCTTGAGGCTGGCATAGAGTGCGGCCTGCCCGCCGCGCGAGAACCCCATCACCGCGACCCGCGCCGGGTCGACCCGGGGGTGCTTCGCTAGAACGCCAAGCGCCCGGTAGATATCGAGGATTAGGTTCGTGCGAGACAGCAGGCTCTGATCGGTGTTGACCGACGTCAGCCCACGACCGGTGAAGCCGTCGAGGGCGAAGGTCGAAATTCCCCGCGAGCCAAGAGCCCGCTGCCAGAACTCGATGTTGCCGCTGAGGCCCCCCGAGCCATGCATCAGAATGACGGTCGGCAGACGGTCCGCGCCCGGTTTGGCGATGCGCAGAACACCTGTGACCGTCACCGGCTTTGCGCCGTCCGATGATCCAGTCAAGAACTGCCGGTCGGTCAGCGTCAGGCTGGCGATCGGATGGACCTCGACGCGGGCGGCGTAGCTGCCGAGATCAGCGACGCCATCGCCCACTGGCTCGGCCGCTGCCCCTGTAAAACTGTACGCCATCAGGCCGGCCGCGAGGAATAGGGACAGTCGCTGCATCAAATTCGCCTCCCAGGGTCGGGCAAACATAGGGACAACCTCCGATGCTTGTCCCGCGTTCGGTGCGCAGCGTGTGTCGCAATTGGCGCTATTGTCAGGAGGAGGGCACAGACAGAACGCCTCAACCGATCGGACACGTCGCACCCTGGACTGACAAGGCCGACAATTCTGACAATAGGTCGGTAAGCCTCAGGGCTACATCCGCGCTGCCATAGCGTTCGACAGTCACCTCTCAGGAAGGGGTCCGCTCCGCCCTGGTAGGGGAGCGACTGAAGCCACGGGTTGGTGAATTCGTCCAAGCATCCGCCAAGCGAGAATCCTAAGGTGCTTGATTGAGGTTAGTACGCCGCGAGTCGGCGGCCTTGCGCTACTTGAGGCTGTCTCCATACAGTCCAGCTCAGGACAAGGGGGAAGCCGTGCAGGACGGTATCCAAATCACGTGCTCGGTCACGGAGCACGTCAGTCTCGCGTACCACGAGAATGCGGTCCCGGTGATCCGCGAGGTGGTGGTCGAGAACATCTCCGAGCAGGAGCTTTCCGATGTCCGCGTGCGGATCGAAAGCCGGCCCGCTGTCGTCCAGCCGCTCACCCTCCGCATCGATCGCATTCCAGCGGGATCGAACCACCACATCGAATTGCCGGACGTTCGGCTCGATGCGGCTTTGCTCGCCAACTTCACCGAGGCAAGCCGTCTTGAACTGACGGTCATCGTCGAGGATGCGACCGGCGAGAAAGCCCGGCATCTCGAAGAGCTTCGGGTCCTGCCGCCTTCGCATTGGGGTGGTGGCCGAAGCGCGCCCGAATTGCTCGCGGCCTTCGTCCGTCCCAACGACCCCGCCGTCGACGTTGTCCTGCGCGATGCTGCGACGAAGCTCGGCGATGCGGGGCGCGAGACCGGCCTGAACGGCTACACGACCGGCAAGAAGTCCCGCGCCTGGGAGTTGGCCGAGGCGATCTGGGCGGCGATCGCGGACCGCCGGATCGCCTACGTTCTGCCGCCGGCAAGCTTCGAGCGGGCCGGGCAGAAGGTGCGCGGCCCGGGCGACGTGATGGAGCGCAAGGTCGGGACCTGCCTCGATCTCTCGCTGCTCTACGCCGCCTGCCTCGAGCAGGCTGGGCTGAACCCGGTGCTGGTGCTCACGGCCGGCCATGCCTTCGTCGGCGTCTGGCTGCAGGACGACGACTTCGCCAGCGCGAGCGTCGACGATATGCAGTTGCTCCGCAAGCGGCGTGATTTGCAGGATCTCGTCTTCGTCGAGACGACCCTGCTCACGCCGGATCCGCCGGCGACTTTCAAAGTCGCGACCACCCAGGGCGGCGTCCAGGTCGAGGACGAGGCCCCCGCGGCGCTGGAAATCGCCATCGACGTCCGGCGCTGCCGTCGGCGCGGGATCCGTCCGATGGATCTCGGCGACGGAAAGCCGACCGGCATCGCGCCTGCGCCGACGATCCCGCTGAACCAGACGCTGTCTGCACCGCCGAGCTTCGACGAGGAAGCGCGCGCGCCGGTCGACGAAGCTCCCGAAACGCCGATCGGCCGCGTGGAACGCTGGAAGCGCAAGCTTCTCGACCTGACGCTTCGCAACAAGCTGCTGAACTTCAAGCCGGGCAAAGGGTCCGTCAGCCTCGAATGCGCTTCGCCCGGTTCGCTAGAAGATGGCCTCGCGGCAGGCACCGAGTATCGCCTGAAGCCGCTCTCGGACGTGCTGACCGGATCGGATGAGCGCAGCGCAGACCTCTACGCGCGTCGTCATCACGACGATGGCCGCCGCAGCTATCTGGAGGCGGCGCTCGAGCGGAAGGAAATCTACACGACCTCGACCGAGGCCGATCTCGACCGTCGCCTGCTTGATCTCTACCGGCTCGCCCGCAACGGCTTCGAGGAGGGCGGGGCCAACATCCTGTTCCTGGCCGTGGGCTTCCTGTCATGGACGAAGAAGGAGGGTGAGGCCGCCTATCGCGCGCCGCTGCTCCTGGTCCCCGTCACCCTCAAGCGCTCGAGCGTGCGGGCCGGCTTCAAGCTTGCCCTCCACGACGACGAGGTGCGGATCAACCCGACCCTGCTCGAGATGCTGCGCGAAGACTTCAAGCTTCGGATGCCGGAGTTGGAGGGGGACCTTCCTCGGGATGGGTCCGGGTACGACGTCGACGGTATCTTCCGGATCGTCCGCCAGCACGTGAAGGAACTGCGCGGCTGGGAGGTGGTGCCGGACGTGGTCCTCTCGGCCTTCTCCTTCACCAAGTACCTGATGTGGAAGGACTTGGTCGACCGGGCGGAGGTGCTCAAGCGCAACCCCATTGTCCGCCATCTCATCGACACGCCCAAACACTCCTACGGCGACGGCACGCCTTTCCCGGAACCGACACGCCTCGATCGGGAGCACCCGCCCGAGACCGTGTTTGCGCCGCTGTCAGCCGATTCCTCTCAGCTCTCGGCGGTCCTCGCCGCCGCCGGTGGCAAGGACTTCGTGCTGTTCGGGCCGCCCGGGACCGGCAAGCGCCAGACCATCGGCAACATGATCGCCCAGTGCCTCGCCCAGGGGCGCACCGTGCTGTTCGTCTCGCAAAAGACCGCCGCCCTGGAGGTCGTGCAGCGCCGCCTGCAGGAGATCGGCCTCGGCGACTATTGCCTCGAGGTCCACTCGACCAAAGCCCAGAAATCGGCCGTCCTCGGCCAGCTGCGCCGGGCCTGGCACGAGCGCTCGACACCGTCACAGGGCACCTGGGACGCTGCGACGAGCGACCTCGCGAGCCTGCGCGAGGAACTGAACGGCCTAGTGAACGCCCTCCATCGACGACGCGAGAACGGGCTTTCCGCCTATGAGGCCTTCGGGCGTGTGATCGCGGCCGGCGGCGGCGCGCCTCCGCTCGTTCTCACGTGGCCGGATCACCTCGCCCACAACGAGACGACGCTTGCCAACCTGCGCACGGCCTGCCGAGAGCTTCGCCCCGTCCTCGCGTCCGTCGGATCGCTGGTGGATCACCCGCTCCAGGGCGTCGAGGCCACCCAGTGGTCGCCGGTCTGGCGCGACGACATGGGCACCGCGATCCGAGCCGTAGAACAGACGCTCGGTGCGCTTCGTGTCAGCGGGCAGACCTTCGCCGAGGCGGTCGGCCTACCCACCCTGCTCGCGACCTACGCCGGAACGCGCGGGCTCATGGTGCTCGGCAACTACCTTGTGCGGTCGGAAGCCCGTTGCGGGGTCGCCTTCCTGGCCGACGGGGCCGGCGACCTGCGCCGGGCCGTCGCCGCGCGCGAGCGCATTCAGGCCACAAAGGCCCAGCTACTCGGCCGGCTCACCGGTCGCTACGGACCGGGCATCCTCGATCAGAATCTAAGCGCGCTGCTGGCCGAGTGGGTCGCCGCACAGGGGTCGAACTTCCTGACAAAGGGCGGCAAGCAAAGACGCGTTGCGGCGCAGGTCCAGCCCTACGCCGAGGGGCCGCTGCCCCCCGATCTTGGGCCGGCTCTCACGGGGCTGATCGAGGTCGCCAAGCACGTCAAAACCGGATGCCTGGAGGAGTTGCTCCTCGCCCGGCTCGGGCTACCGTGGAGCAATCCGGACTGCGCGGCGTCCGAATTCGCGCCGGCGATCACTTGGGCCGAGAAGGTCGAGCAACTGCTCGACATCCTGGGGCCGCTGTCCCTCGGGATCGATGGCCTACGCGATCATCTGGTGCATCTCGTTGAGCGTCAGGGTCGTGCGCTGGCCGAGGGCGGACGCATCGCGCAAAGCTACGCCGCCTTCGCGCAGGATCGAGGCCGGGCGAACGAGGCGATGAAAACGCTCGGCCTCCTGGCGGATCGCGCCGATCCAGAGGAGCCGTTGGCCGCCGACGCCGACTGGATCGAACAGAGCCTCGCTCTCGTCCGACGCTGGTCGTCAGGGCTGGGACGCGCCCAGGGGTGGTGCGCCTGGCAAGCCGCCGCCCAGAATGCACGTCAGACCGGTCTCACGCCGCTGATCGACGCCCTGGAAGACGGCCGCGTCGCCTCTAACCGCGCGGAAGCGGCCTTTGAGGCCGCCTATGCGCGTTGGTGGATCGACCGCGTCGTCAGCCACGACCCGGTGCTGCGGCGCTTCCTACCAGAGCGGCACGAGGATGCGATCCAGCGCTTCCGCGCCGCCGACGATCGGGTCACCGAACTCTCCAAGCAGGTCGTCCGCTCGCGCCTCGGCGGCGGCATCCCAGGGGCGACCGCCTTTGGGGCCGACCCGGAATGGGGCACGCTCTCGCACGAGCTGACGAAGAAGACGGCGCACATGCCGCTGCGAAAGCTGTTCGGCCGGATGCCGACGGCGCTGACCAAGCTCACCCCCTGCGTGATGATGAGCCCGCTCTCGATCGCGCAGTACCTGCCGCCCGATAAAGAGCCGTTCGACGTTGTCATCTTCGACGAGGCCTCGCAGATCTCGCCGTGGGATGCCATCGGTGCGCTCGCTCGAGCCAAGCAGGTCGTTATCGTCGGCGACCCTGAGCAGCTGCCGCCGACGAACGTTGGAGACCGCGGCGTCGACGACATCGAGGATGGCAGCGACGTTACGGACCAGGAGTTCATCCTCGACGAATGCCTCGCCGCGAACATCCCCCGGCGGAACCTCGACTGGCACTATCGCAGCCGCCACGAAAGCCTGATCGCCTTCTCAAACAGCCGCTACTACGGCGGCCGGCTCGTAACCTTCCCGTCCCCCGTGACCGACGACCGGGCTGTCCGGCTCACCCTCGTGCCGGATGGGGTCTACGAGCGTGGATCGGGCCGCGTGAACCGACCTGAGGCTCGCGCCGTGGTCGCCGACATCGTGCGTCGCTTGCGCGATCCGAGCTTCGCCGAGGAGCGTCGCTCGCTCGGTGTCGTCACGTTCAATGGCGAGCAGCAGCGCCTGATCGAGAACCTCCTCGACGAGCAGCGGCGGTCCTATCCCGAATTGGAGCCGTTCTTCGATAAGGACCGCTGGCATGAGCCCGTGTTCGTGAAGAACCTCGAGAACGTGCAGGGCGACGAGCGCGACGTCATCATCTTCTCGGTCGCGGTCGGTCCGGATCAGACCGGGCGTCCGGTGAGCACGGTATCGTCGCTCAACAAGGATGGCGGACACCGCCGCCTGAACGTCGCGATCACCCGCGCCCGGCGCGAACTCGTCGTGTTCGCCTCGATGAGGCCGGAGCAGATCGATCTCAGCCGCACGCGGGCGCGAGGCGTCCGAGACTTCAAGCACTTCCTCGAATTCGCCGACCGTGGCGCGCGGGCGCTGGCCGAGGCTTTCGCGCCGACCGGCGGCGACGTCGAATCCCCGTTCGAGGCCGCGGTGATGGCGGGGCTCGAAGCCAGGGGCTGGACTGTCCATACGCAGATCGGCGTCTCCGGCTTCCGGATCGACCTTGGCATCGTCCATCCCGACGCTCCGGGACGCTACCTTGCCGGCGTCGAATGCGATGGCGCGACCTACCACAGCTCGGCCACGGCCCGGGACCGCGATCGCCTACGCGAGCACGTTCTGACCGATCTCGGCTGGCGCATTCGCCGGGTGTGGAGCACCGAGTGGTGGATGGACGCCGAGGGCGCACTCGCCAAGCTCGATCAGCGCCTGATCGCGGACCTTGAAGCCGATCGCGCCAAGGCTGCAGCAGCAGCGCCTAGCGATGTCGCTGTCGAACCCGAGGCGGTCGAACGAGAGCATGACGAGCCGACGGGGGAGCCCGAGGTCACCCCACCCGTCGATAAGGTGCCGAGCGAGCCGGCAAACGACCAGGAGCCCGTCACCGACGCCATTTCGCAGCGTCTCTACGCGGACCAGGTCGTGCCGGTCACACCGCCGGCCCCGAAGCCGGAGGTCCGCGATGACGTTCGGGCTTATAAGATCGCGGATCTGAACGATCTCGGCCGCTCGGTCGAACCCGGTCGTTTCTACGATGCCTCCTACCGGCAGGCGCTCAGCGCCATGGTCGACCACGTCCTCGCCGTGGAAGGGCCGATCTACGAGGAGCTGCTCATCAAGCGCATCGCTCGGGCGCACGACATCCAGCGGGTCGGCCCGCTCGTCCGGGAGGCGATCGCGGACCGGATTGATGCCTCGGTCGCCCGAACCGAGGATGACGGACGGCCTGTCCTCTGGCCGCGTGGCGAGGAGCCCCGCACGAGCTATCCTCACCGGCCAGCCAGCGCAGCCATCCGCAGTCACACCGAAACACCGATGCCGGAACTCGTCGGGATTGCGATGACCCTGCCGTCCAACGCCTCAGAAGCCGAGCGCGCCAGGTTGATCGGCCAGCGGCTCGGGTTGTCTCGCATCGAAGCCTCCGCGCGGGCTCGGTTCGAGCGGGCGAGCGAACTCGCCCGCCAGGCCGCGGTGGCGTGAGGCAAGAATGCGCGTCGGGATCGTCACGGCTCTGGTTCTGCTAAGCAGCTTCGAGGCAGCGGTCGCACAAGGTGTTCAGGACGATCCACGGCGCAGGCGGTTTGTCCTGCCGTCGGTCAGGGAGGCGACCGACTGCATCGCACGTGAGACCCTGAACGAGCCCGGCATCGAGGGCGGGACGAAGCCCGGCCAGTTTCGGGCCGCTCTCGCCCAGCCGATGCGCCAATGTGCCGACGAAGTCGACGCGATGATCGCGGCCCACGACCAAGTCTACTATCCAGGGTACGGCGAGGCCTTTTTCCAAGGGCCCTACCTCCAGGACCTCGTGCGGGCCATACAAAAGCGGATCGGTCCCGAACTCGCGCGCCGCACCTCGGAAGCCGCCGAACGTGCTGCGGCCGCACAACACCCGAAACCCGGCTTTCAGGTCGCCCAGCCGGCTCAGAAGCCGTTCGATCAGAACGCCGAGCAAGCCAAGCGCGAGGCTGAAGAGCGCGAGAAACGCGAAGTCGATGCGATGTGGCAGCGGTCCCGCCAAGCGAACGCGGCACCCGCAACAGCGCCCGCAGCTGCGCCGACGATGAGTACGCCGGCGGCTCACTCGGACCTGATCGGCCCCCACGAGGTGATCCAGGGGCAAAGTTAGTGCACGGTGGGCCGCTCCGCCACGGGCAGCTTGGCCGGCGGAGCTGGTCGGGCGAGCGCAGCCGGCCAAGCGGAGAAGGCTGGCACGAACACCTCCGGTGCCGGCGGCCGGTATCCCAGCGAGGCATGCGGGCGCACGCCGTAGTAGAGACGTCGCCAGCTTTCGATGACGACCTGCGCTGCCCTTAGTGTGTAGAAAATCGCACTGTTCAGGAATTCGTCGCGAAGCCGGGCGTTGAAGCTTTCGATGTAACCAGTCTCCCACGGTGAGCCGGGCGTGATGTTGTCCGTCGTTGCTCAGACTCTGATGATCCAAGCTTTTACGATCTTCACAACGAACACCAGGCCTTTATATGAACGGATATAGTC
>NZ_JAKSYR010000150.1:0-592 GCF_022829705.1 Methylobacterium sp. E-025
GTGGCCCCTGCGTCGGCAGGGGTCGGGAGAGGGGAGCGCCGTATCCGGCACCGGCGCTTCCCCCCCCCCACCCCCCTCGCTGGGCACCCCCCCCCCCCTCGGGGGGAGGGGGGGGCCTGCGCTGTGAGCAGGCCGCCACCCCCTATAGCGACAAGACAGTAGAAAATCAACGTGCGAACCACCCCACCCGCATCAAATAGGGCCCCCCACCGCGCCCCCAGCAAGACACCCTAGCGCGTGACACCCACAGCGTGCACTCCTCCGCGGCGCCATGCCGCACACCCGCTTGCCCTGCGGCGCGCGCGCGCCGGCCGCGTCTGAGTGGCGGTGGTGGGGGATGTCTGTGTGTGTGCTTTGTGGGGGTGATGAGCGGGAGAGGCCCGCCGCCGCGCCGCCCCCCCCCCCCCCCCCCCCTGGGGGGGGGGGGGGGGGGCGGGGGGGGGGGGGGGGGGAGGGGAGCGCCGGTGCCGGATACGGCGCTCCCCTCTCCCGACCCCTGCCGACGCAGGGGCCACCCTTCCCCGCAGAGGGGGAGGGATCTGAAGCGTCCGTCGCCCTCAGCGCACGAGGCACGGGCGCTTGTTGTCGAAGG
>NZ_JAKSYR010000196.1:0-202 GCF_022829705.1 Methylobacterium sp. E-025
GCGCCTACGACCTGTTTGTGCCGTCGGGTTCCGGACACGGTCCCCGTCCGCTCGTGGTGATGCTCCACGGCTGCTCGCAGACCGCGCGCGACTTCGCCATCGGAACCCGGATGGACCGGCTGGCCGAGGAGCAGGGCGTCATCGTGGCCTATCCCGATCAGCCCCGGTCGGCCAACATGCTCAAGAGCTGGAACTGGTTCAG
>NZ_JAKSYR010000197.1:0-4207 GCF_022829705.1 Methylobacterium sp. E-025
GCGCCGTCGCCGTAGAGAAGCGCCGCGCCGACGAGCCCGACCACCAGCAGCAGCGCCTGCCAGGTGCCGGCCTTGGCGTGGCGGGCGCCGAGCAGCGCCAGCATCGCGACGATGCCGCCCTCGCCGCGGTTGTCGGCGCGCAGGATCAGCACCGCGTATTTCAGCGAGACGATCAGGATCAGCGCCCACAGGATCAGCGAGACCGCGCCGGTGGCCGCCGCCGCGACCGGCGCCCCGCCGGAGATGCCGGCCTTCACCGCCTCCTTGAAGGCGTAGAGCGGGCTGGTGCCGATGTCGCCGTAGACGACCCCGAGCGCCCCGAGCGTCAGCGCCGGCCCGGCCGCGTGCCGCACCGCCCCGGGCTTTCGCGCCACCGGGGCGACCGGAAGGCCGTCTTTCTCCGCGAGGGGGACGGCTTGGCTCACGCAGGGTGCCCTCGGATCGGAGATCGCCCCGACGCTGCCCGGATCCGCGAGCCCCTTCAAGAGGCCGAGGCCGCCGAATGCGCACGGCCCACGGCGATTTGTTCCGATCGCCTAGGGGGCGGCTCCCGCGCAGGCGCTCGAACCGCGGCCGGCCGGCGCCGGCCGCGGGCGCGGGGCCCTACCTCTTCATCGGGGCGGCCTTCATCGAATCCTCGCTCATCGCATCCTTCTTCATGGAGTCCTTGGCCATCGAATCCTTGTGCATTGCGTCTTTGTGCATCGAATCCTTGGCCATGGAGTCCTTCCGCATCATCTCGTCCTTGTGCATCGCGTCCTCCGACATCGATTCGGCGGCGTGGACCGGAGCCGAGAGCGCGAAGGCGGCAAGCAGCAGGGCGGCGGTGGCGGCGCGGGGGTGGCGCATGATCGGACATCCTTCAGGACGGGACACAATCGTCCCGGTGCAGCCCGTTCGACCGTGTTTTGCCACCGGTTACGCGGTGCCCGTCCCCCGCCAGGCCGGCCTTTCCCGCCCTCGTTCGCCCTTTGGCGGGGCCGCGTAACCGCGCACCCGTCGCCGGCGAAGAGGCCCGACGGGGCGCGATCGCCGCCTCGCATCGCCCGATCCCTACGGAGACCGCCATGTCCCTGACACCCAAAGCGTCCGGCCTGCGCGGGGTCGCGCTCGCGACGGTCGCGGGCCTCGCCCTGATGGCCGGTGCGGTCTCGCTGCGCGGCCTCGCCCATGCGGAGGAGCCCGGCCGGCGCCTGCCGGAGGCCGCCGTGACCGCCCGGGAGACCGCGAAGGAGACCGGCCTGCGCACCGCGACGCTCGCCGGCGGCTGCTTCTGGGGCGTGCAGGGGGTGTTCCAGCACGTGCGCGGCGTCCGCCGGGCCGTGTCGGGCTATGCCGGCGGCGACGCGTCGGATGCGCGCTACAGCGCGGTCAGCACCGGCGGCACCGGCCATGCCGAGGCGGTGCGCATCACCTACGATCCCAAGGTGATCCGCTACGACGAGCTGCTGCGGATCTTCTTCTCGGTGGCGCTCGACCCGACGCAGGTGAACCGCCAGGGCCCGGATTCCGGCCCGCAATACCGCTCGGCGATCTTCCCCGCCGACGCGGAGCAGGCGCGGGTCGCCGAGGCCTACATCGCCCAGCTCGACGCCGCGCACGCCTACGCGAAGCCGATCGCCACGCGGATCGAGCCGGGCGCGACCTTCTACCCGGCGGAAGGCTACCACCAGGACTTCATGGCGAGCCACCCGAACCACCCCTACATCGCCGCCAACGACGCGCCGAAGCTGCGCGACCTGCAGGCGCTGTTCCCCGAGCGCACCGCGCCGGAGCCGGTGCTGGTCGGCGGCCGCCCGCCGGCCTGAGGACGTCTCACGGGCCGAATCGGCCACCGGCCCGGCACGGGTGTTGTCATCATTGACAACACCCGTGCCGGGCCGCTGGGGATGGCACCATGACGGCGGTGCTGACCGAGAAATCCCGCACCGTCCTCAGCAACACCGCCTTCTTCGAGGTGACGCTCTGGCATGTCCCGGCCCCGGTCCCGGGCAGCCTGCATGCCTTCAAGTACCGGCTCGCCCTCGTCGTAAACGGCACGTGCGTGCTTCGCTACGACAACGAGCGCGGCAAGGGCGATCACCGCCCTATCGGATCGCGGGAGGACCGGTTCGCCTTCACGAGCCTGGAAGCCCTCTTCGACGCCTTCGAGGCCGACATGAGAAGGATCCTGGGATGAGCATTCTGACGGTCGGCATCGGATCCGTGGCGGATGCGAGGACCCGCTTCCTCGAGGCGGCCGCCGATGCCATGGCCGGGCACGCCGCTGCCGCTGCGCCGACGATCTACTTTGCCAGCTACGATGCGTTGCATCGCGTCCTCGCGCCGTCGCGCCTGGCGATCGTCAAGGCGATGGCGGGCCAGGGACCGCTCGCCATCCGCGAAGTCGCCCGGCGGGTCGGTCGCGACGTCCAGGCGGTGCATCGGGACGTGGTGACGCTGGCGGAGGCCGGCGTCGTCGACCGGTCGGACGCGGGCGTGACCTTCCCCTACGACCGGATCCATTTCGAGTTCGACGTCGGCGCCGCCGCCTGAGCGCGGGCGAGCCGGTCCCTGAGGGCCGCCCCCGCGCACCGCGACAATCCTGCACCCTTCCCCCCTCCCGTGCCGCCGGCGCCCTTGTCCTGCCGCTCCGATCCGCGCCAGGATCGCCGGGTCGGCGAAAGGGGACCGGATCATGGCTGTGGCGTCGGGACCCGGAGCCCCAAACCCCCTCGACCTCGTGCCGATCGAGGATGCCAGCCTCGGGGCGTTCTACCGGAGCATGACCACGCCCGAGCGGCGCACCTTCTGGGCCTGCGCCGCCGGCTGGGCGCTCGACGGCATGGACTTCATGATCTACCCGCTGGTGATCGGCACGATCATCAGCCTGTGGAGGGTCGATCCGGGCACGGCCGGCCTCGCCGCCACCGTCACGCTGCTGGCCTCCGCGCTCGGCGGGTGGCTCGCCGGCTTCGTCGCCGACCGCATCGGCCGCGTGCTGACGCTGCAGATCACCATCCTCTGGTTCTCGGTCTTCTCGCTGGTCTGCGCCTTCGTGCAGAATTTCGAGCAGCTGCTCGTCGCCCGCGCGCTGCTCGGCCTCGGCTTCGGCGGCGAGTGGGCGGCCGGCGCGGTGCTGATGGGCGAGACCATCCGGGCGCAGTATCGCGGCCGGGCCGTCGGCTCGGTGCAGTCCGGCTGGGCGATCGGCTGGGGGATGGCGGTGCTGTCGCAGGCGGTGCTGTTCTCCTATCTCCCGCCCGAGAGCGCGTGGCGCTGGATGTTCGCGATCGGCGCGCTGCCGGCGCTGCTGGTGTTCTACCTCCGCCGCTACGTCGCGGAGCCGAAGGTCGCCGCCGAGACCCGCGCCAGGGCGCGCGCGGCCGGCGAGGAGCCCAAGCTCTGGGAGATCTTCGCCGGCCCGCTGCTGCGCACCACGATCCTGGCCTCGCTCGCCGCCGCCGGCTGCCAGGGCGGCTACTACGCCATCACCACCTGGCTGCCGCGCTACCTCACCACCGAGCGCGGCCTGTCGATCGTCTCCTCCACCGGCTACCTCTCGGCGCTGATCGTGGGCTCGTTTGCCGGCTACCTCGTCGGCGCCTGGCTCGCCGACCGGCTCGGGCGGCGCCCGCTGTTCCTGATCTTCTCGATCGGCGCGATCCTGGTCATCGTCGCCTACACCCAGCTGCCGCTCTCGAACGCGGTGCTGTGGGTGCTGGGCTTCCCGCTCGGCTTCTTCGCCTCGGGCTACTTCTCGGGGATGGGCGCCTTCCTCACCGAGCTCTACCCGACGCGGCTGCGCGGCTCGGGCCAGGGCTTCTGCTACAATTTCGGGCGGGGCCTCGGCGCGCTGTTCCCGTTCCTGGTGGGCGAGCTCTCGAAATCGATCGGCCTCGCCTCGGCGATCGCGGTCTTCGCCGCGGGCGCCTACGGCGTGTTCTTTCTCGCCGCCTTCGCCCTGCCGGAGACGCGGGGGAAGGTGCTGCACGCCGACGGGTAGGGGGACGGGTTTGTCCCTCCCCCCTCTGCGGGGGAGGGTGGGCCTCGCGTCAGCGAGGGTCGGGAGAGGGGAGCGACCTCTCCGGACAACGCGCTCCCCTCTCCCGACCCGCTGCGCGGGCCACCCTCCCCCGCTCAGGGGGAGGGAAAGACTGCGTCGAGTTCGGAGGAGAGGACGCCATGATCCCGATCCGCGATTGCCCCGCCCCCGATCCGCATCCCG
>NZ_JAKSYR010000198.1:0-1519 GCF_022829705.1 Methylobacterium sp. E-025
GACGAGGCTCGCCTTGGCGAGCGGCGCGACGGTATCGGCCACGATGGTCGTGCCGGTGACTGACCTGGTGGTTCCATCCGAACCTGTGACCACGAGGCTGGACCCAACCGAGCCGTTGAAACCCGACAGGTCGACTGCACCAAGGCCGTTGGCTGCGATCGTCGCCGTCTTGACGTAGGTCCCGTCCGTGAAGGTGGCGACCGCCGTCTCGGTCAGGCCGAGGCTGGCGACGCGGAAAGTTACAGCCTTCGCTTCGACAGCGTTGACGACGTGGTCGGTCGTGTCGTTGACAACCAGAGTGGAGAGCGGGACTTGACTCGGTGTGGTCGCCCCTACAGGCCCACCGAAATCCTTGATGAAGGCTGCGTCAGCCGCGGGATACAATCCCGTGTCGAGCCGACTGCTGTAGCCGTCGTCTCCATAGTTCCAGTAGCTCTGATACAGCGCCTTATGCTGCGCGAACCACGCTGCGGCTTTATCGAAGTATAGGGCGGCGTCCGGTGAATTGGCGCCCCATTCCGAGTAGGCGATGGGCTTGCCGTGTGCCGCTGCGAAGTCTGCCTGCCATTGCAGACCACCGGACTGATTGACCATCCAATCCCAAACCTGGGCCGGGTCGGTTCCCATCCAAGTGTTGTTCCAGTAGAAATCCATCCCGATGACATCGACGTATTTGTCGCCGGGATAAGCATCCGCAGGATGCTGAAACCAGTCATTGCCGACGTTCGGCGTCCACTCGAACTTGAAGCGGTCCGAAACGGAACGAAAAGTGTCTACGAACTGCTGCCATGCGCCGATGTAAGATTGTTCGTGCCCCTGCGCCGACCAGGGGAACCATGTGCCATTCATCTCCCAGCCGGTCCTGATATAAATCGGTCCGTCGCCGTACGATGAGTCCGCTATGGCTTGAGCGGCCTTCAGGTAATGATCGTTATAAGCGCCCAGTGCAGCGCTATCAAGGTTCCCGTCGTACCAGGTCGTAAGAGGAACAGACCAATGAACGTCTCGGATGGCATTTTTCCAGAGACTGGTGGCCCAAGGTATTGAGCTGTCAAACTCAGCCCAGCTGTTTTGATTTAAAAACATTTCCACAAAATCGACTGGCTTTCCAAGCCAGTTCTCGAAATGATCCACGTCACTAGGTGAATTACCAACGTATACACCTAATCCAGTCATATGACTTTCTCAATGAGATTCTCGGGATTTGTCCGCGTAGTTACTAATTAAGCCGCTATTAAGTTGCATTCGAAAGGGTGTCATTATGCCGCAGTTTTTCTTAGAGCCCGTCCGATAATGTCCGGCAGGGGTTGAGTGGCCGGGATGGCGGTGATTCCAGAAGGGTGCCGAAGCCTGACCTGGAAGTGCCATGTGGACCCCGACCACTCGCCGGCAGCATCGCCGCGCCAACCTGCGCTACGAAACCGACTTGACGGATGGCGAGTGGGCCGTGATCGCGCCGCTGATGCCGGAGCCGGCCTCGTGCGGTCGTCCGCCTGTTTGGACGATGCGAAAAATCCTG
>NZ_JAKSYR010000012.1:0-4092 GCF_022829705.1 Methylobacterium sp. E-025
CCGGTGGTGCTCTCAGTGGGGCGATCCCCGCAATTACAGTCATCAGGATACTCTCCTCGAGGAGAGCCGTCGGCGTCGCCGAGGCGCGACGAAGCAATCCGCCGATGATCCATCGGGCTCATCGATGGCGGCCTTCACGGCCGAGCCCGGTTCGCTCTCTGAGCCCCGTTCGGCCTATTGCAGGGCATCCACGCCGATGGGCATTGCCTGAAGGGCGAGCATGACTTGCACCGCGCGGATTAGGCCCACTGTCCGCTCGCTCGCGCCCCCGGAAGATGCCTTGTCCCGCAGGGCGATCAGGGCGAGTTCGAGTTCGGTCCGTTGGGCGCGATGACGTGTGTCCCGCTCCTGGTCCAGGAGGGCGATGAGGTCATCGAGGTAACGGCCGCTCGCCGTCCGTTGCGCTTTTTCCATCTGGCGCCGCTCCAGGAATGTGTCGTGAAGGCCCCGTCGGACAGGGGCCGGTTGAGGCCGGGAAGCGTCTCGCGACCTCGACGGCCGCGAGACGTCGTCTGGTGCGGGCCACTTCGACTTGACGGATCGGGCGAACCGGCATTCGAAAAGGCAGCAGCCGACAGCCTAGCGATTGGACTGCAATCGAATACGATCATAGGATAAGATGATTTTATTATTCCCCATTCAAAAGAGTTTATTTTTCGAAAGCCTAGCTGGGCATGAACACGAGCATTCAAATGCTTAGGTTGCGTTTCATGCCAGAAACCAAACATGTTCTTAAAAAGCCATGACAGATCATACGAACAAGACGCCCGAGTTTTGGCGAGATCTCGACCGGACTGTCTCGACCCGCGTCGAGGATGCCTTGCTCCAACCCGGCCGCAATCGCGAGGCGTTGGTTTCTTCGTTGCGCGATCTTGAGGAGACTGCACGACGGGAATGTCGTCGGCGGGACACGATCCAGATCCTGACGAGCGGACGCCGGCTTCTCGGGGACCTGTCTCTCGTCGGGATCTCGGACGGACCGTTCTCCCACACCATGGAATAGTCGGACCGGCCCGTATGCCACAATTGGGCATCCCTTGATGAGTTGATACGGAAGCGCGCCCGCAAGGGCGGCTTCCGCGTCGGGACGCACAGGGATGCCCTGGCCGTGGCGCTACCTGCACCCGCCGCGGAACGCGCCCCGCAACGGATCGGAGGTCCCACCGCGATGTACCGCCCATCGTCGTCTGGACGGGACGGCGCTCACGCGGCGATCCCGTCCTCCGGTCTGCGCCTGCGGTATCGGCCGCCGTCCTCGCTCGCGAACAGTTTCTTGAACTTGATCCCCTGGTCGATCACGCCCTGGAGCAACTCCGGCCCCCACTACCCGGGATAATCCTCTGCTTCCTTCTTGAACTCGTGGCCAATCCGCTGCGCGATGCCGCCGAGGTGCATCGCCTCCTGCTCCGGGAGGATGTCCCATATCTCCTGCGCCTCGGTCCGCCAGAACGCCCGGGCCTTCACCGTCGCGATGTGCTCCTTCTGCCGTTCGAGCTCGTCCGCGAACCACGCAATCTCGTTCCACTGGCCTCGATCACGGCGTCGCGCGCGTCCACCATCCCGAGCGCCTCGTGCCTGAGCTCCCGCTCCGCGGCGATGGCCTCCGCCATGCGCAGGCGCTCCCTCACTACGATCGCCGCAGCCTCGGCCTCCGCCGCCTTCCACAGCGCCACGCCGGCCTTCGCCAGCCCCGTCTCGACCGCCCCCGGTAGGCCCGCGAACTCGATGACCGGGCTGTACGCGCGCTCCCGGGTCCACTTCGCCAGGTGCTTGCCGACGCACTGGTTGTTGCCAGCCACCCCCGCATTCAGCTTGACCCGTTCCCACACGGGCCGAAGCAAGACACGCTCCTTGCCCTCGGCCCGAATTCGGTCTGCAGCTCGGAGGTTCTCCCGGGGGTCTTCACTAAGCAGAGGAACAGCTCTTTCTTTGTTGCAGTCATCGACAAGCAGTCGGACGGTGCTCAGGTGGTCCCACCCGGACAGCGGAATGTAAAATAACGTCCGCTTACAGGCAGGCGCTGAAACGTGATGAGCGGCCGGGTTGGGTCGGAGACGGAGCGTCCGCTTCTGTATCGGCCAATTCCTTATATGGCCGGCGGCTTTCGAAGATTGTCATCCGTTCCAGTAAGAGCATGTCCGGAATGGCGTATTTAGGCGACGCGTCCGACCATAGCTGCACGCTTTGTCCATGGGAGGTAATCGGCCCTTCCGGGGTTTGGATCGGTACTCATGCCTCTCCCGAGGCGGCGTCCGCGACGGGCGTCGCGGACCCGTTCCCTCAGGCGCCACCGCCGATGCGATGGCATCGGCGGTGGCCTGGATCCTCGGGCTATGCCGACCGGCGGCGAAGGTCCGCGATCCGGGCGTTCAGCACGGCGCGCAGCTCCTGCACCTCGACATAGGCGGCTTCGGCCTTCTCGAAGGCGGCCAAGCCATCCTTCTGGATCTCCTGGGTCAGCGCCTCGATGCGCCGGACCGCGGTGAGGAAGCTCGGCGTCTCGAGTGAGCGGGTCTTGGTCATGGTCTATCTCCTCTTAATGTAATCAGTTGTAGGCGACGAAGGTCGGCACGACCCGGACAAAGATCGTCCCGTCGCGGAAATGCAGGAATAAAGGCCTATTGGACTTGAGTTCGCAATAGCGCTCGATGACGAGGCCGGTATCGGCCGCGGTCACCAGTGCCCACCCGGGTTCCCAGGCCGGGTCGTCGTCATCCCCGTCGCCGAAGTCGAGCGCATCGAGGGGAGCGGCGTACGGCTTGATCTCGGCGGTCACGCCGGTCGCCATGCCCGTCGCTGCCGCGAGGTTGGCCAGCAGGCTGCGCTCGACACCCCGATTAAGCTGTCGCAGCCGCCGATCGGCGAGCTCTGCGAGGTCGCCCAGGCTCGCGGCGAAGCGCTGCAAGGCCCCCGCTACAGCGATGCGCCCGGCCGCCTCCAGATCCTCCGCCAAGGCGGTATCGTATGCATTGAGCGCGCGCTCGGCCCGAACGCCGGTGGCCTCGACGAGGTGGCGTACCAGCATCGCCGCGGCCGTTGGGGTCGGCTCCGATCGCGCCGCGACCGCGTCCAGGGCGGTGAGCTGCGTACCGGCGTGGCCGAGCCCGGCGACGAGGTTCGGAACCGTGATAGCTGCGCGCACCGTCGCGTAGGCGTTGAGGGCCTGGAACTCCTCAATCGGACCACCGCCGCGGCAGATCAGGGTCGCCGACAAGCCGTGCTCCCGGTGCAGCTCGCCCGCTCGCGCGAACGCCTCGTCCAACGAGCGCTCCGCCGAAGGTCCCTCGAATATTGCGTAGATCCGGTGGAGCCGCATCAGGCCGCTGTCCTCGAACTGGCGCAGGACGTGCTCCACGTCGCGAAGGGCATCGCCGAACTCGGCGGCGATCAGCGCGATGTGCCGAGGATCCTCCGGCTCCACCCAAGTCCCGGGGCCGAAGCGGTACCCCTCCCGCCGCAGGCGCTGCAGCGTCCGCTCGCGCTCGAGTTCGCCGTCGATCGAAACCGCGTCGACCGAGAGCACGGCGGTGATCCGAGCCTGCACCTCGGCCCCGCGCCCGTAGCGCTGGCGCAGGCTGGTTTGCAGTCGGAGCACGACCCTCCGGTTCACCAGGGCTGCCGGATCGAAGGCGTCGCCGATCGCATCCCGGCAGGCGGCAAGGTCGGCCGCGGCGAGCCGGACCTTGAGCCGAGGCGGCTCGAGGCTACTGCTTGGATCGGCCTCGCCGAGCAGGAGCAGGTGGCCGTCGGACCCGAGGGGTTCGACGGTCAGGACGCAGGCCCGCACCGTATGCTCGCCGCGCAGGCGTTGGCGCAGCCAGCCAAGAAGGTCGCGCAGCTCGCGGACCTCGTCGGCGGGCCGGGCCGCCCCCGCGTCGTCCGGCGGGATGGGGGGAGGACGGACATCGCCCGGGTAAGCCGGGGGTGCGTGCGCCCCACGGTTTGCGTTAACAGGCTGCTGCAGAAGTCGCTGGTGGGGTTATCCGAGAGATGATTCACTCTGTCTCTGACGGGGCGGAGGCTTGGTGATGCGCGGGCGTGAGGAACGGTCGGAGAGCCTGTTCAGCTACGTCCGTCTGGAGGACCGCGTAC
>NZ_JAKSYR010000115.1:0-197278 GCF_022829705.1 Methylobacterium sp. E-025
CGACGAGGTTCCGCCGGGTGCCCGTGTTGTCGTAAGGCGGCTCCAGCGTGACGACCGGATAGATCAGGGCCGCGAAGTCGGGACGGGCCAACTGCCGATCGATCTCGTCCACCGGCGCGTAGGTGCGTAGGCCGGCACGCATGGCGAGCGTGCCGGCGAGATGTCCGCCCGCCGAGAAGCCGACGACCCCCATCCGCTGCCGGTCGAGCCCCATCGCCTCCGCCCGAGAGCGCATCGTCCGCATGGCCCGTTGCGCGTCCTGCAGGGGAACCAAGGTGCCGTCGGCCCAGCCCTCGTTGGGTAGGCGGTAGGTGAGGACGAAGGCCGTCACCCCGATGTCGGTCAGCCAGCCTGCGGCCGGATAGGCCTCCTTGACCAGGCCGATGCGTCGATAACCGCCGCCGCCGACGACGAGTGCCGCGGCACCGTTCGGCTTGGGCGGAATGAAGATGTCCAGCAGGGGCTCGGATATGTTGAAGGCGGCCCCATCGATCTCGGCCTGTTGGGTCCCCATCGGGCCGCCCCCACCCGGTGGGGCGCTGGGCCAAAGCCGCAAGCGCTCGGACCGTGGCTGAGCGCAAACGCTGGTCGCGATCGCGCTCGCGCCGGCAGCGAGGATCAAGGAGCGGCGGTCGAGCATGGTGATCCAGCGCGGCGAGGTGGAGCCTTGCAAGCAAGACCCATGCAGCGGTGAAGCGAAATCATCCGGGGGACGTTTCGGAGTGAGGCCCCGGGAGCTGCTGTAGCAGGTCCAGCCTCATGGGAACCCGCTTCCCGAGTGCGCCCTATCCGGCATCGGCTGCGGCGCTATCTCAGACTGACTACTCGCGGTTCGCAGCGGTCATAGCGCGAGCGACAACTTCCCGTAGGGCTGTCTGTCCATCCACGAGGAACCAAGCTCGCAACGCATCCGTGGTCTCGGGCCTGTCGTCCACCCGCTCGCGGAACAGGTCGCTGTAACGTGCGAGTTCACGTTCAAGGAATGTGTCAAGGTAGCTCGGCCCTTTCGCTTTGGCGAGGTCGAGAAGGGCGTCATCGAGGACGCGACGCATCATCTCTCCGACCATGGCTGAGACGTAGATGGCTTCAGGACTGCCTTGCTCGGGCTCTTTCAATCCGGTCTCCGTAAGGGTGGGGGATGGCGAGCCTGTGCCCGCTAGCTGAGGCGCCGTGCAATCGCATCGGCGCCTGCATGCAGCCTTTAGCCCGCATTCGGCTTGAAGTCGCCCCACGAGGATCGCCCGAGGCTCGGCCTCTTCATCCGGCTCCTGCTCGCCGAGCAGCGCGGTAATTCTAGCCACCCACGGTGCCCAGCACCGTCGTTCGATCGTTGCAGAGGAACCGGCGCCCGATGGCGGTCTTGAAGGGAGCGAGCGCTCATCGCGCGCATCCCAGACGCTGTCGCCTAGGCTGCTGCAGAGCGCCTTCCGGCTGTTGCTGAAACTTGAAGGGACCTACCATGGCCGACACGAACGCCTCCCAGGGGCAGCGCCTCCACGAGACCCAGAACGGCACCAAGTCCAACGCGAAGCAGGTCTCGACCGACGCGCTCAACGCCCGGCTCGCGGACGGCATCGACTTGGCGCTGGCGGTCAAGCAGGCCCACTGGAACCTGAAGGGTCCGCAGTTCATCGGCATCCACCTGATGCTGGATGGGTTCCGTACCGAACTCGACGATTACAACGACAAGGTTGCCGAGCGCATCACGCAGCTCGGCGGCACGGCGCGGGGCACGGCGACCGCGGTGGCCGCTGGCTCGCAGCTCGCACCGTATCCGCTCGACGCCTATCGGATCGCAGACCATCTTGCGGCGCTGATCGATCGCTATGCGGTCTATGCGAACGCCGTCCGCCAAAACATCGACGACACCGACGAGGCGGGCGATGCCGGCACGGCGGACCTCTTCACTGAGGTCTCGCGCGGCGTCGATAAGCAGCTCTGGTTCCTCGAAGCTCATGTCCAGGAGCCAACTGGCGCGATGCGCGATGGTGATCACGACGGCAAGCGCTGAGGCGCGATACGGCGATTCGGCTGACGCCGGCACGAGAGCCAAGATCGCATCCCTCAGATGAGCGATGCGATCTTGGCGGTCTCGACACATCGATGCCGGGCGGCTTCGTGCCGGGTCGATGGTCCTGCCCGTGTCCGGTGCGCCGAGGAAGCGGTGAGAGCACGATGTTCGCTCTCAGCCTGATCTGCCTCTCGGCGGGAGCCACATTCGCCAGTGTCGCTCCGCAGCGACTCGCGCGGCAGGCCACGTTCGAGAGCATGGGGGGCTGCCCGATTGTCGGCGGCCCCTGCCTGCTTCGTGTTGGGCTGCCGCTGTGCCGCTGAGCGAAGCGCCAACGCGCCTGCCTTACCGTCCCGCCATGACCTCAAGCCGCGCCAGCGGCAGCCAGATTGTTGCCCCGGCCGCCCCAAGGGAGAGGCGCGAACGGGATCACCGCGCGCTCGGCCGCCGCGACCGGCTGCACGCCGTCAGAGGCGATGGCAGGCATCCGTGCGGCTACGAGAGCCAGGAAGGCACCGAGAAACGGTGCGGCGGGCGAGGTCGGCCATCAGCGCGTCTCGCTCCGTTCGGCAGCGACGAGGCGTCAGCGGCGGGCAAGGCCGAGCGCCCAGGCCATGGGCCCCGCGCTGATCGGTCTCGCCGGCCGCGGATCCGGTGCCGGTAGGAGGCCCCAAGGCGGAGGCAGGCCGCGTGATCCTGCCGGGCGTGCAGCAAGCGGACGGCGGGGGAGCGGATCCGGTCGGAGGCCATCGGTCCGACCTCGATGCGCGCGGTCGGCGCGGGAGGACCTTGGCGGCGGCCCGGGCGCCCGCGAGCGCATAGGACATGCACATGCCCCAGGCGTCGCCAGTCACTTCCATGCGGGCCTGAGCCGAACGGATCGCGGCGCGCTTGATGGCGGAGCGGTCGAAGGTGCCGTCGCGGTTGACCAGCCGGGCGACGGTGGCGGCGAAGCGCTCGGCGCTTTCGGTCGAGACGACGACGGCAGCCCTGGGAACGCCTGTCCGAGGTCTCCCGCCTTGCCGGCCTCCTCGCCGATCAGGTGCTGGACGCGCAGATCATGAGTCGGCCAGTCCCGAGCAACATATCCGGGCGCTACTCAGCGCAGCCTTCCTGCTGGACGAGCACGACCTTCCGCTTCCTTCGCTGCCTCAGCAGATCGTCCACGGGGCGAAACGCGGAGCCGACCGATGCCAGGAGCCTTCGAGCGTGCGGGTCTGAAGTTCATCTCCGAAATCGGAGGTGGTTCCGGCAGCCGGTTCCGTGAGGAGAAGGCGCGGAGCCGGACGAAAGTCACCGCCCGGATCAGCTCGCCAGCAGGAACGAGGCTGGCCGAAGGGACGGAACGAACGACCGTGCCGAACTGCATTCAAATGTTTCGCGTCTCATAGCTCGAACATGCGTATCTCGCGCTTTGAGCCCTAACCCCAATCCTGGCTGTCCAGCGTGCACGCGCCATTGGCGACGCTTGCGATGGCCGACATCGCGGCGTCGAGGGAGGCGTGCGCGCGTTTCACAGTCACGAGAAGGCCCGCCTCATCCGGCTGGATCTGGAAATCGTCGGTATCCTTCGGCCTTGTGATCTTGCCGAGGCTCCGTCCCAGCCGATCTTTGAGATCCCATGCCTTGCCGGCCGGCCCTGTCGGTGTGAGAACGACGTCCATTCATCTGATCCTTAAGAGCGGGGAGGGTCGCTCCAAAGCCCTACAATTTCGGTCGAAGGCCTCAGGCAATTCAGGAGCAGGACCACATCGCGACCAATCAGGACTGCGCTGTCGATGCCCTTCTGCGACAGATCGAGTGGAACCGCTTCGACGATACCGAAGTGGGCCACACACCGTTCTTGAATGAGTCGGCCTCGGCGACGATCGCGGCGCAGCTTCGCACAATCGGTGAAAGCATTCACGCCATCGGAGGACTGGATGCGGTCGACGAGGCGATCCTCCGGATCACCGAAATGAATTCCGGCTTTTCCGACCAGCGGTCGAGGCTCCTGGAAGCGCTTTGGTCTTCCATAGGCCACGATGTCGGAACGGCGTGACGCTGGATGTTCCCGCCCTCGATCCTGGCAGCCGTGGCCATCAACTTGCAGGCTTTGGCTCCGACGACCGGTGAACGCTTGATGTCGGGCCTTCAAGCGCATGCCTCACTGATCGTCCTTTCCGCTGTCGCCCTTCTCGGCGTTCGCAGCGTTGCCGGTGACCGTCATGCGAACGTGGTTGGCGGCTTCACGATGTTTTTCGATACGGGCTTGCGCCAACGTATCGTCGGCTTCGGCATCCCTTTCGGCTGCAGGGGAACGCCCAGCATCGTCAGCCCTGTGAGATCGCTGATCCGCGAGGCTCGGTTGCTGAGGCATAAAACGCTCCTTGCATGTTCGATCCCGTGATCCGGCACCGAGTTCAGATCAGGCACGTCCGAGCCACATCAGGAGGAACCCTGCCAGGGGTAGGCTGAAGCCCAGCACCACCCGGATATCGAGTTCCTTGGAATGCTGTGCCATGCGCCATCGGCGACAGGCCAAGTGCTCCGCTTCCATTCCCAGGATCATAAGACATAGACCAACGTACACCGGCATGGACGGCAGCGCGATTTCTCGCATGATCGCCTCATTTTGCTGGTTCTGAAGGGACAACGCCTCGCGGAGGCAATCGGGTACAGAGAAAATAACTCCAAAGGATCCTGAGGATTCCAGCTGAGATTGAGGAAGATCCTGGCGGGCATCGGGGCCGCCGGCACGCCGATGGTGGGGCGGCGCGCATGAGGTCGTCGTTGCGCGGTGCCGCGAGCACGTCGCGACAAACAAAAGCGGTCGCCGCCACCGTGCGGGCGTCCAGGCGGCAGGTACCGTCGTGAACCGAGCGTCCCGATCGGTACTTTCGGCTCGTCCTGGACTTACCGCGCAGTCTGCCAAAGGGCTGTTATCTCTCGAAATGCCGTATCGGCACTTGCCTCAGATGCCCCCTGTGATCCGAAAGATCGGATCGATTGGCGTACGACCAAATCATCCTTCATGATCGTCCAGTCGAAGCGTCCTGGCTCCGACTTGGACGGGTTGATCCGTATCGTATGCGGGTTCGGCGTGAAGGTGATCATGCCCGACATATAGGGCCTCGGCGCGTACAGCGTTCAAGGCGTGATCGAGCCGGCGGATCGCCGAGGGGCTCAAGAGGGCCGCCTGCGCCGGGCAGCGCCTTCCCTGTTCGCCGGCACTATACCAACACCGGGTACGCAGACCTATGCCGGCCCGGCCGCCTCTGCTGATCGACCGGCTGGCAACGGATCACGGGCACCTTCCCAGCAAGCCCGGCTCAGGACCGGGTGGCCGGTGAGATGAACGACGCACCCATCCGCCGTGATCGGATCGGAGGACCGGCCTGCTTCGCCTCCAGCGTTCCATTAAGCGCCTGCTAACCGCCGGCCGACACCTTCGCGGGCATGTCGAAGCGTACCAAGCGGACCGCACGAGCCCTTCTCTGGATCACGTCGCTGGCCCTCTGCTGCTTTGCGGCCGTCATGCTGATGCAGATCAACCGGCCCCCGGATCAGGTGGCGAGGCGGGTGGGAGACGGAGATCCCATCACAACGGGCTCGATACCGCCCACGCCTATGCGCTGGTGTGGAGCAGCGCCATGGTGTCGGTGAAGCGTCGCCGATCGGCCTTTTGGACCGGAGGAATATCTGAAGTGCCCGGCTGCGCATTCCACGCGCTTACGGGTCCACGATCGAACGGATCGAAACGAGCTTGAGCTTGGTTCTCCCATTCTCCGGTCGACCGACGGGAGAAGGCTGTCGCTTCTGGCGGCATGCGAGGAGAACCATCTTGCGCTCATCCATCATTGCCGCCGCCCTGTTCGCCGCGCTCGGCGCAGCGTCGCTCTCCACGTCCGCCTCCGCTGCACCCATGGGCCCGTCCGCCGCTGTGGCCGCACCCGCCGAGCTGGTGACGAATGTCCGCATGGAGCGCCGGATGATGCATCGTCGTATGATGCGCCGGCCGATGATGCGCCACCGCATGCATCGTCGGGGCATGATGCGCCACGGCATGTAAACCAGTTCGGGCCCGTATGGCCTTGACGAGGCTCAGCCCGCCCGGCACTGCCGCGGCGGGCTTCGCTCTTTGGAACGTCGCGTGAGGGCCATCCGTTTGGCCTGCGAGCGCCCCGCTTTGGTGCGCCCGAGACGTCTAGGAACTTCTATGAGCATCGGCACCGTAAAGTGGTTCAACGAGACCAAGGGCTACGGCTTCATCGAGCCGAACGACGGCGGCAAGGATGTGTTCGTTCACATCTCGGCCGTCGAGCGCGCCGGGATGCAAAACCTGGTCGAGGGCCAGAAGGTCTCTTATGAGGAAGAGACCGACAAGCGCAGCGGCAAGCTGTCTGCCGGCAATCTGAAGGCAGCCTAAAACTGTCCCGTCCGGGGGATGGGCAAAGCACCTGAAAAGCCCGCCTCCGGCAGAGTCGGCGCCCCGAATCTACAGTGCTTGGGTGCGCTGATCGGGGCGCATCAGGGTCGCCTTACGGTTGGACACCTTCCACACCGGCAACGACCCTTCGCGGACGAACATAGCGAACGCCTCGGTCGCTTCCGCACTCGCGATAGCGCCCGCTCCTTTCACGGCGCGACCCACGACGCAGGCCCCTTCGAGACCATTCGCGCAAGGCGCACTGCCCTCGATCGCGAAGATCACCCCTGATCGGTCTGGCCTCAGCGCGTTCGGCAATGCGCCGATCTTGCGCCAGAGACAGTACCACCGCACGCACACCTCAGGGCGATCCTGATAGATCCCGCACGCCGTGCCAGTGCTATGCCGACAGAGGACGCCCGCAGGCTTGGCAAGTACCTCGATCGCGGGAACCCGGCAGCAAGCCGTGCACGGTCCGCATGTTCGGCCTGGAACGAGGGCACCTACGGCCGGTGTGGTCGGGTGGTGCTTCGGGGTCAAATCGTTCCGGCCCCGATGCGGTGCGTGAAGGTCTGCGATCCGATCGAGGATCACGTCGGGCAGCTTCTGAGCTACGCGCTGAGAATGCAGGCCCACCTCCGCGAGGCCGTGGCTCACCCCGCGCGGCAAGCCTCATGGAGACCCTCGCAGCGTCGACTTAGCGGGACCTGCGGTCGTGTCGACCCGGCGGGTGGTTCAAAGGCTCTTGGTCGTCACCCCGAGCGCGAGCAGAGCGTAGGCGCCGATGAAGAACCACTGCCGGTGCGCGAGCACCGTGCGCCCGACCATCGGGACCTTCGTGTAGAGGCTGGCGACCGCCAGGCCGATCAGCACCGCGGAAGCGAGGAAGGTGAGTAGGCGCGGGGCGGACAAGGTCGGCATGCCGCGATTTTCATGCGCGTGCGGTTGCCAAGCCGTTACCGTGCCAGACGCTCGTCGCATCCCGGCAGGATAGCCCCAGCGACGGCGTCGTCGAGACGCGGTGAGATCCGGGATTCCCCCCGTCCCGTGAGCAGACCGGGGCGGGGCCGAACCGTACGCGTTCACGTGCCACAGGAACGAGCCCTGCAGCGATCGGTTTGCCCTGCTCATCCGGCGGGGGCGTATCGATCCGCCCCCTGGAACGACAGGAGAGCGACGATGGCGAATGCAGGCAAGCACGGCATGCACCCTGGAAGCCAGGGCAAGGGATCGGGCTCGGGAGCGATGACCGAGTTGCCGGAAGGCGTGATCGAGGACAACGCGGTGCTCAGCAATCGCGACAAGGCCCAGCATGGGGATGAGCGCGGCCTGGACAGCAAGACCGTGCAGACCGAGCAGTACCAGGATCACTCGGCCAATCGGCTGGGGGATGACAAGGACCAAGCGCAGGGCGGCGGCGACGCCGGAAATCCCTAGGCTCGCGACAACCCGCCCGGTCCATCGGGCGGGTTTCCCGTACCGTTATCCGCCCCGCAGGCTCTCGGCGAAATCCTCCGGCACCTCGCCGAACTGCCCAAGGAGCGTTGCGCCTTCCAGCTCGCCGGTCTCGTCGGCGGCGTTCTTGAACACGCCGCCTATACCAGCACCTCACCCGTACCCGTCATCTCGACGAGCACATTTCCGAGGTAGGCTCCCAGGCGCTTCAGGGCGCCCCGATCCGGGGCGTCGATCCAGAAACCGATAAGGGCAGGCTTACCGTCCAGACGACGCAGCACCGACTCGGCCATCAGAGCCGCCTCCCGCTCGGTCGAGGCGAACAGGGTACGCTGGGCGCCGGCCGCTAAGATCGTGATTTCGAAGGGGGTGACGCTTGGCATACCAAGCCAACGTGTTGCGCTGCAAAATCGTTGCGTGCCGGACCCCATGACGGTTGGCAGCGTTCTGCTGACCCGTGCCGACCTTGAGGCCGTGCGGATTTGGGGCACGAAGTTCGAGATGCGGACGCCGCGCCCCACGACGCAGGTCGGCGCGCTGCCGATCGCGGTGGCCGGCTGATTGAGCGCCCGCCTCTCGATCGAGGGCGAACCTCTTACGCCGGGACGGCCTGGATCACGTTTCGCAGGGTGCCGAGGCCGACGATCTCCGTCTCCATCACATCGCCCGGCTTGAGGAATTCGGGCGGCTTGCGCGCGTTGCCGATGCCGGGGGGCGTGCCGGTGGCGATGATGTCGCCGGGCACGAGGGTGAGGCCGTGCGACAGCTCGGCGATGATGCGGGCGACCTTGAAGTACATCTGAGCGGTCGAGGCGTCCTGTTTCACCACGCCGTTGACGCGGGTCAGGAGACGGAGATTCGAGGGATCGAGGTCGGATGCAGGCACGATCCACGGGCCGATCGGTCCGTACCCGTCCAGGCTCTTCCCCTTGAACCACTGCCCGCCGTGCAGCTTGATCTGCATGTCGCGCGCCGTGGTGTCGTTGATGACGCTGTAGCCGAACACGTGGGCCATCGCGTCGGCTTCTGTGATGTTGCGTCCGCCCGTGCCGATGATGACGGCGAGCTCGACCTCCCAGTCAATCGCCGTCGACACCGAAGCATCGTAGGGGATCGGGTCGTAGGGGCCGTTGATCGTGTTGACGCCCTTGGTGAAGAACACGGGATGGGCGGGGTACTCGGCGTTCGTCCCCCGGACGGCCTGACCCTCGGCGAAGTGCTCCAGGTAGTTCCAGCCGACCGCGTAGATGTTGCGCGTCGGTGCCGGGATCGGCGCCAGCAGCCGCACCGTCTCGACCTGCGGGCCATCCCCGGCGGCCGCGGCCCGGCGCACGGCATCGAGCGCGGCCGGTCCTGCCGTGATGAGCGAGACCATCTGCGCCGGATCCACGCCCGGCACTCCAACCTGCGTCAGGTCGACGACGCGCCCGTCCGAACGGACCACACCGAGCCGCGGCGTGCTGCCCGCGTCGGGTGCGAAGGTGACGAGACGCAGAGCCTCTCCGCTCGGCGGGGGTATCGGATGCCCCGGACCCGAGGCTGGCGCCTGCGCCGAGGCTGACCCGACCAGGGCCCCGACCGCCGTCGCGGCGGCCGTGAGATGCAGGAAGTCGCGCCGAGTGCTCATCGATGGTCCTCCGCAGCGCTCGCCCTTCATCGGGGCAAGTCGCGCGAGCGAATTTTGAATTCATATGATGCGGGATGCAATCGGGCTCGCGCAGCGCGCCTTGCTCTTTCGCGCTTTGGCGGCGCACGATGTCGGGATGTGCAACCTCTACAGCCTCGACAGGGGCCAGGACGCGATCCGCAAGGCCTTCGGGGTCGAGCGTGACGAGACCGGCAACCTGCCGCCGCTGCCGGCGATCTTCCCCGATCAGATGGCGCCGGTGATGCGTTTGGCCGAGGGCGAGCGCGTGTTGGCGATGATGCGCTGGGGCTTCCCCTCGCCGTCGAGCAAGGGGCCGCAGCACCCGGTCACGAACGTGCGGAACGTGAGGTCGCCCTACTGGCGCCCGTGGCTGAAGCCGGAGCAGCGCTGCCTCGTGCCGGTATCCTCGTTCAGCGAGTACGCGGACACCAAGCCGCGCAAGACGCCGGTGTGGTTCGCGCTCGACGAGGACCGGCCGCTGTTCGCCTTCGCCGGGATCTGGCGACCGTGGACGGGCGTGCGCGGCCCGAAGCGCGACGAGCCCGTCGAGGAGGAACACCGGCTCTACGCCTTCCTCACGACGGAGGCGAACGGCGTCGTCGGACCGGTGCATCCGAAGGCGATGCCGGCGCTGCTGACCACGCCGGAGGAGTGGCGCACGTGGCTGGAGGCGCCGGTGGAGGAGGCATTGCGGCTTCAGCGGCCGCTGCCGGACGAGGCCATGCGCGAGGTCGCCCGCGGCAAGCGGAGCGATGGGACTTAGGCCCCGGATCGACGGTGCGTGATGCGCTTACTGCGCGTCGTCGGTGCCAACCATTCGCATGGTGGCGCCAAGCCGACCCCGATCGAGCCCCTTCGCGACGTAGCGCTCATCCACCCGGGCAACCCGCATCGGCGCCGGAGCACGCCCGACGACGTTCAGATTGCTCCGCACAGCCCGCTCGAGCTGAGATCGCACCGCGCCGTCGGCCAGGATCGCAAGGCCGCCCACGGTCGCGACAGCGAGGACGCTGCGGGTGATGATCGAGGTCAACGTGAGCATGTGAGGCACCTGAAGGATGCCTCACGGTAACCGAAGGGCTCCGCTGTGGCTGCTACAGCCACGCCACAGCCAGCACAAAAAGCGAACGGGCCCTACGCGAGAGGGAGCGTGTTCGCGGGCTTCAGTAGGCGCGTGACCGAGGCGGCGGGGGCGGGCCGTCATCGTCGTCGTCATCCGGCGGAGGCGGCCCCCGCCGACGCGGCGGAGGCAGCGGCCTGTCGTCATCGAAGTCCGGCGGGGGCGGTCGGTAACGGTGTGGCGGCGGCCCGTCGTAATCCTCATCCGATGGAGGCGGAGGGCGCCGATCGTCGTAGGGTTGAGCCGTGGCGCCGGCCGCCGCGAGGACGAACAGAGCGGCGCCGGTGAGACGTGCGCGCATGAACTCTCCATGGAGCGAGACCGCGCGAGCGGTGGCCCAGCTTTCACTTCGACCTGCCAGTTTCGGCTAGGGGGTCGCTCCTTGGCGTGCCGCCGCGATCAGCCGGTCTCCGTCCTCGCGCAGCAGCAGGCGATCCGAGACGAGAGCATCGACCGACTTCGCGACAGCCGCGACGTAGGCGTCCGGCTCGGCGTAGCGCTCCTCCAGGGACGGGCGGGGGTCGCCGGCGGCCGTCCGTTCGGCCCGTGTGCGTGCGAAGGGGATCTCGCTGCCCTCACGATCGCACAGGGCGCCGGCCGGGAACGGGTCGGCATACAGGTTCCAGCCGGTGAAGGTCGCGCGGGGGGCTGCGACGGCGGGTAGGCGGATGCCCGCCACGTCGTTGCCGTCCGCGTCGACCCGCGGCACCAGCGGGCGGTACTGCGGCCCGGTCTCGGGGCGGGGATCGACGTAGGTGCCGAACCGCGCGATCGCGTTCGGCGTCGTCGGGACCGGGATGCCGACCAGGAACGGAAAGCCGATCTCGGCGGCGTCCACCAGCGTGCCGTCCGACAACCGCGGGACACGGCTGTCCGGCGGGGCCTTGCCCGCGGTCACCCATTCCTCGAGCGCGACCAGCAGCGCCCGCAGGGCCGGCGCCGGGTTCAGGGTGCTGCGCAGGTTCGCGCACGCCCCCTTGGTCGAGGTCAGACCGGCGCGCCCGTAGTGAAAGCCGCTGGAGACCAGGAAGGCGCGCGACGTCCCGGGCAGCGCCACGTCGGTCCGGCCGAGCGGATCCGTCGTGAGCATCGAGGCGCCCTTCTGCCAGTACTCGGTCCCGGTGTTCACCTCGATCAGGAGCGGATCGAAGCCGTCGCCGCGCAGCAGCGCGCCGGTTCGGCCGGTGACCGGATCGTGCTGCCGTGCGGTCGAGAACGGAAAGGCGTTCTCGGGATAGAGGTGGTCCTCGTGCTGCGTGTTGGTGCGGGAGGGCTGCCCGAACCGGGCGTTGAGGAAGATGCCGCCGACGCCCGCGATGTGTGAGAGCATGCCGTCGAAGACGCGGCGGCCGGCTTCGTCGCGGTTGAAGCCCTGGTAGACGAAGTCGCGCAGGTAGCGCCCGCTCTGCGAGATGCCGAGGGCGACGGCATGGCGGATGGTGCCGCCGGCCGGGTTCGCGCCGTCGGCGGCACCACCGCGCAGATAAGCCACCACGTCCCGCGTCGCGGCGAAGCCGATGCCGAGCACCTTCGGTTCGGTGGCCGGGTAGGTGAACTCGTAGAGCGATCCCGGCAGGGGCTTGGTACCCTTGGGCAGCAACTCCAGCTGTCGCGGCGTGGCGTAGTGCCAGGCTTCGGCCGGGACCGGGCGAGGCGGATCGCCCTCGCGCCGGCGAACGGTGAGCTGCGCGTCGGCCTTGTCCGGGCCGGCGGTCTTGAAGGTGAGGTAGAACGGGGCCTCGGGCGGCCCGCGCGTCGCGCTGATGAGCTCGTCGCGCACCGTCTCGACGATCGGCGTGCCGTTGCGGCCGGCGACCGGAACGTCGATGGCCATGCCGCCCTGCTGGCGCAGCGCGTCCGCCTCCCAGCCCGACCAGACGACCGTGTCGCCGCGGCGCAGGACGAGGCCGGTGCCGGCGTCGGTGGCGGTGCGCGGATCGTTGACGGCCTGGGCCGCCTGGGCCGGCGCGTCGAGCACCCAGTTGAACAGGAACTTGCGGCCGCGGTTCAGCACCTCGAACAGCAGCGTGCCGCTGCCGCGGGCCGGATCCTTCGGGCGCAGCATGAACAGGTCGGTCTGGTACGCGACCATGCCGCGCGCGTTGCGGGGTGCGAGCGCGATGTCGACGATGCCGGCATTGGCCGGGTCCGCCGGGTCCAGCTCGCCGCGCGCCGTGCCGATGACGCGCTCGTAGGCGCCGGCCGCACCGAACGCGACCCCGTCGGCGAAAGGCTCGACCGTCGTGATATCGATGCCCACGATGCGGGATTGCGCAGGCGCGACGCCCAGGGCGCAGCCGAGCACGGCGATGATGACGCCACTGGTTCGCATGGTCACTCCCGAGGTCCGGCTCTACGAAGGCCGGTACCATCAGCAATCACATGGAGGCGTGAGCGTCGAGAGGGATGGCTCCGCGACAGATGTCGCCCCCGCCGACCTGTCAGGCGCGGTATCGTCCTCGGGCTTGGGGCGACGACGGTCCGCAACGCGCCATCGCACCCCGCAAGCCACGATGAGCGGGCGTTCCGTGCATCTGACGGCTACGGCTCGGCCGCGCTGCCGACGGGACTGAAGTCGCCCCGGCGCTTCCGGACGGCCTGCGACGCGTTGAGATGCGAGAGCGGACGCCGAACCTCCACCGCGAGGTCGTCGTCGAGCGGGCCCGGGACGATCTCGATCATCGCGTCCGGGAACGCTGCCAGGATGGCTGCAAGGATGGCTGCTGAATTGTCTTCAGGCGCTCCGATCGATCGGCTGGGGGCTCCGCAAGGGCTCGCTCGATAATCCGGATCATGCCGCACGATGGGTACGGCCGGCGGGGTGGAGGCGCGGGCCGGGCGGCACAACGCGGCGTTCGGCCCTGCCGTACCCGCCTCGTCGATCGTCATTCACGCGCGCCACGCGACATGCAGGCGCTCAGTCGCCTCGTCCCTTGCTCTCGACCCGCCGCCAGCTGTGCCAGGCGCAGCCTTGGACCCCCTTCGGGAAGAACGCCCCCCGCTGCAGGTTGCCGTGCTCGCGCCGGATCCGGCCGACGCGGTAGCGATCCGCATCGCGGGCGATGAGGTCGCAGTCGCTGTCGGGCTGCGTGCGGGAGCCGATGAGGCTACTCACGCCAGCCTCGCGTACCCCTCTCGGCCGCGAGCATCCCGAGGAAGCCCGACCCGATCGAGTAGAGCGGGACAAAGCCGTGGCGGCGGGTGCTGCAATCTGAGGGCACGTCGGGCGATGACGATCGTCACACGCTGCAGGGCGTGCGAGGTCTCGACGCAGTATTCAGACGCTCAACCAGAAGATGGAAAGCGACCCGCAAATCGAGTACGCCGATGCTCGCCCTACTCCCTGAACAGCGCTTCATTGGATCTCAGGGCGAGTAGACCTGCGGCCCGCCTCCCTCGCGAGAGGCGATCTCCTCGAGGAAAAGAAGCAGCGTCATGAGCGTTGTTCGGCATTCTTCGTTCTCGACCGATGACTTGCCTGAGCGCGATCGCTTCGACGCGTGGCGGACCTTGTTCAGCGCTCACGATCTGGATGCGGACCCGCACGGCTTCTCTGCTCGCATCGACACCACACAGATCGGTCCGGTCCTGCTGCACGTCATGAACGCCTCGCCTCAAAGGACAGGCCGCACGCGATCTAAGATCAGGCAGGATGGCCAGGAGCGGTTCACCCTGCTGCTGAGCCAGCACACCTACGCGATCGAGTCGGATCACGGCACCCAAAAAGTTCCGCCCGGCGCTTTCACGCTCAACGACCTGTCGCAGCCTTATCGACGCAGCCGAGTTCGCGAAACAAACTCACTAATCGTGAGCCTCGCGCGCGACAGCGTCGCTCGCCTGCTTCCTAACGAAGAAACGCTGCATGGGGCGATCCTCGCTGGTCCAACGGCCTGCCTGCTTGCCGAACATCTCCGCGGCTTGGTCGCGCATCGGCACACGATAGGGACGGACCAGGCGCTCGACATTGCGCAGGCCACGCTCCACTTGCTTGCAGCCATAGCCCGGCCCGACCGGGATCGGCAGGCGATGGCAAGTGCCCCGGCAAGCATGGCCCGATTGTCCGCCTCGAAACGGTACATCCGCAGCAACCTTGCCAAGGCGCTGACGGTCGAGCAGATCGCATCGGCTGTCGGTTTGTCTCGGACCCGATTGTACCACCTGTTCGAACCTGAAGGCGGGGTAGCCCGCTATCTGATGCAGCAACGTCTCGCTGCCGTGAGGGCGGCTTTGGATGATCCGCATGAGGGCCGAAATATCGGCGTGATCAGTGAAGCCTACGGGTTCGGTAATTTCAGCCACTTCAGCCGAACCTTCCGGGAGGCTTACGGCCAGAGCCCTCGGGACTACCGCGCGTCACGCAAAACATCTGGAGAGCTAGAATTGCCGAGTTCACCGGCTGCAGCAACATGGATGCGAGCGCTCGGCTAAGTCGCTCGCAGGGCCGTCGGCCGCGCCAGCAGGATCGCGGTTCGCACCATGCCGCGCCAAAATTCCCGGATGCGCCGGGCTCGGCGACCGCCTTCCGCGATGGCTCATGGTCCTTCACCGCGGCGGCCGGGTCCACCGTGTGCCCGCTCGCGAACCGGAACAGGCTGACGGTCGGGTCGCGCATGGGGTGATCGTCATGGCAGGCGGGAGCGGACGCTACCAAGGCGATGTCGGTGCGGGGGCCGCCGAAAATAACCCTTCCGCCTCAATGACCCCCCTCCCCCAGGTGCGGGGCAAACAGTCTCGATGATAAAGAGTTGTTTGAGACCGGCTCGGGGAGCCATCACCTTTCCAAAACCTTGGTCTCGTTCATCGCTTCGCCCGGCGCTCCGCATCGAGCCCGGAGGTGCGGGGACAGGTCCGCGCGACCGGACCGGCGGCCGCGCCATCGCGCACATCGGCGGGAACGGCTCCATGTCCTCGAAAGCCAGCCCGCGCGCTCCGATCGGCCAGCGCGATCCTGGCCGCCCCGGGCCGCCGATGGCGGCGATGCCGGTGGGTGCGTTGCCGATCGCGAAAACCGGCTGAGGGAGCGCCTGTGCGATCTCCGGGGTGGCCGGCTCGTCGTCGCGTGCCCGCCGTGCAACCGGCGCGGCACCTACGACCTGGCGCGCCTCCGGCAGCGGTTCGGCGACCACGCCGACCTCTACGACGTGTATCTGCGTCTCACCCGGACGTGCGGCCGCCGGCAGGCGGTCGGCCCCCGGGAGCCGGCCCGGTCCGGCCGGACGTGTCGCGCCATGATCGGCGTCGAGGGCGGCGACGGGCGCACGGGGTTGCCGTCCCGCACGTGACCTTTCGACGGCGATCGCGGGTCGGCCGCGGCGAGGCGGCAGAGCGGGTGAGGTCGCAACGGCCTCGAGCCGCCGAGCCTTCGGACGGGATCGGCAAGTTCGCCGCCCGAGCATGGAGGCCGCCCGACGACATGGACGGGGGCGGCGCTCCGAATGACCCCTGCGTCGCCGACCGCCTCCTGCTGGCGACGATCCTGCGCTGGGTCGACGCCCGGGGTGATCGCGGCGGCTATGCCCGCCGTTCCGGCATCGCGGCGGCCGACAGACGAGGGCGACTTCGAGCCGGCGGGGCATCGGTGGTCCTATGACGCGTGACGCGCCGGCCGGTGCCGCATCGTCGCGCCGACGATCCGGCGTTCGTGCTCGGTTCGGGCGCCAGACCCGAGCCTGTTGCTCTCCGGGTGACGCTCAGGGCGCCCGGCGCGCGAGCCAAGCGGTTCCAAGACCGAGCGCCAACGCGCCGACGGCCCACGCGATTAGGAGGTAATTGTGCGGGTCCATCACCGGAACCCCTTCAGGAGGCTGCGTGCCGCCGAATATGGGCCGGTGCCGACCGCCAGGCAAACGCGGGACGTCTCCCCTGTGCCGACGGCGACGGACGGATCGACCGGGCCCGGCGGCCTCCGGGCGAACACGGGTGCGAGACCTCCCACGGCGAGGACCGCCACCGCGACGCCGTTCAGGCCGAGGGAGTGTCAGGCCGCCAGGGCGAGGACGGCGGTTTCCCCGCCGGTCGGGGCGACGGTGTCCTTGGCTCCGAACAGGAGTTGATAGATCGCGGCAGGGGTGCGGGCGTGACCATTGCCGTCGACGATCCGGACGTCGGCCAGGCCCGAGGCCTGCAGCGATAGGCCTTGCTCCAGAGCGTCCAGCATCGAGTTGTAGTGATGCGAAAACCGTTGTGCCGATATGCGAGCGGTGACGGTGAAGTTCACGGACGCCAATCCTGACTGTCGAACTCGGCCGGCGGCCGCATGGCCGTGATCCGAGGCATCGTGATGAAGAGGAAGAGGATCGCTGGACAGGGCCGGCGCGGCTTTGGATTCGCCTCGTCGCCCGACGGCCTCCGTATCGTTGCAGATAGAGGCGGTTCGTTGACGAAAACTTAGCCCAGTATGGCAGGGACGTGTCTTTTGCGATGGGGATGCTGTCGTGACCCGGAAACCGCTGCTCGATCAGGTCGACGCCATTCAGATGGCACGCACGTATTGCCGTCTTGTGAAAGCCGATCCCGATGCGGCCGTCGCGGGCGACTTCGTCGACGCGACCGGCCAGCGGCGCCGCGTCAGCATAGCCCGTTGGCGCTGGTATCGGGACATCGCCGAAGCGCCGGCTCCGAAGCCGCCGGAGACCGGCGCGTCGGGAGAGGCTGCCGAGGCCTGAGCTTGGCCGGAAAAGCGCCGAAGGACGCGGTTCTCACAGGTCGGTTCGGGTTTTCACGGATCGCGGCTCGGCGGACGGGCGCAGCTATGTCCTCGCTGCCATCAGGTCGTGCGTCAGGACGGTCAACTTCCCGATCAGGCCGGTGATGTCGGCCCCCTTGCACGACCACTGCGTGCCGACCGCCTCGCCATCTGCGGACACGGACACGACGGCGACCGATCGCAGCTTGCCTTCGCGAGCCAGGACGAGCTGGTCCTGCAGCACGGCGATGATCGAGGCGGTGTCCGCGTCCGCGACCGCGGCAGAGATCCGGGCGGGAAAGGGCACGACGGCGCCTGCGTTTGCCTGTTCGTTCGTGCTCATCGCGACCTCGCCTTGCCTCGCTGGATGCGCAGAGACCTGGGTGATCGCTTGGGACAGAGTGTGGCAGCTTGTCCGTGTCGGCGAACGTCGATGCCGAGTGTGGCTGCCAGAGCACGGTGCGGCTGCCGGAGCACCAACCATCCGGTCGGCCCCGCGCGACGCTCGCCCGGCCTCGTCTCGCACATCGGCGCCGATCCGCCTTCCCGATCGCCCGATGCCGGCCGATCGGCACGACGGGCGGCCTGCTCCCCGTCGAGATCGGCCACCATGTCGGGATCGCCGTCATGCAGGCCGCGATCCGCGTGCGCGACGACCGCGTTTCCCGCGCGTCCCCATTCCATGCCGAAAGATCCGCATGACCATGACCGATCCGACGCCGGCCAGCCTGCGCGACGCGATGGCCTGCACCCTCTACGAGCACGACAGTGCGGAGATCGCCGGTGCGCCGCCCTGGATCGGCGATCGCCTGGACCGCGAGCATCCTGGGCTGCGCGCGCGCTATCTCGGGCGCGCCGATGCCCTCTTGGGCGGCCCCATCGCCGGGTTGCTCGCCCTGTTGGCGCGCCAGGGCGAGGAACGCCGGATGGTCGAGGAGGAGGTGAACGTCCTGCGCCGCCAGCGCATGGGTCCGGAGCGCGAGCGCGAACTGCTGGAAGCCAACAACCGGATGCTCGAGCGCGCCCGGGCCTCCGCGGCCGCCCAGGCCGCTGCGGAGGCGGCCCTGCCCCTGATGCAGCGCGAGCGCGACGTCGCGCGGGAAGCGGAGACCTTCTGGCAGCAATTCGCCTTCGACGCCGACGATCTGGCCACCCAGCGCCTGGTGAAGCTCACCGCGGAGCGGAACGCAGCCGAGCGCATGGCCATTCTCGAGCGCGCCCAGCGTGAACGGGTCGAGACCGCCCTGCGGCTGTTCGCGGATCGGGCCGACACGATGCCGAAGGAGGGCTGGGTCTCGGATCTGGCCGGGATGAACCGCGACATGCCGCTGTGGTGGTTCCATGCCGCGCGCGTCGCCCTGGAGCGGGCGGAGCCGAAGGCGGCGGACGATCATCCGCGGTGACGCAGGCCCCCGGCTGGGATCGGGTCGATGGCCGGGACCCGCGCCCTCTCCGTTGATGACGATCGCTCGGGTCGGCCGCTGCGAGGGTCGTCATGCGCGAAGCCGCCGGCACGCCGGGGTGCGGAACCTCCGCGAGCGTCCGGGCGCCAGGTGCCGGAAACTCGATCCCCCATCTGGAGGATGACGGCCGGTCCTGACTCGTTCACGCAGGAGGCCCGAGATCACCTTGGCCCGGCCGGAGACTTCCGCGCCGGGCCTTTTTGCGCCCCCGCCGTGCTCTCCCGGCCCCCGGTCGGAGCACGGGCGACGGCCGGAGCGTCAGCGGATTCCGCGGGGGACCGGGCCGTCGCGCCTCGCGGACGCACCGTCCTTCCCCGCGGCAAGGCCTTGGCGGCAAGGCCCTCGCGGCGAGGCGGGAACGGACGCGGCGCCGGGCCCGGTCCCGGCACGCCGCGTCAGCGTCTCAGGTCGGCGGTCCGCTTCCGGGCCGACGGGGCGGCGTTCCGGTTCTGCGCCTCGTCCATCACGTCGCCGATCTTGTCGCCGACCGCGATCACGATCGCCGTCGAGGCGGCGCCCTCGGCGGTCTCGGAATGGAAGCGGCCGAGGGTGTCGGTGAGGCGCTGCTCGATGGTGCTCAGCACCGTCCGCGCGGCCGCGGCGTTCGCGGTCATCATCACGCCGGCGAGGTCGCAATAGGCCTCGCGCAGCAGGTGGAACGCCAACCTGTCGACGGCCTGCGCGTCCTCCGGGCTCAGATCCTTCATGGGGTATCCCGTCGGCCTGCCGGCGGCGCAGGCATCGCTTCAAACGCAGGGCTTCGCTGCGAATAGTCCATCGCTTCGAACAGCGCATCGCCTCGAACGCGGCCACGGTCTCGAACGGACGACCTTCGATCGGCCGCCCGATGCCGCCCTGCAACCGGTACGCCTGTGCGGCTAGGAAAGGAATGCGCCGGCTCCCCCGTCGCGGAATTCCGCCGCGAGGGCGTCGGAGGCCAGGTTCTTGGACTTCGCCTCGATCTCGAAATCCGCCCATTCCATGTGGCGCCCGACCAGGGCGTTCAGGGCCCTGTTCCACATCATGTCCGAGTGGGCGGCGAGGTCGCGCCAGGAATGCCCGGCCTCGGTCAGCGCGGCGAAGTCGGGCAGCGCGTCGCGGTCGTGCTCCGGCAGCACCGTCTCGCGCGAGACGCTGACATGGGCGAGCGGCCGCACCCCGCGCCAGGACGCGCGCACGCGCTCGACCCGCGGATCCTCCGGCGCGATGTACTCGCCGCGGCTCTCGACCCAGTGATGATGCAGGTCGAGCACCACCGGCACGCTGTCGGCGAGCGCCAGCACCGCGTCGAGCCCGAAGGCGTTCTCGTCGTTCTCGACGGTGATGAGGTCGCGCGCCGTCTGCGACAGGCGCGGCAGGGCGGCGCGGAAGCCGTCGGTGCCGGGGTCGCGGGCGCCGACATGGATGTTGATGTGGGCCCCGTGCGGGTGCCAGCCGCCGCCGTAGCCCAGCAGCGCCATCAGCTCGGCGTGATACTCGAACTCGGCGATGCCGTTCTCGGACGCCGCCGGGTTGCGCGAGGCGATCACGCAGAACGGGCCGGGATGGAAGCTGAGGCGTATGCCGGCCGCACGCGCCGCCGCGCCGCAGCGGGCGAGGCCCGCCTCCACGAGGCGGCGCATCTCGGGCTCGGCGTAGATGTCGCGCGCCACGGGATGGGTGTAGCCCGGCAGGACGTTGCTCGCCATGCGCAGCAGGCGCGCGATCGGCGGCCGCCCGGCGACCCAGGCGATCTGGCGCTCCAGCGCCCCGAGGTTGTGGCGGACCAGATTCTCGAGCTTCGCGCGCCGCGCCGCCGGAGCCAGCGCCGTCAGCGAGGCCATGGTCGCGTTGGTGAGGTTCATCTGAAGCGCCGCCTCCCGGGCGGCCTTCAGGGTCTTGAAGCCCTCCGGCGGCGGCGTGAGCACGAACTTGCAGCAGAATCCGAGGCGGGGCGCATCATCGATCATGGGTCGAGAACGCCGTGCGCCCGGTTTCGTCCCACGCCGTCGACGCGCGGCCGCCGCAGGGAGGGTCGATGCCGCAGGCGCCCGGCCGGGGAAGACGGAGCCGTTTCGCGCGGTCCGGCGTTCCCTGCACGGTTCGTCGACCCGAACAGGTCCGCGACCCGCCACATCCTCTCAGCTGGAAGCCATGATGCGCGTCGCCCCGCTCGCCTTCGTCCTCACCCTCGCGGCCGTCCCGGCTCTCGCCGCGCCCACGTCCACGCGCGGCAACGCGGACCTGAAGAAGTACTGCACCGGGGACGCGCTGAAGCTCTGCGGCGACATCGATCCGGACGATCCGGCGATGGATGCGTGCTTCAAGAAGAACCGCGGCGCGCTGACGGAGAACTGCCGCCGGGCGATCGACGCCTACGCGGGCTCCGGCGGCAAGTAAGGGCAGGTCCGGTCGAGTTCGGGCACGCCGAGCCGGGCTGCCCCGGGACCCGTGAGGGCGCCCCGTCGCGGGCGTCCGGCGGCCGGGGTGCGGGTCCTGCGTCATCCGGCCGTCACGGTGGCCGCCTAAGCGGGCGCCCTCGCCGCGCCGACGGCATCGTGTCCCGAAACCATGCCCGAGCATCTCTGCCTCGACCCGCACGACCCGTATGCGCAGCGCGAGGTCCGGGTCGCGTTCGAGCGCGTCGGATCGGGCTTCCGCCTGATCGCGGCGATCGACGACAGCGACGACGACATCCTGCCCGACCTGATCGACGCGCAGCGCGACGACCTGCTCCGCGAGATCTCCCAGGCGGACCCGCGCGCCGCCGACCGCGTCCCCCCGCCCGACACCCGGCCGTCGGCGTCGTGCTGAGGCTCGGCCGCCTCGACGATGCGGACGAGCTCGCGGCGTCGCCGCTCGGGTTGCGCGGGCGCACGAGCCGGATGCCGGCCTACATCGCTGCGAGCGTCCTTCTCGTCCTCGTCTCGGACCTGCTGATCCAGTTGCTCCTGGCCTGACCGACGCGCGGAAGCCCGCCGGCGGCCGTCGCGGCGGGCGGTCCCCGGCACCCCCGCAGCGAAAGCCGTCCGCACGCGAGGTGCTCTTTCGCCAAACCGGGATTCCCTTCGGGCCAAAGCCCACTAAGGTCGCGCGAGCCGCGAGCGCGCTGGCCGACCCGAGCCGTGCGGCGACGGCCGCGACCCGCCTCGCGCGAATGTCCCCGTCACCGGTCGCGCCATGGTCCATACCGGCTACAATCCCGCCCTCGTCGCCCTGTCCCTGGCGATCGCGGTGTTCGCCTCCTACACCGCCCTCGACCTCGCCGGGCGAATGCGCGGCGCCGCCCGCGGTCCGCGCTGGGCCTGGGTCGCCGGGGCCGCCCTGGCGATGGGCGGCGGCATCTGGTCGATGCACTTCGTCGGCATGCTCGCCTTCGAGATGGGCATGCCGGCCGCCTACGACCTCACGCTCACCCTCGCCTCCCTGCTGATCGCGGTCGGCGCCACCGGCGCGGCCTTCGTCCTGATCAGCCGTCCGGGTGCGGGCCCGCGCGAGGTCCTCGTCGGCGGTCCGCTGATGGGGGTCGGCGTCGCGGGCATGCACTATACCGGCATGGCGGCGATGCGGGTGCCCGGCAATCTCGCCTACAGCTGGCCCGTGGTCGCGCTCTCGGTGGCGATCGCCGTCACCGCCGCGACGGCCGCCTTGTGGCTGACCTTGCGCCGGCACGGCGTCTGGCAGAAGCTGTCCGCCGCATTCGTGATGGGCCTCGCGGTCGCCGGGATGCACTACACCGGGATGGCGGCGGCGACGTTCACGGCGGAGGCCGCCGGCGCCCACGCCGCCCATGCCGGCGGCGTCGGCGCGGGCCAGCAGAACCTCGCCCTCTCGGTCGGCGGCGCGACCTTCCTGATCCTGTTCCTCGCCATGCTGGCCTCGTCCGTCGACCAGCAGCGGGTCCAGCGCGATCTGCAGGCCAGCGAAGCGCGGTTCCGCGCCGCCGTCCAGGCGGTGCGCGGCGTGCTCTGGACCAACGACGCCGCCGGCCGGATGGTCGGCGAGCAGCCCGGCTGGGCGGCGCTGACGGGCCAGGCGCCCGAGGCCTATGCCGGCTTCGGCTGGGCGAGCGCCGTGCACCCCGACGACGTGCAGCCGAGCATCGCGGCCTGGAACGCGACGGTGGCCGCGCGCCGGCCCTTCGTGCACGAGCACCGGGTCCGCGCCCGCGACGGCAACTGGCGTCACTTCGCGATCCGCGCCGTGCCGGTCCTCGACGACCGCGGCGCGATCACCGAGTGGGTCGGCGTGCACACCGACATCACCGAGCAGCGCGAGGCCGAAGGCGAGCTGCGGGAATCCAACGAGGAGCTCCAGCGCTACGCCTACATCGTCAGCCACGACCTGCGCTCGCCGCTGGTCAACGTCATGGGCTTCACCTCCGAGCTGGAGGAGGCCCGCCCCGAGATCCGCCGGGCGCTGGGGGACCACCCGGAGGCCGAGCGGATCGACGCCGATCTCGGCGAGGCGCTGGGCTTCATCCGGGCCGCCGTGACCCGGATGGAGGGGCTGATCGCCGCCATCCTGAAGCTCTCGCGCGAGGGGCGGCGCAGCTTCGCGCCCGAACCCCTCGACCTGACGCGCCTCCTGCGGTCGCTCGTCGACGCGCAGCGCCACCAGATCGAGACCGCCGGCGCGACGGTGGAGGTCGCCCCCGACCTGCCGACCATCGTCGCGGACCGGCTGGCGGTCGAGCAGGTCCTCGGCAACCTGATCGACAACGCCGTGAAGTACCTCGACCCGGCCCGGCCCGGGCGGATCACGATCACCGCACGGTCGGTGGGCGGCAACCGCGTGCGCATCGCCGTCGCCGACAACGGCCGCGGCATCGCCCCGCGCGACCACGCCCGCGTGTTCGAGCTGTTCCGCCGGTCCGGGGTCCAGGACCGGCCGGGCGAGGGGATCGGGCTCGCGCACGTCAAGGCGCTGGTGCGGTCGCTCGGCGGACGCATCGACCTCGCCTCGGCGCTGGGCGCGGGCACCACCTTCGAGGTGACGCTGCCGCGCGAGGCCGCTACAGGTCGTGAGGCACACGGCGCCCCGACGACGCTGGCCGCGGAATGACCCTGGAGGCCGCCATGAACGCCGTCAGCATCGTGATGATCGAGGACGACGACGGCCATGCCCGGCTGATCGAGCGGAACATCCGCCGCGCCGGCGTGAACAACGAGATCATCCCCTTCCGCGACGGCACCTCGGCCCTGGCCTTCCTGCTCGGGCCGGACGGCTCGGGCGAGGCCAGCGCCCGGCGCCACCTGCTGATCCTGCTCGACCTCAACCTGCCGGACATGACCGGGATCGACATCCTGGAGAAGGTGAAGGCCAACCCGCACACCAAGCGCTCGCCGGTCGTGGTCCTGACCACCACCGACGACAGCCGCGAGGTGCAGCGCTGCTACGATCTCGGCGCCAACGTCTACATCACCAAGCCGGTGAACTACGAAGGCTTCGCGAACGCCATCCGCCAGCTCGGCCTGTTCTTCTCGGTGATCCAGGTGCCCGAGAATCCATGACCGGCCCTCCCCCCGCCGCGGCCGACCCGGCCGGCACGGCCCGCATCCTCTACATCGACGACGACCCCGGGCTCGCGCGCCTGGTCCAGCGCGCGCTCGGCGCGCGCGGCTACGTGGTCGAGCTCGCCGCCAGCGGCGATGCCGGGCTGGAGCGGCTGGCGCGGGGCGGGATCGACGTCGTCGCCCTCGACCACCACATGCCCGGGCAGACCGGGCTCGACGTGCTTCCGGCGATCCGCGCCCTGCCCGACGCGCCGCCGGTGGTCTACGTCACCGGCTCAGAGGACAGCCGGGTCGCCGTCGCCGCGCTGAAGGCCGGCGCGGTCGACTACGTCTGGAAGGACGTGCAGGGCCAGTTCCGCGAGCTGCTCGGCGGCGCCGTCGACACCGCCCTGCGCCAGGAGGCCCTGCGCCGCGACAAGGAGCGCGCCGAGGCGGAGGTCCGCGCGGCGCGCGACCACGCCGTGATGCTGCTGCGCGAGGTCAACCACCGGGTCGCCAACTCCCTCGCCCTGGTGGCGGCGCTGACGCACATGCAGACCAGCGCCGTCTCGGACCCGGCCGCGAAGGCGGCGCTCGAGGAGATGCAGGCGCGGATCTCGGCCATCGCCGGCATCCACCGCCGCCTCTACACCTCCGACGACGTCGAGGCGGTCGAGCTCGACGCCTATCTCGCCAGCCTCGTCGAGGAGCTGCAGGCGGCGATGCGGGCCTCGGGGCGCGATCACGCCATCCGGCTGAGCGCCGACCCGGTGCGGCTGGCCACCGACAAGGCGGTCTCCGTCGGGGTGGTCGTGACCGAGCTGGTGACCAACGCCTACAAGTACGCCTACCCGGTGAATGCCGCCGGCGAGATCCGGGTCGAGCTCCGGCGCCGGGCCGAGGACACCCTCGAGCTCGCCGTCGAGGATGACGGGATCGGCTGGACGGGCGAGGGACGGCCGCGCGGCACGGGCCTCGGCTCGCGCATCATCCGGGCGATGGCGACGAACCTGCGCTCGGGCCTGTGCTACGTGCCCGACCGCATCGGCACCCGGGCCGTGCTGTCGTTCCGGGCCTGACGGCCCCGTTTTCACGCGGATCGGATCCTCTAGGCGGCCGGGGTCGGGACGGCATCGGCGCGGACGGGGGGCGCCGCCGCCGGCCCCGTCCGGGTGGCGAGCCACAGGACGTTCCGCGGCCCCTCCCCGCTGGCACGCGAGCGCACCCGGACCTCCTCGACGGAGAAGCCCGAGCGGGCGAGCCGCGCCTTGAACTTGCGGTCCGGCCGGCCGGACCAGACGCCGAGGATGCCGCCCGGGCGCAGGGCGTAATGGGCGCGCTTCAGGCCCCAGCCGTCGTACAGGCGGTTGTTCTCGCCCCGGACCATGCCCTCGGGGCCGTTGTCGACGTCGAGCAGGATCGCGTCGAACGCCGCCGGGCCGGACTGGATCAGGCGGTTCACGTCCGCCTCGTGCAGGGCCAGCCGGGGATCGTCGAGGCTGCCGTCGAACAGGTGCGCCAGGGGCCCGCGCGCCCACGCCACCACCGCGGGCACGAGCTCTGCGACGACGATCTCCGCCTCCGGCCCGAAGGCGCCGAGCGCCGCGCGCAGGGTGAAGCCCATGCCGAGGCCGCCGATCAGCACGCGCGCCTTCGGCCGGTCCCGAAGCCGCGCCGCGACGAGGGTCGCCAGCGCCCGCTCGGATTCGCAGTGCCGGTCGCGCATCAGGTCCTGGTTGCCGACCGTGATCGCGAAGGCGTCGCCCTGCCGCATCAGGCGCAGGGTGGTCTTCTCGCCGGGCACGAGACCGGTGTCGACATGAACCCAAGACGTCACGGATGTCCTCCCGCCGTCCGGCGGCGTGGCTGCAGGAACGCCCCTGTACCAGCGGTTCGAGGGCGCCGCGAGGGGCGTGATCCAGGGCCTCGCGCCGCGCGCGCGCCGCGTCAGGCGCCGGCCGCGAGCGCGGCCCGTCCGCGGGCCTTCGGGCGCTCGATCCGGGTGGCGCGCGCGATGCGGCGCAGGCCGAACGACGCCAGCAGGCCGGCGGCGACCAGGAACGGGCTCGCGACGATCAGCGCCGCCACGACCTCGGAGCCGATCAGCGCCGCGAGCGCCTTCACCATCGCGTCGAGGAAGACGAAGAACGCCGCGACGAGCAGCACGAGGATCGTTCCCAGGAGCGCGAACAGGCCGATCAGCGCCCGGAGGTTGCCGTCGATCTCGGTCCGCGCAAGGTCGAGGGTCCGCCCGACCAGGCGCCCGCTCTCGCGCAGGATCCCGAGGGTCAGCGCGAAGGTGCTCTCGGGGGTGCGATCCTGCATCGAGCGGTGCCGTCGTCCAGAAGGGGGCCGGGAGCGGTGCACCAGTTCGGCGCGGCTACCAACCCCGGATGCGACCGGGCGTTCCCGGATGGCGGCGGCCGCCGGTCAGCGCGGCGTGATCGGCGGCGCGAGCGCGCGCTCGCACGCGTCCCGGATCAGCAGCCCCGCGATCCGTCCCGCATCCCAGACGCCCATCAGGACGGCGTGGATCGCACCGGCGGCCAGGAGGAACGCGGCGACCGCGCAGAGGGGAAGGCTCAGGAGGAGCCCGATCACCAGGCGGGCCGCGACGCGCTCGGCGAGGCGGCGTTCGAGCCGCGCCCCCGGGGCGAGGTCGAGCAGGCGTTCGTAGAGCATGGGAAGCCCGCACGATCGAGAATGGGCGGAACTCGGCACGACGGCGACGCAGGCACGCTGTGCCGGTTCAACATCGGCACGGGCCCGGCGTTGCATCGGACGATGCGAAAAACCCCGGGGCGCGGCGTCAGCGCATCCCGCTGCTGGTGAAGACCTGCGCCGCCGGCGCGATCACGACGAGGCTCCCGCACGGGGCCTGCCGCGACAGCACCGCGCTCGCCACGCCCCAGACGAACACGCCGCGCCGGTCCTGCCCCACCACGGGGCCGCCGGAATCGCCGAAGCAGACGCGGCCGCCGTTCACGCTGGCGATCGTCAGCCCGGTGCTCGACGCGGCGACGGGCGTCAGGATCGCGGTGCGCAGCCGGCCGACCACCCGGCCCGACACGCCGGTCCCGGCGACCCGCAGGCTCCTCGGCACCCGGCTCGGGTCGGTGGCGAGCGGCACCGGCACGCGGTCGCGCACCGGCTCGGCGAGCCGCAGCACGGCGAGGTCGAGCGAGAGGCTGTTCAGGTCGGCGTCGACGACGTTCGAGGTCATCTGACCGGGATCCGGGCTGTAGCGCGCGATCACCCGGGCGGTGCGGACCGGCTTCACCGGCTCGCTGCCGCGGAAGAACACCACGAGCGAGCCGAGCGGATCGCCGTTGACGCAATGGGCCGCCGTGAGGATCAGGTCGGATGCGATCAGGACGCCGGTGCAGCGCGAGAGGTGCAGGCCGTCCTCGGGCGCGGTCACGGTCCCGAGCCCGACGGTGGCCTGCGCGAGCGCATCGCCCGACCGGCCCGCGGCACCGCCCTCGAGCGCCGCGGCCGGCGCGCTCCCCGAAGCGAGCGCGAGAAGCGGAACGACGAGACGTGAGGCAAGGTGACGCAGAATGGGGCGAATGCCCGCTCGGGACGGGATCGAAATTCGGGACACGCGGGCCTCGGGGGTGTGGAACACGCCGTCCAGAGATCATCCGGGCGCGCCGGAGGGCAATCGGGCGCGAGGACGCGGGGTCCGCCGCGCCGCCCTGCGGCTCTCAGGAGTCGCGGCGCGTATCGTCCTTCGCCTCGAGGTCCTTGAGCATGGCGATCACCGAGCGTCGAAGGTCCGGATCGCCGATCGATTGGAACAGGCGCAGCAACTCGGCGGGGTCCGCGTCGGAGCCCGGCGCGCCGGAACGCGGCGAGAGGAAGAACGCCGTGTCGACACGAAGGAGCTCCGCGATCTTCCCCAGCAGGATCCGCGCCCGTTCGGATCGGTCCGATCCGTTGTTCCGGCCGTCGTCCACGTCGGACTCCTCACGTCGTGCGTCTCGTTATACAACCTAGAATAAACTTTCAATCCCCTATAAACAGGGCAGGATGGTGTCTGTCCAGCCGCATGGTGGGATGGCGACCCAGTTCGCGTACGGAAGACGACGGCCGGCTCCGTCGGACGGCTCCTGCGAAACGGCTGCGCAACACATGATCACGAAGGCGATCGACGTCACCTACGGCCTGTTCCAGGCGTTCGACCGGGCCGGCTCCGTCGGCGATCTGAATCGCACGCTGCTGTCCGCCGTGTCCAAGCTCGGCGTGGAGAGCACGTTCGCCGGCATCATCCCGATGCCCGGCACCAGCCGGCGCGACCAGGCGGCCCACGTCCTGCTCGACAGCACGCCGGCCGGCTGGACCGACCGCTACTTCAAGGCCGGCCACCTGTTCCGCGACCCGACCATCCAGCGCCTGACCACGGACCTGACCGCGTTCCGGTGGTCCGACATCGAGCCGGAATACCGCGCCGACGCGGCCGCCCGGCGGGTGATGGAGGAGGCCGGCGACTTCCGCCTGCGCCAGGGCTTCACCGTGCCGCTGATCACCCTCGACGGGCGCATCGCGGGGTTCAGCTTCGGGGCCGAGCGGTTCGATCCCTCGCCGGAGCTGCGCGGCATGCTGCAGCTCGTGGCGAGCTACGCCTTCGGCCGCTCGATCGTGCTGAGCGAAGGGCCGCCGCGGCCGGAGGTCCGGCTGACGCCGCGCGAGCGCGAGGCCCTGCAATGGGCCGCCGACGGCAAGACCGAGTGGGAGATCGGCGAGCTGATGTCGATCTCCGAGCACGGCGCCGAGAAGCACCTGCGCTCGATCCGGACCAAGCTCGGGACCGCGAGCCGGACGCACGCCGTCGCGGAAGGATTCCGGCGCGGGTTCCTCAAGTAGGCGCCGCGCGCCTCCGACCTCGAAGACCGCTTCGTCGAAAGCATGCTTCGTCCGGCGTGCGCGCGCGCGGGGATGCTCGCGCGGATTGACCGGATCCAGTCAAGTTCCGCAGGTTCGCAGTCGAGAATGGTACGCGAACGCGTACTTTCGGACGAATACTTAGAGACGATACTGCCGGCCATCCAATGGAGGCCGCTTTGATCCATATCGTCACGCCCGAGAACATCGATCGTTACCGCGATGCCATGGAGCAGGCCTATCGCCTGCGTCATCAAGTCTTCGTCGAGGAGAAGGGCTGGCACGACCTCGCCAAGCCCGACGGACGCGAGATCGACCAGTTCGACGACGGCCACGCCGTCCACATGCTCGCGATGCAGGGCGACCGCGTCGTCGGCTACCAGCGCATGCTGCCGACCACCCGCCCCTACCTGCTCACCGAAGTCCTGCCGGAGCTCTGCGAGGTCCCCGCGCCCCGGAGCGCGCGGGTCTGGGAGTGGACCCGCTACGCCGTGCAGCGCGACGTGCGCGACCGCGGCCGCATCCTGAGCCCGGTCGGAAGCGCGCTCCTGGCCGGCATCGTCGAGTGGGGTCTCGAGAGCGGGATCGAGTCGATCGTCATCGAGATGAACCCGCTCTGGCTGCTGCGCCTCGTGCAGCTGCATTTCCGGGTGACCCCCCTCGGCCTGCCCTGCCGGATCGCCGGCGAGGACACCCTCGCCGTGGTCGCGGCCTTCGACGTGCGCACGCTCCGGCGCCTGCGCGAGACCCGCAACGACGCCGCCTCCGTGCTGACCGCGCGCCCCGCCCTGCCGCAGCGCCTGGCGAGCTGACCCCATCCGTTCCGGCGCGATGCCGCCGGACCCCGATCGACGCCAACCCGCGAACGAACCGATGACACGACAGACCCTTCCCGCTTCCACCGAACCCGACAACCCGATGGAGCGCCTCGCCGAGATCTGCATCGAGGCGCACGGCCTGATCGAGGAGGCCGGCACGCCGGAGATGAAGGCGACCCTCGAGGCTCTCCTCGTCCGGGTCGGCTTCGGCCTCGCCGAGCGCCTCGACCCGCAGCACCGCACGGCCTGACCGGCCGGCGACGGAATCGACGCCGGCCGCGCCGCCGACCCGAACGGGTCGGCGGCGCGGCGCGGCCGGTCGTGCGCGCCGTCGCCGGCCGACTTGTCCACCGCTTATCCAACGACCCGCCGGGATGGGAAACCGATCGGTAAGGGACGCCGCGCCACGGTGTCCCGCGACCAGCATTCGGGATCCGAAAGCCGATGATGACCAAGGACCAGCTCGCGACCGAGCTGAAGCGCATCGCGACGACGCAGATCAGCGACATCACGCGCGCGGTGAAGGAGGGCCAGAAGTCCATCGCCCTCAACGAGGTGCGGGACATGGCCCATCGCCTCGAGCGCCTGGCCGACGCCTTCCACCCGCGGCTCGCCGCGCCCGTGGACGCCGTCGACCCCGGCGCCCAGGCCGCTTGACGCCGTCGCACGGGCCCGCCGGCCCACCCAATCAGGAACGGGGCGTTCGATCATGATCCACGCGTTCTTCAACATCCGCCTCGACGACGCCTACCTGCCGGAGCGCACCGGCCAGCTCGTCCGGGACGCCGGCGAGGCGCGCGCGGTGGCGCGCACCATCATCCGCCGCCTCGTCGTCCAGCACGGCGGCGAGCCGCGCCTGCTGAACGCGGTGATGGCGGTCACCGACGCGGACGGCGCGTCCATCCTCGACCTGTCGTTCTTCGAGGCGCTCTACGTGCCCGTGGCGGCGCCCGAGCGGGCGGGGCCCGCGCGCCCGCGCGCCGACCTGCGCCGCGCGGCGGGCCGGATGCCCGACGCCGTCTCCGGCAAGGCGGCCGCGGCAGTCGCGGGCATCGCCGCTCGGATGCGGGCCCTGTCGACGCATCCGCGGATCGGCGCCGCGGCCCTGCGGCTGCGCGCGCATCTCGCGACGATGGCCGACCTGCTGTCGTTCCGGCGCGACCCGCGGCAGCGCTTCACCCTGCAGCTCGATCCGGGCCGCTGATCGCGACCGCGCTCAGCCGACGAGGGCCAGCGCCCCGATCTCGTCCTGCTCGTCCTGCGGGATGACGTCGACCTCGACCTTGAGCTTCTGCTTGCCCGAGCCGCTGACGATGCCGTCGACGGGCGAGACGTCGCCGTAGTCGCGCCCGCGGGCGACGACGATGTGGTCGTCGCGAACCCCGATGCCGTTGGTCGGGTCGAGGCCGAGCCAGCCGTCGCCGCACCAGACCGCGACCCAGGCGTGGCTCGCATCCGCGCCGCGAAGCCGCGGCCGCCCGGCCGGCGGGATCGTGCGGAGATACCCGCTGACATAGGCCGCGGGCAGCCCGATGCCGCGAAGCCCGGCGATCATCACGTGGGCGAAATCCTGGCAGACGCCGGCGCGCAGGGCGAAGGCCTCGGCCAGCGGCGTGTGCACGTCGGTGGCCTTCGCGTCGAAGCGGAAGTCGGCGCGGATGCGCGCCATCAGGTCGAAGGCGGCGCCGTAGGCGCTGCGCCCGGGCGAGAAGCTCGCCCGGGCGTAGTCGGTCACCGCCGGCAGCAGCGGCACCCGGGCGCTCGGGAACAGGAAGTGGACCGGCGCGTCGGCCCCGAGATCGCGGGACGCGATCGCCGCCATCCGCGCCGCCTCCCAGCTGCGGCCGGATTCGGGCGCCGGCAGCGGCCCGCGCTCGACCCGCACCTTCGACAGCGCCTCGACCTGGAACCGGGTGTGCGGCGCGTCCAGGGTGATGCCGACGGTCTCGATGCCGAAATAGTCGCGCCGGATCACCGCGGTCGCCGGGCTCGGGTCGATCGTCACCGCGCTCTCGAGCACGCTCTGGCCCTCGCCGTCGGCGGGCTTCAGGCGCAGGGAGCAGCGCGCGAAGCTGACCGGTTTCGCGTAGGTGTAGGTGGTGACGTGGCGCAGCGTGTAGATCACGCCAGGCCCGCCAGCTTCTCGGGCCGCAGGGCGTGCGGCCCGTTCGGGAAGTAGCGGCCGGCGATGGTGTCGGCGAGCCGCTCCAGGTCGTCCTCGATCCGCGCCAGGCCGACGCCGTCGAAGTCGGCGGCCTCGCCGCTGCGCAGGGTCGCCACGATCCGCGCGGCCAGCCGGCAATGCGGCTCGGGGATGCCGTCGGCCGAGAGCGCCGGCAGCTCGGCCAGGTGCCGGCCGATCGCCTCCGCCTGGAACGCGACCGAGCGCGGGTTGTAGGGGTCGAGGAGCACCATGTCGCGCACGGGGTCGAGGGCCACGCCCTGCATGTAGCGCGCGCCGTAGGTAACCTGCGAATCGGCGAGGGAGAGCAGGACGCCGAGGCAGTCGGCCCCGGCCTCGTCGTGGCCGAAGGCCAGCGTGAAGGCGCAGGTGTTGATCGCCCGCTCGATCCGCCGCCCGAGATCGACGAAGTGCCAGCCGGCGGCGCGGTTCATGTTCTCGTGCGTCAGGCCCGAGAGCGCCGCGATGTGGCTCAGCGCCCGCTCGGCCCGGCCGAGCAGCTGCGACTCGGTGAACGCCCGGGCGGTGTCCAGCGAGAGCAGGTCGATCAGGTCGGCGAGCACCCGCCACGCCTCGCCCGAGAGCCGGGCGCGCAGGGTCGCCGCGTTGGTGCGGGCCGAGATCACGTGGGCGCGGGCGGAGCCGTGGACCTCGCGCCCGACCAGGGCCTCCTGCGCCAGTGCCGCCGTCGGCATGTCGGCGGAGCTGGCCGCCCCCCATTCCTCCAAGAGCGCGCGGATGCGGAGCGCGGTCGGCGCCGCGGTGTCGCCGGAGATGTCGGTGACGACGGCGTCGCCGACGCTGCGCAGGTGCGCCAGCACGAGGCGGATCACCGCCTCGGCCCGCTCGACGTAGCGGCCGAACCAGAACAGGCCGTCGGCCGCCCGCGAGGGCAGGTGCCCGGAGATGCGCCGGACCCGCGGCGTGGCCTGCTGCCCGAGATGGCGCGTGTCGACCGGGTTCTCCGAGAGGATCCAGACGTCGGCCGAGCGGATGCCGAGGCGCATCTCGATCGGGTCGACGTTCTCGCGCTCCGAGACCCGGCAGAAGCCGCCGGGCATCACCCGCCAGCCGTCGGGGGTGCGGGCGGCGAACACGCGCAGCGCGAAGGGGCGGGGGACGAGGTGCAGGCCCCGGTCGGTCCGCTCCCAGGCCGGCATGGTCGAGAGCGGCCCGAGGTCTTGGCCGACGAAGTCGAACGGCCGGTCGTGGAAGGCCGCGATCACCCGCTCGCGCTCGGCGGCCAGCGCCTGCGGCCCGAGGATCGCGTCGCGCCCCGCCCCGCGCTGCGGGGTGGCGGCCGGGCGCAGCGTCATCGCGTCGAGATTGTCCCGAACGTGGGCGAGACCGGCCGGATCGCCGCACCACCACGCCGGCGGGCTCTTCAGCCTGAGGCCCTCGCCGAGGATGCGCTGCGCGATCCCTTCGAGATACGGGCTGAGGGCCGCCGACTCGACCACGCCGGAGCCCGGCATGTTGGCCATCACCAGGCTGCCGTTGCGCAAGGCCTCGATCACGCCGGGGATGCCGAGCCGCGAGGCCGGGTTGAGCTCCAGCGGATCGAGGAAGTCGCCGTCGATCCGGCGCCAGACCGCGTCGGCCCGCTTCAGGCCGGAGACGGTGCGCACGTGCAGGCACCCGTCCTGCATGACGAGGTCGTCGCCCTCGACCAGCATCAGCCCGAGATAGCGCGCGAGCGCCGCCTGCTCGACGTAGGTGCTGCTGTAGGGCCCCGAGGTCAGCAGGCAGATGCGCGGGTCCGAGCGCGCGGACCCGGCCGCCAGGCCTTCGCGGAACGCCTGGAAGAAGGCCGGGAAGCGCTCGACCTGCAGGCTCTCGAGCACGTCCGGGAAGGTGCGGCCGAGCACCATCCGGTTCTCCAGGGCGTAGCCGAGGCCGGAGGGCGCCTGCGTCCGGTCGGCCAGCACACGCCAGGCCCCGTCCGGCCCGCGGCCGATATCGGCGGCGTAGAGCTTGAGCCAGCGCCCGCCGGGAGGCGCGACCCCGTGCAGCGGGCGCAGGAACTCGGGACTGCCGGCGACCACGGCGGCCGGCAGGAGGCCGTCGGCGACGAGGTGGCCCGGCCCGTAGACGTCGGCGAGGACCGCCTCCATCAGCTCGGCCCGCTGGATCAGCCCGGCGCTCAAGGCGCGCCACTCGGCCGCCTCGATCACCAGCGGCAGCGAGCCCAACGGCCAGGCATGCTCGCGCTGGTCGCCGTAGATGCGGAACGAGATGCCGGTGTCGCGGATGTGGCGCTCCGCCGAGACGAAGCGCGCCATGATCTCGGGCTCGCTCAGCCGCGCGAGCCGCTCGAGCAGCCGGGGCCACGCGCCGCGCGCGCGGCCGTCCGCGTCGAGATATTCGTCCGGCCGGCCGGGTTCGGGCCGATAGCCGTCGGCCCAGCGCGCGAGCCGGTCCGGCTCGTCCGCGGCGTCCGCGTCGGCCGGTGCGTGCCGTCCTGCCGTGACCTGTGCCGCCGCCAGCGTCGGGCTCATGTCGGCTTCGGCGTGCGCAGGTCGAGCGTGAGCGGGAATTCGGGGTTGGTCTCGGGCACCGGCATCGCGATCTTGCCCGGCGTATGGCCGTGGGCCTGGAAGCGGGCGAGGCGCCGCCCCTCCGCCTCGTAGGTGTTGACGGGATGCGTCTCGTAGTTGCGGCCGCCGGGGTGGGCGACGTGATAGCGGCAGCCGCCGAGCGCGCGCCCGCTCCAGCTGTCGAGGATGTCGAAGGTCAGCGGCGAGTGCGCGGGGATCGTCGGGTGCAGCGACGAGGCCGGCTGCCAGGCCTTGAACCGCAGGCCCGCGACCGCTTCGCCGCCGGTGCCGGTGCCGGTCATCGGCAGGCGCCGGCCGTTGCAGGCGATGACGTGGCGGCCGGGCACGAAGCCCTCAACCTTGACCTGCAGCCGCTCGACCGAGCTGTCGACGAAGCGGACGGTGCCGGCACTGGTCCCCTCCTCGCCCATCACGTGCCACGGTTCCAGCGCCTGACGCAGCTCGAGCTTCACGCCGCCGTGCTCGACCCGGCCGAAGACCGGGAAGCGGAACGCGGCCTGCGCCTCGAAGGCCGTGGGGTCGAAGTCGTAGCCCGCGGCCCGCAGATCCTCCAGCACGTCGAGGAAGTCGGCCCAGAGGAAATGCGGGAGCATGAAGCGATCGTGCAGGCCCGTGCCCCAGCGGACACAGCCGCCGACCTGCGGCTCGCGCCACAGCCACGCCACCAGCGCCCGCAGCAGCAATTGCTGCGCGAGGCTCATGCGCGGGTCCGGCGGCATCTCGAAGGCGCGGAACTCGAGCAGCCCGAGCCGCCCGGTCGGCCCGTCGGGCGAGTACAGCTTGTCGATGCAGATTTCGGACCGGTGGGTGTTGCCGGTGACGTCCACGAGGATGTTGCGGAACACCCGGTCGACGAGCCAGCGCGGGATGTTGGGCTCGTCCGGGCCCGGCACCTGCGCCAGGGCGATCTCCAGCTCGTAGAGGCCGTCGTGGCGGGCCTCGTCCATGCGCGGGGCCTGGCTCGTCGGGCCGATGTAGAGGCCGGAGAACAGGTACGAGAGCGCCGGGTGGCGCTGCCAGTACAGCACCAGGCTCTTCAGGAGGTCGGGCCGGCGCAGGAACGGCGAGTCGTCGGGCGTGGCGCCGCCCATCACCACGTGGTTGCCGCCGCCCGTCCCGGTGTGGCGCCCGTCCACCATGAACTTCTCGGCGCCCAGCCGGGTCTGGCGGGCGTCGGCGTAGAGGTCGGTGGTGATCGCCACCGCGTCGCGCCAGGAGGTCGCCGGGTGGACGTTGATCTCGATCACGCCCGGGTCGGGGGTGACCTTGATCACGTTGAGGCGCGGGTCGAAGGGCGGCTCGTAGCCCTCGACGTGGATCGCGAGCCCGAGCCCCGACGCGGCTTCCTCCAGGACGCCGATCAGCTCGAGGTACTCGTCGGCGCGCTGGGTCGGCGGCATGAACACCCGCAGCGTCCCGTCGCGCGGCTCGACGGCGAGCGCGGTGCGCACCGCGACGCCGGTGATGCCGCCGCCGTTGACCGTTCGCTTGCCGGTCCCTTCGCCGGTTCCTTCGCGGGCATGCCCCTCGGGCAGGGGCTCGCGCGGCTCCAGCGGGTCCTGCGGCTGGTAGTAGGGGTAATGCTCCGGCGGCACGTACGGGAGCGAGCCGAGCGGCAGGCGGAAGCCCAGCGGCGAGTCGCCGGGCACCAGGAACGCGTGGCCGCGGCGGAAATCCCAGGCCTCGGAGATCCAGACCCGGTCGGAATCGCCGTCCTTGCCGGTGGGCAGGCTCGCGAGCGGCAGCACGAAGCCGGCCGGGTTGCCGAGGCCCCGCTCGTAGACGCGGTGGATGCGCGAATCGAATTCCACCGAGCCGCTCTTGGCCTCCTGCGTCGTCACGTTGACGGGCAGCTCCGCGCGCTTCTCCTCCCACTGCGCCGGGTCCTCGTAGGCCGGCATCACGTAGTCCTGCAGCCCGAAATGCCCGGCGACCGCATCGATCAGGCGACGCGCGGCGTCGGCGTCGACCGTCTTCGGGCCGTCCTCCCGCGCGATCAGGTCGGCGTCGCGCCAGATCGGGCGGCCGTCGCGGCGCCAGTACAGGGCGAAGGCCCAGCGCGGCAGGCTCTCGCCCGGATACCACTTGCCCTGGCCGTAATGCAGCATGCCGCCCGGCGCGAAGCGGTCGCGCAGGCGGCGGATCAGCTTGTCGGCCAGCCCCCGCTTCGACGGGCCGACGGCGGCGATGTTCCATTCCGGCGCCTCGAAGTCGTCGATCGAGACGAAGGTCGGCTCGCCGCCCATGGTCAGGCGCACGTCCTGGGCGACGAGGTCGGCGTCGACCCGGTCGCCGAGGGCGTCCATGGCCGCCCAGACCGCGTCCGAGAACGGTTTGGTGATGCGCGGGCTCTCCTCCACGCGCGCCACGGTCATCTCGAAGCCGAACTCGACCTTGGCCGGCTCGGCGAGCCCCGAGATCGGCGCGGCCGAATGGTAGTGCGGGGTGGCGGCCAGCGGGATGTGCCCCTCCCCGCAGAGCAGGCCGGAGGTGGCGTCGAGCCCGATCCAGCCGGCGCCGGGCAGGTAGACCTCGGCCCAGGCGTGCAGGTCGGTGAAGTCGGTCTTGGTGCCCTCGGGGCCGTCGACCGCGGTGGTGTCGGGCACGAGCTGGATCAGGTAGCCCGAGACGAAGCGGGCGGCGAAGCCGATGCGGCGCAGCACCTGGACGAGGAGCCAGGCCGAATCGCGGCAGGAGCCGCTCTTCAGGGTCAGGGTCTCGGCCGGCGTCTGGACGCCCGGCTCCATCCGGACGCCGTAGGCGACCTCGCGGCTGATCTGCGCGTTCAGCGCCACCAGGAACAGCACGGTGTTCGGCTCGGACGGCAGGCGCGCCAGGAAGCCGTCGATCTCAGGCCCCTGGGCGTCGTCGAGGACGCGGTAGGGCGCCAGCTCGGCGACGAGGTCGGGGGCGTAGGCGAACGGGCGGGCCTGCGCGTAGTCCTCGACGAAGAAGTCGAACGGGTTGATCACCGACATGTCGGCGGTGAGGTCGACCTCGATCTTCAGCTCGCTGGTCTTCTCCGGGAAGACCAGCCGGGCGAGCCAGTTCCCGTTCGGGTCCTGCTGCCAGTTCACGAAGTGGTTCTCCGGGGTCACCTTGAGGGTGTAGGAGGGGATCTTCGTGCGCGCATGCGGCGCCGGCCGCAGGCGAATCACCTGCGGCCCGAGCGCGATCGGCCGGTCGTAGGTGTAGTGCGTGACGTGGTGCAGGGCGGCTTTGATCGACACGGGCACTCTCGTCTGGGCGAAGCAGGTGGCGTCCGGATCGAATCCGGCGGTGCCCTCGTCTGCGCCTTATGCGGCAAAGGGGAGGGCGCAAGCAATTTCCATGCGGCGTCCGGCTCCGGGCGGCGCGCCGCGTCCTCCCCGTGCCGCGCCTCCCGGGAACTTTGCCGTGCAAGCCCGTTTGATGCGGCGAGGACGGTCCGCCCGGCGGCGGCCGCCGACGACTGCCGACGACGCCTTCGACGACAGGGTGCTTGCCCGCCTCGGGCGCCGGGACCCGCCATGAAGATCTTCCAGTGCCAAGCCTGCGACCAGCCGCTCACCTTCGAGAGCACGGCCTGCGACAGCTGCCAGCGGCGCCTCGGCTACGTCTGCGAGGTGCATGAGATCTCCGCGCTCGAGCCGTCGGTCCGCTCAGCCCATCCGGGCTCGGCCGAGGCGCAGACCTTCCACGCCTACGCGCGGCCCGGCCAGCGCTACCGCTTCTGCGCCAACGCCCGGCACGCGGCCTGCAACTGGCTCGTGCGGGACGACGCGCCCGAGACGTTCTGCGTCACCTGCCGCCACAACCGCGTCGTCCCCGACCTGACGCTCGCCTGGAACCTGACCCGCTGGCGCCAGGTCGAGGCGGCCAAGCACCGGCTGTTCTACTCGCTGCTGCGCCTCGACCTGCCGCTGGCCACCCGTGCGCAATACACCGACGGGCTCGCCTTCGACTTCCTTGTCGACCCGTCCGAGAGCTTCCTGATCGGGCCGCCGGTGCTCACGGGTCACCTCAACGGCCTGATCAGCATGAACATCGCCGAGGCCGACGACGTCGAGCGCGAGCGGCGCCGGATCCGCTTCGGCGAGCACTACCGCACCCTGCTCGGGCATTTCCGCCACGAGATCGGGCATTACTTCTGGTACCTGCTGGTCCAGAACAGCCCGCACCTGTGGACGTTCCGCGATCTGTTCGGCGACGAGAGCCTGAACTACGTCGGCGCCCTGCAGAACCACTACGCCCACGGCGCGCCGGGCGATTGGGAGGAATCCTTCGTCTCGGCCTACGCCACGAGCCACCCGTGGGAGGATTTCGCCGAGACCTGGGCGCATTACCTGCACATCGTCGACACGGTGGAGACCGCCTCGACCTTCGCGCTCCAATTGCGGCCGCAGCTGCGCCGGGGCGGCAGCGAGCCGGTGGTGATCGACTTCGATCCCTATCGCACGCCCGACCTCGACAAGCTGATCGCGGCGTGGCTGCCGCTCACCTACGCGGTGAACTCGCTGTCCCGCAGCATGGGGCAGCCCGACCTCTACCCGTTCCGCCTGACGCCCGCGGTGATCGCCAAGCTCGCCTTCGTGCACGAGCGCATCTACGCGGTGCGCGGCGACATGAGCGCCAAGGCCGGCGCGGAGGCGGGCGCCGACATCCTGCGCGCGGTGATCGCGGGGTTGCGCCAGAAGGTGGCGGTGCCGAACGCGTGAGCGCGCCCGGCCGCCCTACCAGAGGGTGGCGGCCGCGCGTGCCGGCCAGGCCTCGTCGTAGGGGCGGCCGCCGACCTCGCCCGCGCTCAGGGCGGCCAGGATCGTCCCCGGGCTCGGCAGCGTCCCCGCCTCGACGTGGCGGGCGGGATCCCACAGCTGCGCGCGGACGACGGCGCGGGCGCACTGGAAGTAGGCCTGCTCGACGGTGACCACGAGGGCGGTGCGCGGCGCCTGCCCGTCGACGGCGAAGCTTTCCAGAAGGGCCGGATCGGCCGAGACGACGGCCCGCCCGTTCACGCGGAAGGTCGTCCCCGAGCCGGGGATCAGGAACAGCAGGGCGACGCGCGGATCGCGCACCACGTTGCGCAGGCTGTCGATCCGGTTGTTGCCGCGGCGGTCGGGCAGCACCAGGGTGTGCGGGTCGACGACCCGGACGAAGCCCGGACCGTCGCCCCGCGGGCTGCAATCGAGCCCCTCCGGGCCGGCGGTGGCGAGGATCGCGAAGGGCGAGGCCGCGATCAGCGCGGCGTAGTGCGCGGTGATCCGCTCGCTCTCCTTCACCACGGAGGCCGGGGCGAGGTGGTCGCCGTAGATGGCCTCGAGCCCGGCGAGGTCCCGTACGATCATGCCCCTGCCCCCGAGCGCCCGATCCGATGGTGGTGCGTCACGCGCGGTGCGTGACGATCCCGCGAACGCCCGTCAGGCGGATTTCGCTGCGCGGCTCGCCGTGAACGCCGCGTGCTCGGCCAGCAGCTCGCCCGACAGCGCCTTGGCGATCAGCGCGCGGGTCTCCGCCACGCCGTAGAGCGCCACGAACGAGCCGAAGCGCGGGCCGCGGGCCTCGCCGAACAGCACGTTGTAGATCGTCGTGAACCACGCCTGCGACACGCCGGGCCGTCCGTCCGGGCTCTTGCCCTTGCCCGACAGGTCCGGGAAGTGCCGCCGCCCGACCTCGTAGACCACCGCCTGCAAGCCCTCCGGGTCGGTCGAGCCGTCGTGCTCGGAGAGCGACGCGGAGAGGTCGTCGAAGGCCGCGCGCTCCTCCGGGCTCGGCGCCCGGTAGCTCTTGGCCGGGCGCACGAAGTCGCGGAAGTAGGCCAGCGCGTGGCCGACGAGCCGGTCGAGGCCGGGATGGGTCTCGGGGCCGACGTCGGCGGCGTAGCGCCGGATGAAGCCCCAGAGCACGCCCGGCTCCTCGGCGTTGGCCACCGCCACGAGGTTGAGCAGCATCGCGAAGCTCACGCTGCCCTTGGACCCCCCTTGCGCGCCCTCCCCGATCCGCTCCGGCGCGGGCGGGTTGCCGGCATGGATGTGCCAGACGGGGTTGCCCAGGCGCAGCTTGGCGTCCTGCGCGGCGTAGCGCTCGGAGAAGCTCAGCACCTCGTCGACGTGCCGCGGGATCACGTCGAAGAACAGCCGCTTGGCCTCGCGCGGCTTGTTGTACATGAACAGGCTCAGGCTCTCCGGCGTGCCGTAGGCGAGCCAGTCGTCGATGGTCAGCCCGTTGCCCTTCGACTTGGAGATCTTCTGGCCCTTCTCGTCGAGGAACAGCTCGTAGTTGAAGCCTTCCGGCGGCTCGCCCCCGAGCGCGCGGGCGATCTGCCCGGAGAGCTTCACCGAGTCGATCAGGTCCTTGCCGGCCATCTCGTAGTCGATGCCCAGCGCCACCCAGCGCATCGCCCAGTCGGGCTTCCACTGCAGCTTGGCGTGGCCGCCGGTGATCGGGGTCTCGTAGGCCTCGCCGGTCTTCGGGTCGCGCCAGGCGAGCGTTCCCCGGTCCGCGTGCACCGCGTCGACCACCACCTGCATCACCTCCCCGGTCACCGGGTGCAGCGGCAGGAACGGGGAATACGAGGCCGAGCGCTCGGCGCGCAGCGACGGCAGCATGATCGCCATCACCGCGTCGTAGCGCTCCGCGACCCGCATCAGGGCCGCGTCGAACACGCCGGAGCGGTAGCAGTCGGTGGCCGAGCGGAACTCGTAGTCGAAGCCGAAGGCGTCGAGGAAGCGGCGCAGCTCCGCGTTGTTGTGCGCGCCGAAGCTGTCATGCGTGCCGAACGGATCGGGCACCCGGGTCAGCGGCTGGTTGAGGTGCTGGGCCAGCATCGCGCGCTCGGGCACGTTGTCGGGCACCTTGCGCAGGCCGTCCATGTCGTCGGAGAACGCGATCAGCCGCGTCGGCACGGCGTCCTTCGTCAGCACCCGGAAGGCGTGGCGCACCATCGAGGTCCGCGCCACCTCGCCGAAGGTGCCGATATGCGGCAGCCCCGACGGCCCGTAGCCGGTCTCGAACAGCACCTCCGGCTTCGGCCGGCGCTCCAGCCGGGCCACGAGCTTGCGCGCCTCCTCGAACGGCCAGGCGGCGGCGGTGGCGGCGGCCTCGATCAGGTCGGGGTCGAGGTGGAGGGGCGCGGACATGGGCTGGGACGCTGGACTGTGACACGGGATCTTCGCGGGTGCGGCACCCTAATGAGGTTTGCCGCGATGCGAAATCGACTTTTACGGCCGCTCGGCCGGGTCGTCGGCCCCCGATCCCGTCGGCCGGTTCTCCAACGTCCTGACGGCCTCGACGAGTTTCGGGAAGGTCGCTTGCATCAGCGCCCGGTTCTGCTCCGTCCGGCCGGCGTCGTGGTCGAACCCGTGATTGTGCCGCACGCGGTGCCGAAAGCCCTTCAGCTCCATCAGCGAAACGTAGAGCTCGTCGTCGAGCACGGCCGGACGCAGGCCCGGTATCTGCGCCCGCATCTGATCGAGCAGGTCCTGGTGCGAGGTGTCGCCGGTCGGTGCGGCCCCGTCGACGTCCTTGGCGATGCCGAGCAGCACGTCCTCGATGCCGTTGTCGGCGTTGTGAAGGGCGGCCGCGATCGCCGTGAGCCGCCCCCACGTCGTCCGCTGCTCCGGCGGGAGGGCGTCGTATCCGGCGAGGAACGCGTCGAGGTTCGCCAGCTCGCGGCCCGCGCGGTCGAGCTTCGGACTAGGCTTGGCGAAGGCGGGCAGTCGCGACGCGATCACGGGACCGCCTTCTCGAATGCCTCCCGCTGCGACGGCGTGAGATCGCAGGCATCGATCAGGTCGTAGGGGATGCCGGTGCCGCGCATCACCGCAGCCACCGCCCGCTCGACGGCGGCGCGTTCGGCCGGATCGATCGGCCCGCGCACCAGGAGGTCTATGTCGGAATGCAGCCGGAAACGCCCGGTCGCCAGCGAGCCGATGAGGCTGATCGCGCGACCCTGTGCCTCGACGTCGGACACGATCCGTGCCGCGAGGCCTCGCGCCGTCCGGTGACGGTCCGCGACGCGGGCGGCGAGGATGCGCTCGAACGGGCTCGGAGCCGTCATGGCCGCCGCACGCCGTTTGCGGGATCGCCCCTTTTCAGGACCGCCCCTTTGCAGGACCGCGCCGAGGATACCCGCAGGAACGCCTGCGGAAAAGGAGACGCGTCGGTCCCGGACGCAATGCGGATCAGAACGGGCTGACGGGGAAGAACCGCAGGTACAGCTCGGTGTACTTCCCGTCGTCCCACACCCGCTGCAGCGCGTCGTCCAGCGCGCGCGACAGGGCCGCGTCCTCGGGCCGGGTGATCAGGCCGATGCCCTCGCCGAAGTAGCGGTTCTCGAGGTAGTCGCCGCCGACGAGCGCGCAGCAATTGCCCGCCTCCAGGCCGCCGACCCAGAGGGCGAGGCCGAGCCCGTCGGCGAAGACGTAGTCGGCCTCGCCCCGCTTTACCGCGCCTTCCGCCGCGGCGAGGTCGGAAAACGGCTTCGCCTCGGCCTTGGGAAAGAACGCCTGGAGGTAGGCGGCGTGGGCGCTGCCGCCGACCACCGCCACCGACTTGCCCGCCAGCGCGCTCGCCGAGGGAGCCGGCAGGCCGCGGTCGACGCGGGCGGCGAAGCGCGCCGGCCACCGGAAATACGGGCGCGTCGCGGAGAACGTCGCCCGCAGCGTCGGCGTCAGCGGGATCGCGGCGGCGACGACGTCGCCCTGCTTGTCCGTCAGGCCGTCGAGGAGGGTGTCGAAGCGCCGGGCCTGCACGGTGCAGGTGATCGACAGCTTCTCGCAGACGGCGCGGGCCAACTCCACCACGAAGCCCGTCGGGTTTCCGTCGGGGCCTGCGAAGTGCAGCGGCGGGAACTCGTCGTCGGTCAGGAAGCGCACGGCCCGGCCGGTCTGCGGCGCCTCGACCCGCTCGCCGCGGCTGCGCGGGTTCCAGAAGTTGGGCACCGTCACGGCGGCGGGCGCGGGGCTGCCGGCGGCGGGCTGGCCGGCACGCACCTGACCGGCACGATCCTGGGCGCCCGCCTGCGGCATCGTCGCGACGCAGAGGCCGATGGCTAAGAGAATAGTCTTGATCGAGGACATCGTGCTTGCGCCGGGGCCGGGCGCACCTATGATCGCGGGGCGCCGACGGCGCGATGGGGAGGGGGTCCGGCTCACGCCCCCGCCTTAGCACGTCCCGGAGCCGACGGCAGCCGGCCCCGTGTCGTTCCTCCGTTTCCTGGGCCCGCCCCTCGGCGCACCGGGCCTGCCGCCGGAGATCGCGTTCCTGGCGGCCGAAGGCGTCGACGCGGCCTTGCTCCGCCGGGCCGCGGCGCTGGCCGAGGCGAGCGGCACCGATGCGGCGACCGCGCTGCTGCGGGCCGGGCTGATGGACGAGGAGCCGTATTACCGGGCGCTCGCCCGCGCGCTCGACGCGGCCTACCTCGACGGGCCGATCCCGCTCGGCATGGGCGCGCGCTTTCCCGACAGCCTCTCGCTCGGCATGGCGCCGCTGGTCCTCGGGGCCCCCGCCCCGGCGGTGCTGGCGCCGCGCGGGCGGCAGATCGCCGAGCTGCTCGCCGGGCGCAGCCCGCGCGGGCGGATGCCGGCGGTGACGAGCCCGACCCGCCTGCGCGCGGCCCTGTTCGCGGCGATCCCCGAGGCCATCGCCGGCTACGCGGTCGACGACCTCGAGGCGAAGGCGCCGGACTGGGCCTTCGGCAGCCGTCCCCTGGGGCCGGCCCTGGCGCTGGTCGCGCTCGTGGCGTGCGCCGGCATCGTGGTGTTCGAGGCCCTGCCCCCGTTCCTCGCGATGATCCTGGTCGTGGCGGCGCAGACGCTGTTCCTGGTGATGGCGATCTTCCGCGTCGGCGCCGTGTTCGTCGGCGTCCCGACCGTCCCGCCGCCGATCGCCTCGCCCCTGAGCGACCGCGACCTGCCGACCTACACCGTCCTCGTGGCGCTCTATCGCGAGGCCCGCGTGGTGCCGCGGCTCGTCTCGGCGCTGGCCCGGCTCGACTATCCGGCTGTGGTGTGCAGAACCGAATGGCACAGTGTCGGGAGGCGGAATTTTCCGGGATTTGGTGGGACCGAGCGGAAATTCCAGCGCTTAAACAACTCTTTAGGAGGCTGGCGAAGGCCCAAATCGGCCGGCGGGCCGCGCAGGATCAAATGGCACAGATTTGAAGGCTGTTCGCCCCCTCTCTTAAAGGTCCCCTACGGACCGCCCCGGAAGCACCGTTCAAGTGGGATGATTGGCACAACCCGCTCAGGATGGACGGAAAAGTCGAAAAGCGCAGCGAAACTAACGCTCTAAGGCTTTCGTCACGAGGCCTAAGTGGGATGCTAAGTGGGATGCTCCATCCTGCTCCCGATGCCAGCCCAACAGCTTCATCAGCCAACGATCCCGTCGTCTTTTCGCGGCTTGGGTCTAGGTCGAGGGTCCGTCCGCGCGGCGGTATGCGCTGTGTCGTGGTAATAAGGCGTGACGTCCCCGGGTGCCGGTCGCGCTTGGCATGTCCGGCAACGTAGGCGCTTCGCCAGAGCTGCGAACTCGGTGGTCGGTGGGAGAGGAAAGTAGCTCCACCAGCGGACCGAGATCCGCCGGCATTCGCTGCAGAAGGCACGGACGCCGTGGTAGCCGGCGCTTTGTAGTTCGCCCAGCGTCGCCACCCTAGAAGGGCAGCTCCTGGAAGATCGGCGGCACGCGTCCGTGGACCACCAGCACCACCGGTTCGTCCACATCGCCGAACTCGAGATCGCCGTCCTGGCGCAAGGCAACAACGCCGATGCACCCCGGCGCGAGCCGGTCGGCAAGCGCTATCGCATGCAGCTCGTCGCGCGCCGACCGCGTCTCTTCCGGCTCGACCCCCTGCCCTTTCTTCCGGAACGTCTGGACCGTGAAGCTCTGTCGGGTTCCTGACATGGCGTTCTCCTCCTGAGAGAACGTCATCGTGAGGCAAGAACAAAACAGGAACAAGACCGATGTTTTAGCCCCTGTGGACGGATGGGGACGACATTATTTTAAGCTGTCGGTGAAGTGACTTAACTCCGCACGGCGACCGCCAACGGCCGCTTGGACGAAGAGCCCGCCGCCGAGGAACACTGCCAAACCAATGGCGAGGAGGGCCGGTCGAGACGACCATGTCCGATTACCGGTCGCGTCTTGACCAAGGCCCGCGAGGGTCAACCATGCGAGGGCGAGGTTGAAGGAGAGGACGCCGACGATCGCTGGCGCTCCGGAGCCCGACGTGTCGGCCCCCCACCAAAGCAGGCATAGCGCCGAGATTGCGAGGTTCACCAGGCCGAAGAGAAATCCAAACGCCATCATGCTGCTGTCTCGTGGTTGTCAAAATCCGAGGGATGGACCCCTCAGCCTTCAAAGGCAGCGATAGCTCGATAGGTCGAGGGTAAAACGACACGGCATCAACAGGGCCGGCTTAGATTTCACCAGTTTTTGCTGTACTTCTCTTTCGATTATTGACGATAGAGATTTTGTAAATAGAAATGAAAGTATCAAAACTGGTACGCTGAATATTACCATTGTTATGATAGCTGCTTTTTTAAAATTTAATCTAGGATGCTCAATGAAAAATTGCCGGACTGGCAAAATGGGGAAATAAGTTACTGCGTTTGCCGATAGGACGCCAGATGTTGCCAAAAACACTATATAAATCCAGGGCTCATCTGATACTGTAGCTAGCACACCGATAGATAATATAATAGCGTAGTTGCGGAGAAAATCTAATATTGCTTTGGTAAAATCTCTCACTTTCAGTTGAACGGCGGTGGCCAATTTAAACTCCATCCAATTTAAGCTCTGCACCCCGGTATAGACGTTAGGTTAATATAATAGATGTCCGATTATTTATTAAATCGGCCGCCCGAACCACGCTACCCGCGCCTGAAAGTTGAGATTGTTGACCTCGTCGCGAGCCACTGTCTCCGCAGGGTAACGATCATTGTCAGAGATCAGCATTAGTCCGCCGAAGGCCAGCAGTGAAACTCGTTTCACAACGACAAGCCCATTCACGACGAGCACGTAGATCTTGCCGTTGACTACTTCTCCATAGCCGCGATCAAGTAGCATTAGATCGCCGTCCTGGATCGTCGGGAACATGCTGTCGCCACGCGCTTCGATGAACTCCGCATTTGACGGGCTGATGCCGAGAGAACGAAGCCACGATTGCCGGAAAGCGATCTGACGTGGCGCATCTGTTTCGAGCTGGCTTGAGGCCAGTCCAGGACCAGCGGAAGCCCTAATCTCTAGATGTGGGATCGCGACGAAGCCTGAGTCTTCGTCGGTATCTTTACCCTCAGAGAGCACGATCTGCGTTTCGGTTGATGGTTTAACATCGATCAATGCCGGTGCAAGGATGGCATCTATCCTATTGCCGAATACTAGATAGTCGACGGTGACCCCGCAAGCTTTTGCGATACGCGCAAGCGTCATCGAGGGCGCCTCGCTTTTCGCTCGAACGTACCGGTCGAGACTGCTCAGGGGCACCTGAGCTTCACGCGAAACGTGCGCCTTGCCGCCGGCGGCCTCGATGGCCGCTTCCAGCCGGAGGGCCATGGCCTTCAGATCCGAAGGGTCTGCCGTAACCACTTTTAAACGTTCCCTCAGATCTGGGTTGACCAGACCCTCTCAGATATGGTGATGTCCTTACAAGTCAGGACTCGCAACGACGTTAACGCGGGGTTTGGCGGTGGAGAAGCCCATGGTTGGTCGCCAGATTTGGCATGCACAGGACGTCATCGCTGAAATCCGGAAATCCGGGACCAGCTTGGCCGCTTTGTCGCGCCTGAACGGGTTTGCCGACCGCAGCCTGCGCACCGCGCTCACGAAGCGGTGGCCCCGCGCCAACAGCATCATCGCTTCACATCTGAACGTCAGCCGTCACCAGATCTGGCCGCATTGGTTCGGCCCGAACGACGAGCTGCTGCCCCTCTCGAAGCGCCCCAGCACCCGTAAGGCCGCCTGATGCAGACCCTGGTGGAGCGCTATCGGCTCGCCCACTCTTCAAACGCCGCCGCGCGGATCGTCGAGATCCCGCTCGACGACATCTACGATGGTGATCGCCTACGCGACATTGATCCCGCATGGGCGGCCGCCCTCGCCGCGGACTTCGAAGCGGGCGGCGAGCCGCCTCCGATCGTGGTGCGGCCCCGTGGGACCGAAGACGCCTTCGACCAAGAGTATGGCCTCGTCGCCGGCGGCCATCGGCACGCGGCCTATCGCCTACTCGGACGCCGCACGATCCTCGCCGAGATCCGTCCGATCACTCGCCTCCAAGGGCGCCTGGTCGAGATTGAAGAGAACCTATTTCGGCATGAGCTGAACGCCTTGGACCGGGCGGTTTTCCTCTCGGAGCACAAGCGCGTCTGGGCTGAAATTCATCCCGACGCCGCTCATGGCGGAGATCGTAAGTCCAAGAAGGACAATGCGAAAATCAAGTCGCAAGGTTTGCGACTTGATCCGAAGCGCTTCACGGCCGAGGCCGCCGAGCGCTGTGGCCTGTCCGAGCGTACCGTCCAGGCTGCTCTAGCTCTTGTCGAGGCCCTTTCTCCCGAGGCCATCACTCTTCTTCGCGGCACCGACACCGCGCGCAATGCCTCCGACCTCCAGCGTATCGCTACGGAGCCGGCAGAGCGTCAGGTCCGCCTTGCCCGTCTGCTGAGGGACGGCAAGGCCGCCAACGTCGCGAAAGCGCGGCTGGCGGCCGGCGATGCCCCCGCTGGCGAGGGTGACCCGCAGGAAGAGCTGTTCCGGCGCATCGTCGCCAACTGGGAGCGCCTCGACGCCAAGGGGCGCAAGCGCTTCTTGGAGCATGCCGGCCTCGTGGCCCGGGAGCGCAAGCCCCGCGACCGCATGCCGACTATCTCCGAGATCATCGGCGACCCGCGCCAAGTCGACATTGAAGACGCGATCGAAGCCACCCGGAAGGGCGGCGCATGAAGCTCTGGCTCACCGCCCAGGAGATCGCCGATCTCGCGTTGCCAGGCCTGCCGGCCACGAAGCGCAACGTGAACGTTTTCGCCGAGGTCTCGGGCTGGGCCATGCGGCCCGGCCTCACCCGTCCCCGGCGCGGCGTCGGCGGCGGTCTCGAATTTCACCTCGACATCCTGCCGCCGGATGCCCGTAGAGCCTATGTCGCGCGTCTCACCCCGGACGCGGTGCCAGAGGATGTCGCCGAGGCGGCCGAGGCCGAGCCCGCCGCCGCCTATCTGCGGGACGATGCCGCCGAGGGGCGGGACGCGCGCCTCGCGATCCTTGCTGCGGCCGAACGCATCTTCGCCAGCGCCCGGCTGCCTCGGCAGAACGCCGACCTGCTCGCGGTGGCGGACTACACCGCCGGCCGGCTCTCGCTGCCGGCCTGGGTCCACACGGCGGTGCCGAAGCTCACTCTGCGCACCCTTCAGCGCTGGCGCGCGGCTGCTCGCGACGGCCGCACCGCGGCTCTCGCGGTCGATCGCGGCGCCGCCCGGCGCGGGCTCGGCGTGCTCGACACCGCTGAAAACGGGCAGGTGCGGGTCTATGCCCTCGCCCTGATCGCTCGGCAGCCGCACCTCTCAGCGGACCACGTCCGCGAGATGCTGAGCGCGAAGTTCGGCGAAAGCCTCACCGTCATCAGGTCGGGCGGCGTCGTCCGGACCGTACCGTTGCCCCCGATCCGGACCGTCCAGGACGCACTCCGGCGCTGGAAGACGACGGAGCGCGTTGCGCTCACCGCGATAACCAATCCCGACGCCTACAAGAACCCGGCGGCGATGCAGCAGCTGCAGCGCACGGTCGCCAAGACGGCGATCGAACTCGGGCTTCCGCGCCAGGGGCTCGCCGAGCTGACGGCCGAGGCCGGCGCCGCCGGCATCAAGTTCGCCGACCTGGAGCGCTACGTCCGGCTCGCGGCCAAGGCCTCGATCGGCTGGGACATGACGCCCCGCGACGCGGCCCAGAAGCTCGCCGAGATCAAGTCCGCCGGCCAGTACACGATCGCCGAAATGGACACCCTCGCGGACAAGATCAACGCGCTGGGCGACAACTCCGCAGCCAAGGAAGCCGACATCGTCGAGATGATGCAGCGGGCGGCCGCGCCCGCGAAGGCTGCTGGCGTGGACACCGACACCAGCCTGGCCGCGCTCACCGCACTCCGCTCCGGCGGCATGCAGTCCGAGATCGCGGCGCGGTTCTTCGGTGCCTTCACTTCGAAGCTCGCGACCGCCGGGAGCGGCGGCAAGGGCTCAAAGGGCATCGCCGAGGGCTTCGAGATGCTCGGCCTGACCGTCAAGAAGGTCGCCGACGGCATGAAGCGCGATGCCGGCGGGACCATGCTCGACATCCTCGACCGCCTGGCCAAGCACGCCGAGCCGGCCAAGGTCGCGACCAAGATGATGGGCCAGGAATGGTGGGACGAGCTGGCTCGCTTCAGTCAATCCGTACCCGAGTTCCGCAAGCAGCTCGACCTCCTGAAGAGCCCGAGGAACTACAACAACTCACTCGGCGGCAACCTCGACGTCCAGCTCGCGACGACGGCCAACCACCTGGAGCGTTTGAAGGCGCTCACTGGCGACATCGGCGACCGCATGGGCCGTTGGGCGCTGCCGGGGATCAACAACGCGATCGAGAAGGCGATCGCGATGGCGGACAACCTGGAGCGCCGCCAGAAGCTCCGCGACGCTGAGAAGCCCGACGGGGAGAAAGGCGACCCGATGGGTCGCTTCGTCACGAAGACGATGGAGCTGGGCGGCCCCCTCGTGAAAAAGGGCGTCGACCTCCTGTACGGCGAGGCCCCGACGGAGGATCCGGCACGGCAGATCGTCGAGCGCGCCACGAAGGACGCGGCCGATGCTCGGGAGGCTGCAACCAAGGCGCGGGACGCCGCCGCGGTGCTGGAAAAGCGGGCCGCCACCACGAAGGACAAGAGCGTCCGTCCGCGACGTGGCCGGCCTGCATCGGGAGGTCCAGCGTGTGGCCGACCGACGCGCCCGCGATAGCCGGGACAGCGCGCTCCACGACACGGGGGCCGAGGTCGCATGAGCATCCCCCTATGCGCCATTGGCAGCGCCATCCTCGAAGTCATCGGGCTCAACCTGCAGAAGGTAGGCTACCGCTCCGAGACGCACTGGCCCGAGCAGGCCGTCTTCGACGACGAGCCGTTCTACCAGCCGACCGGCCAGGGGCCGCGGATCATCACGCTGCACTTGGCCGCCCGGCCGCAGGTGATGGGCGGCATGGAGAACTATGCCGCACTGAAGGCCCATCACGAGGATCAGGACGTGGTCCCGTACATCCGCCTCGCCTCCGGGCTGGTCGGCGAGATGATGGGCGAGGTCGCCGTCCACCGTCTGGGACACGAAGAGGAGAAGATCGCCCCTGACGGCATCGGCCGCCGGCACGAGTTCGAAGTCGAGCTGCTGATCGTCGGCCGGACCGCCGGAGGGCTGTTCGGATGACGATCGCCCAAACCCGCACCGTACAGGAAGAGGATCGCCTCGACGTGGTCGCCAAGGCCATGCTCGGTACGGAGGGCGGCGGCAATCTCGAAGCGCTGTTGAAGGCCAATCCGGGCCTCGCCGCCGGCGGCCTGTTCCTGCCGGCCGGCCGGGTGCTGATCGTTCCGGCGATCGACCGGGAGCCGACCGTGCTCCCCTCGATCAATCCCTGGGAGTAGCCGGCATGTGGCGCCGCCCGCTTCTGGAGGTCCGCAATTCCGGCGGCTTCAACATCATGCCGGCCCTCAACGGGCTGTGGCTGGAAGTGTCCGTCACCGACAAGCTGCACGGCTGGGACGCGCGCAACGTCACGGAGGATGCCGATCTCGGGATGCGGCTGGCCTGCGCCGGCTACGAGGTCGGCGACCTGCCGAGCGCGACGATCGAGGAGGCGCCGAACAACCTGCCGGCCTGGCTGCACCAGCGCGTCCGCTGGATGAAGGGGTTCCTGCAGACCACCGTCACCTACGGCCGCCGCCCCGCCGAGACCTGCCGGCAGCTCGGGCGCCTCGACGCGCTCTGCGCCGTGACGCTGCTGCCCGGCGCCGTCGCCTCGGCCCTGGTCTATCCGATCTTCCTCGTCTGGGCGGGCGCCGACTTCATGCTCCAGGAGATCCCGGCCGCGCCCGAGCCCTGGCCGAACCTGCCGCTCGCCGTCGCGATCACCCTGTTCCTGGCGGGATCCGCGGCTCTGGTCCTGCCGGCGGCGCTCGGCTGCATCCGCCGGGGCTGGTGGGACCTGCTGTGGTTCGTGCCCGGGATGCTGCTCTACTTCGCCCTGGTCAGCGTCGCCGCGTGGCTCGCGGTGATCGAGTTCGTCCGCGCGCCCTCGCGCTGGAACAAGACCGAGCACGGGCTGTCGCGCACCTCGCGCAGCGGCCTGCTGCGTCCGCGGCGTCCGGCGGCGTGAGGCCCGCGCCGGATGCTCAGATCCGCCGCGCGAGCTCCGCCGCGGTCTCGTCGGCCGGGCGCATCAGGTTGAGCGCGCCGAGGAAGCGGTTCCTGCCGTCCATCACGTAGACCAGCGCGGTGTGCTCCATCGTGTAGTCGCCGTCCTTGCCCGGCACCTTGCGGCTGTAGGCGCGGTAGGCCTTCACGGCCGCCGCCACCTGCGCCGGGCTGCCGGTGAGCCCGGCGATCCGCGGATCGAAGCTCGACAGGTAGGCTTTGAGGCTCGCCGGCGTGTCCCGCTCGGGATCGACGGTGATGAAGGCGACCTTCATCGCCTTGGCCTTCGGCCCCAACGCCGCCAGCACGTCCGAGATCTGCTGCAGCGTGGTCGGGCAGATGTCGGGGCAGTGGGTGAAGCCGAAGAACACGAGGTGCGTGGCGCCCGCGAAGTCGGCTTCGGTGACCGCCTTGCCGTCCTGGTCGATCAGCGCGAACGGCCCGCCGACGCTCGAGGCCGCCACCTCCGTCCGCTCCGGCATCAGCGTGAACACGGCCGCCGCCGTGAGCCCGACGAAACCGAGCACGAAGGCGATGATGGGCAGGAGGGCGCGGCGCATGGAGGTGACCTTCTCGCGACGGCCGCTGGAACAGCATGGGCGGCCGCGGGAGGCAAGGTCGGGGCACCTCGGAGGCCCCCGGCGCTTTGCCTCAGGCCCGCGTTCCGTCGTGCGCCTCCCTGGCCTGGAACCCGGTTCGGCAGGTGCCCGCGCGACGCCCTCACGATGCGTCCGGCGTCACGATCGGGCTGGTCGCAGACGGGAAGCGGCCGGGTCTAGATCGCGATCTGCGCCTGCTCGACGCAGTCCGCGACACTCTGTTCCTTGAGCGCGTCGCCCACCATCAGGATCGCCGGTCCTTCGAGGAGCGAAGCCTCGACCCGCTCCGCGAGATCGGCCGCCGTGCCCCGCAGCGCCGCCTGGTTGGGCCGCGTCGCGTTGAACACCACCAGAGCGGGCGTCGCCGGTGCCAAGCCTTCGGCCACCGCGCGTTCCAGCAGCACCCGCAGGGTGCGCTTGGGCATGTAGACCACGGTGGTGACCGAAGGGTCGGCGAGCGCGCCCCAGTTCAGGTCGTCCGGCAGCGCGCCGCGGCGGTCGTGGCCGGTGACGTATTGCAGGCGGCGCGCCGCGTCGCGGTGGGTGAGCGAGACGCCGAGGGAGGCGGCCGCGCCCTGCGCCGCGCTGATCCCGGGCACCACGGCGACGGGGATGCCGGCCTGCCGGCAGGCCTCGATCTCCTCGCCGGCGCGGCCGAAGATCAGCGGGTCGCCGGACTTGAGGCGCACCACCTGCTTGCCGGACTTGGCGAGCGAGACCATCAGCGCGTTGATGTCGTCCTGGCGGCAGGAAGGGCCGTGGCCGGTCTTGCCGACCAGCATCGTGCGCGCCTCGCGGCGGGCGTAGTCCAGGATCTCGGGGGCGACGAGGTCGTCGTAGAGGATGACGTCGGCGTTGCGCAGGGCCCGCAGCGCCTTCAGCGTCAGCAGCTCGGCATCGCCCGGCCCTGCGCCGACCAGCGTCACCGCCCCGCCCTTCGGCGCGGCCTCGGTCTGCGCGAGCAGCCTGTCGAGGTCGGCCTGCGTCGGGGCCCGGTCGGGCTCGGCGAAGGCCAGGTCCGAGAAGCGCTCCCAGAACCCGCGGCGCTCGCTGAACCCGTGGAAGCGGGCGGTGACGCCCTCGCGCCAGTCCCGCGCCGCCGCGACCCAACGCGAAAACCCGCGCGGCAGCATCGCCTCGATGCGCGCCCGCACGGTCTGCCCGAAGACCGGCACCGCGCCTTCCGTCGAGATGCCCACCACCAGCGGCGAGCGGTTGACGATGGCGCCGAACTTCACGTCGCAGAGATGCGGCCGGTCGACGGCGTTGACGATGGCGCCGGTGCCGCGCGCGGCCGCGACGAAGGCGACGCACTCGGCCTCGTCCTCCATCGCGCCGATGCAGAAGGCCGAGCCCCACAGGTCGTCCGGCGTCCAGGCCCGCTCGTGCAGGGTCACGCTGCCGGCGACGATCTCGCCCGGAACGTTGCGCATCTCCTCGCTCGGCTCGGCGGCGTAGACGTCGACGTGGGCGCCGGCGGCGGCGAGCAGCTTCACCTTCCAGGGCGCGCCGCCGTTCGAGCCGGCCAGCACCGCGCGCTTCCCCTGCAGCGGCACGAAGACGGGTAGGACGGCGAGGGGCTCGAGGCCGGCGCGGGTCTCGCGCGGCTGGCGGGGCGTGCTCATGAGGGTCGGCTTGGATCTCGGCAGGGTCACGGACGAACCTGATGCTACGCGGCGTCGCGCGCAAGCGCCTCCGGCAGCAGCTTGCGGATCTCAGGGATGCACGAGCCGCAATTCGTGCCGGCCTTGCAGGCCGCGCCCACCGCCTCGACGGAGCCCGCTCCGCCCGCGATGGTCGCCGTGATGACGTCGAGCCCGACCCCGTGGCAGGCGCAGACCACCGGCCCCGCCCCGGCGGTGGCGGCGCGGCCCGAGAGCAGGGCGCGGCGCTCGGCCGCGCCGGGCACCGCCTCCGCGAACAGGGCCTTGGCCGCCTCCCAGTCGGGCCGGCCCGCGTCGGGACCGAACGCGAGGCAGGCGAGGAGGCGCTCGCCGTCGTAGACCGCGCAGCGGTAGCGGCCGCGGGCGTGGTCGGCGTACTCGGCGAGCTCCAGCCCCTGGAACAAGCCGCGCATCAGCAGCATGGCCTCGCGCGACCCGTCCTGCGTGGCGAATTGCAGGCCCGCGCCGCCGGCGATCGTGGCGCGCGCCCACCACCATCCGGCGGGCGCCGCGACCGGGTCGCGGCTGAGCAGGAAGCCCCGCGAGCGGTAGGCGGCAGCCTGGATCGCCGCCGGCGTCGCCTTCAGCTCGGGCTGGCCCGAAAGCGGGTCGGGCACGCCGCGGACCAGCGCCCCGACGCGGGCCATCGAGGCGTTCGAATCGTTCCAGTGCATCGGCATGAACAGGTTGCCGGGCGCCACCGCCTCGGTGACGATCACCTCCAGCTCGGCGGCGCCGTGCGCGGTCGAGACCCGGGCGAGGCCGCCCTCGGTCAGGCCCGCGGCGGCGGCGTCGCGCGGATGCACCTGGACGAAGGGCACCGGGCGATGAGCCGAGAGCCGCTGGCTCTTCCCCGTCCGCGTCATCGTGTGCCAGTGGTCGCGCACCCGGCCGGTGTTGAGCACGAAGGGCATCGCCGCGCTCGTCGCCTGCGCCAGGGCCGGCGCCTGCACCGCGACGAAGCGGGCGCGCTTGTCGAAGGTGAAGAAGCGGCCGTCGGAAAAGAGCCGCGCCTTCGTGCCGCCGCGCTTCGTCAGCGGCCACTGCACCGGCAGGTTCGTCTCGTAGGCGGCGTCCCCGATGTCGGCGAGCGCGCCGATGTCGAAGTCGCGGGTGCCGTTGTTCTCGAACGCCGACAGCGCGGCGTGCTGGCGGAACACCGCCGCCGCCGAGGTGAAGCCGAAGGCGGCGCCGTGGCCGAGGCGGCGCCCGACGTCGGCGAGCACCGCCCAGTCCGGCCGCGCCTCGCCCGGCGCCTTGAGGAAGCGGCGCTGGCGCGTGATCCGGCGCTCGGAATTGGTGACCGTGCCGTCCTTCTCGCCCCAGGCCAGGGCCGGCAGCAGCACGGTCTTCCGGGCCGTGGCGCGGGCGGTGTCGGAATCGGCCATCACCTCGGAGACGACGAGCAGGTCGAGGCCCTTCAGGGCCTCCCTGATCGTGTCGGCCTGCGGCATCGAGACCAGCGGGTTGGTCCCCATCACCCAGAGCGCCTTGATCTTGCCGCGCGCGACCGCGTCGAACAGCGCCACCGCCTTCATCCCCTCGCCGGTGATGAGGTTCGGCGCGTTCCAGAAGCGGCGGACCTTGTCGACCTCCTCCGGCGCGAAGTGCATGTGGGCGGCCAGCATGTTGGCCAGCCCCCCGACCTCGCGCCCGCCCATGGCGTTGGGCTGGCCGGTCAGCGAGAACGGCCCCGCGCCCGGCTGCCCGATGCGCCCGGTGGCGAGGTGGCAGTTGATGATCGCGTTGCCCTTGTCGGTCCCCTGCGCCGACTGGTTCGCGCCCTGCGAGAAGGCGGTGACGACGCGCTGCGTGGCGGCGAACAGGTCGAAGAAGGCGGAGACGTCCGCCTCCGACAGGCCGGTCGCCGCCGCGGTGGCGGCCAGCGTCGGCGCGATCGACTGCGCCCGCTCGAGCGCGCCCTCGTAGCCGGAGGTGTGGTCGGTCACGAAGCGGGCGTCGCACGCGCCGATGCGGTCGAGATGCACCAGCAGGCCCGAGAACAGCGCGCTGTCGGTCCCGGGCCTGAGGCCGAGGAACAGGTCGGCCTCCTCCGCGGTCTCGGTCCGGCGCGGGTCGACCACCACGAGCTTGGTGCCGCGCGTCGTGCGCGCGTCCACCATCCGGCGGAACAGGATCGGGTGGCACCAGGCGGTGTTCGAGCCGACGAGCACGATGACGTCGGCCTCGTCGAGGTCCTCGTAGCAGCCCGGCACGGTGTCGGAGCCGAAGGCCCGGCGGTGGGCGGCGACCGCGCTCGACATGCACAGGCGCGAGTTGGTGTCGACGTGCGGCGTGCCGAGGAAGCCCTTCGCGAGCTTGTTGGCGACGTAGTAATCCTCGGTGAGCAGCTGCCCGGACAGGTAGAACGCGATCGCGTCCGGCCCGTGGGTCTCGGCCGTGCGGCGGAAGGCGCCGGCGACGGTGCCAAGCGCCGATTCCCACGACACCCGCGCGCCGTCGACGTGCGGGTGCAGCAGGCGGTTCTCCAGGCCCAGCGTCTCGCCGAGCGCCGAGCCCTTCGAGCACAGGCGGCCGAAATTGGCCGGGTGCGCGGTGTCCCCGGCGATCCCGGCGCCACCCTTGCCGTCCGGCGTCGCGATCACCCCGCACCCGACGCCGCAATAGGGGCAGGTGGTCCGAACCGCCGCAGCCTGGTTCGCGCCCTGCTGGTTCGAGACCTGGGGCTCCGGCACGTGCACGGTCATGGCAGGGTCCTCGTATTCACGACGTCGGCCGGCGCCGGCGGAGGCAGCAAGAGTCGGGCCGGGCTCTGCCAGAGCTGCCCTTCCCGCGCGAGCGGGAGGGCGGCCCTGTCGGCTCAGTACACGTCGGCTTGGTAGCGCCCGGCCTTCTTCAGCGCGCCGAGATAGGCCACCGCCTCGTCGGGGGATTTGCCGCCGTGCTGGGCGGCGACGTCGATGATCGCGCGCTCCACGTCCTTGGCCATGCGCTTGGCGTCGCCGCAGACGTAGAAGTGGGCGCCCCCCTCCAGCCACTTCCACAGGTCGGCGCCGTTCTCGCGCATGCGGTCCTGGACGTAGGTCTTCTCGGTGCCGTCGCGCGACCAGGCCAGCGACAGGCGCGTCAGCACCTTGTCGTCGCGCATCCGGGTGAGCTCGTCCTTGTAGAAGAAGTCGCTCGCCTGGCGCTGGTGGCCGTAGAACAGCCAGTTGCGCCCAGGCGCCTGCGTCGCGGCGCGCTCGCGCAGAAAGGCCCGGAACGGCGCGATGCCGGTGCCGGGGCCGCACATGATCACGTCGGTGGCGAGGTCCTTCGGCAGCCCGAAGCCGTGCGCCTTCTGCAGGTAGATCTTCGCCCGGGTCTGCTCGGGCATGCGCTCGCCGAGATGCGTCGAGGCGACGCCGAGCCGGAGGCGCGAGCGGTGGTTGTAGCGCACCGCGTCCACCGTCAGCGAGACCTTGCCCGCATCCATCTTCGGCGAGGACGAGATCGAGTAGAGCCGCGGCTGCAGCTCGTCGAGGGATTCGAGGAAGACCTCGGCGTCCGGGCGCGCACCGGGAAACTTGTGCAGGGCGCCGAGCACGTCGAGATAGGCGGCGTCGCCGTCCGGGTCCTCGCCGGCCGAGAGCGCCTTGGCCTTCCGCCGGGCCTCGCCGGAGGTCAGCAGCGAGAGCAGCTGGTAGAGCCCGTCGGGGGCGGCGCCGAGCGAGTAGTCGGCGATCAGCCGGTCGCGCAGGGTCTTGCCGCCGATCACCCGCTCGGGGCGGGCGCCGAGCTCGGCGATCACCGCGTCGGCGAGCGCCGGCGCGTTGGCCGGGAACAGGCCGAGCGAATCGCCGGCCTCGTAGCTGATCGGCGTGTCCCTAAGGTCGAACTCGACGTGCCACGTCTCCTTCTCGCCGCCCGGCTCGTTGAGCCGGCGGCGGCCGAGGAAGATCGCCTCCACCGGGTTCTCGCGGCAGAAGCCGAGGGGGCCGAGGTCGGCGGCCTTGTCCGCCGCCGCCTCGCCTGCGGCCGCGGCCGGCGCGGCGGCGTCGCCCGTGCCGAACTCCTCGTCGAGCTTCTTCAGCATCCGGAGCGTCTCCTTGCCGCCGGGCTGGCAGAGGTTCAGACGCGCCTCGCTCTTGAGGAAGATGGCGTTGGCGTAGTCGGCGCAATTGTAGCCGCACTGGCCGCAATCCTGCTGCGCCATCGCCGCCATGAGCTTCTGCGGCTCGGGCCGGGCTTTGGCCATCTCCATGCGCTCGGTGATCGGCAGCGACGGGTCGTGCCAGGGCGCGTCGTCGTTGTCGGCGAGCTTGGGGCCGCCGGCCATGTCGCCGGGGGCCAGGGCGGTGGCGCCCTCGACCGCCGGGCCGAGGAGGGCGGCGAAGTAGCCCGACAGCCACGAGCGCTGGTCGGCGGAGAACGGGGCGTTCTCGGGGACGAGGACGAGGGGGGGAGAGACGTGCTCGCTCATGCGGCTGCCTTGAGGGCTGGCTGGTCTTCGGCAAGGTCGCGCAGGGCTTCCGGCCCGGTGCGCGCCGTGAAGGTCTGGAAGCTCTCGTCCGGCCCGGTGCGGCGGGCGAGGTAGGTGCGCAGCAGCGCCTCGACGCGGGACGGCGCGTCCTCCGCCTTGATCGCGGTCCAGATCTCGGTGCCGATCTTCGGGTTCTCGGCGAAGCCGCCGCCGACCACGACGTCGTAGCCCGGAACGGTGTCGCCCTCCTCCGAGACCACCACCTTGGCACCGATCAGGCCGATGTCGCCGATGTAGTGCTGGGCGCAGCTGTGGTGGCAGCCGGTGACGTGCACGTTCACCGGCACGTCGAGCTCCGGCAGCGCGGCCTCGACGTGGTCGGCGATGATCATCGCGTCGCCCTTGGTGTCGGCGGCGGCGAACTTGCAGCCGTTCGAGCCGGTGCAGGCGACGAGCCCCGCACGGATGCCGGCGGCCTTCGTGGTGAGCCCGAGCGCCTGCACCCGCGCCTCCACCTCGGCGACCTTGGCGTCGGGCACGCCGGAGAACAGGAAGTTCTGCCAGACCGTCATGCGGATCTGCCCGTCGCCGCATTCCTGCGCGATCCGCGCGAGCGCGCGGACCTGGTCGCTCATGATCTTGCCGACCGGCAGGATCACGCCGACCCAGTTCAGCCCGGGCTGGACCTGCGCATGCACGCCGACATGGGCGAACCGGTCGGTGGTGCGGCGCGGCGCGACGTGGGCGGGGTCGACCCGGTCGAGCTTGCGCCCGAGCTTCTCCTCGACGGCGGCGAGGTACTTGTCGAAGCCCCAGGCGTCGAGGACGTACTTCATCCGCGCCTTGTTGCGGTTGGTCCGGTCGCCGTTCTCGATGAACACCCGGATGATCGCATCCGAGACCGCGTTGCAATCCTCCGGCCTCAGCACGATGCCGGTGTCGCGGGCGAGGTCCCGATGGCCGGAGATGCCGCCGAGCACCAGGCGCATCCACACGCCCGGCGCGACGCCCGCGCCCTCCAGCACCTCGATCGCCTGGAAGCCGATGTCGTTGGTCTCCTCCAGCACCGCGACGATGCCGCCGCCGTCGAAGGCGACGTTGAACTTGCGCGGCAGGCCGTAGAGCGACTGGTCGTTGATGATCCAGTTGTTCCAGGACTTGGCGAGCGGACGCGTGTCGAGGAGCTCCTGGGCGTCGATCCCGGCGGTGGGCGAGCCGGTGACGTTGCGGATGTTGTCGGCGCCCGCGCCGCGCGCCGTCAGCCCGATGTCGACGAGCCCGTCGAGGAAGGGCTGGGCATGCTCGGGCGCGATGTGGCGCACCTGGAGGTTCGCCCGCGTGGTGACGTGGACGTAGCCGCCGCCATGCGCGTCGGCGAGGTCGGCGACGCCGGAAAACTGCCAATGGTGCAGGATGCCGTTGGGGATGCGCAGGCGCGCCATGAACGAGGTCTGGTTCGGGGCGACCCAGAACAGGCCGTGGTAGCGCCAGCGGAAGTTGTCCTCCGGCTTCGGAGCCTTGCCGGTGGCGGCCTCCACCTTCAGCCGGTTGTGGCCCTCGAACGGGTTCTCCGCGCGCTTCCACTTCTCCTGCTCGCAGAGCTTGCCGCCGGCCTTCACCGTGCGGTCCTGCGCCTTGATGTGGATCGCGTCCGGCCCGGTCGGCTCGGGCGGCGGACCGCCCTGGCCGAGGGCGAGGCCGCCGGTGAGACGGGCGGCGGCGACGCCCGAGGCGAAGCCTTCGAGGTAGCGTTGCTGTTCGGCGTTGAAGTCTTCAGCCATGGTCTGCCTCCTTCACGCTGCCAGATTCTTGGCGAGGGGTTCGGCCGGGGGCGCCGCGGGGCGCCCGAACATCAGGTCGTCGATCTGATCCCCCACCGGCGCGCCGGTGCGGATCAGGGTCTTGCACAGGCCCTGCTCGCCGATGTCGCCGACGAAGACTGCGCCGATCAGGCGGTCGCGCTCGACCAGGAGCTTGCGGTAGAGGCCGGCGCCCGGATCGCTCATCACGATCGCCTCCGCGGTGTCGGGCGTGTCGACCACGCCCGCGGAGAACACCGGCAGCCCCGAGACCTTGAGGCTCGTCGAGAGCGCCGTGCCGGAATACTGGGCCTCGAGCCCGGAGAGGTGGCGGCTCAGGGTCTCGGCATGCTCGTAGGCCGGCTCGACGAGGCCGTAGACCATGCCGCGATGCTCGGCGCATTCGCCGAGCGCGAAGATCCGCGGGTCCGAGGTGGTCATCCGGTCGTCGACCTTGATGCCGCGCCCGGTCTCGATCCCCGCGCCCTGCGCCAGGGCGAGGTTCGGGCGCACGCCCACCGACATGACGACGAGATCGGCCGGCAGCACCGTGCCGTCGGCCAGGATCAGGCGCTCGACGCGGCCGTCGCCCTCGACGCGGTCGGTGTCGGCGTTGAGCAGGACCTTGACGCCGCGCGCCTCCATCGCCCGGCGGACCAGGGCGGCCGCGGAATGATCGAGCTGCCGCTCCATCAGCCGGTCCATGACGTGGAGCAGGGTGGTGTCGACGCCGAGCCGCGCCAGCCCGACCGCCGCCTCGAGCCCGAGCAGGCCGCCGCCGATGACGATGGCCTTGGCGTGCTGGACCGCCGCCTTCCGGATCGCCGACACGTCCGCCAGGTCGCGGAACGTGATGATGCCGGGTAGGTCCATCCCGGGCTTGGGCAGGCGGATCGGCACGGAGCCGACCGCGAGCACCAGCTTGTCGAACGGCAGGACGTGGGTCTCGCCGACCACGACCAGCGCGTTCTCGCGGTCGACCTGCGTGGCGGGGGCGCCGGTGATCAGGCGGATGCCGTGGCTCTCGTACCAGTCGATCCCGCGGAAGGCGCAAGCCGCCTCGTCGACCTCGCCGCCGAGGAGCGAGGACAGCAGCACCCGGTTGTAGGCGGCCACCGGCTCGGCGCCGACCACGGTGACGTCGTAGCGGCCGGGCGACCCTTCGGTCAGCCGCTCGAGAAACCGCAGCGAGGCCATGCCGTTGCCGACCACGACGAGCCTCTCGCGCGGGATCTCCGCGGCTGGAACCTGATCCGTCTGGGCTGTGAGCATCGGTGGAAGGGTCTCGTCCTCGATTGCGCCGGGCACGTCCGCCACGAAAAAAGCCGCCGCCGATCGACCTCCCGGCAAGCGTCGCCGCCCGCGAGGAGACATCGGTTCAGCGGCCTCGCTGACGGTGCTGCCCGTCGTCGTTGACGGGTCGGATCACCTCAGCAGGTTCCGTGCCAGTTCGGCGGGACGAGGCTCGCGCGCTCTGCCGGGCACGGCCGAGCGGTCGGTGCCCGGTTTCGCGCGGAGGATGTGCGCTGCACAAAGATGAGGCGAATGAAGCCCGATCGGGCAGGGGCCCGCGATGCACCCTCGACTCGACCGCGCAGCGTCGCGGGCCCGTCGACCGCGGGAAGGACGCTCGGCGGGGGGGGCGCGAGCGTCCAGGAGGCTTGTGCCCGGGGGTCGGCTAGATGAGGGTCGAGAGGGCTGCCATCAGGCCGACGACGGGGACGGCGCCGATGAGGAGGACCCACCGCCAGGGGTGCGCTGCCCGCGCCCGCCGGTTGTCGTTCATCGCCCGGGGCGCGCGGCCCCGGTGCCGGACATAGGCCGAGAGGTCCACGCGTCCGCGCGAGGCGGGAATGGACGAGGCGGTGTCGAGCTTGCGGCAACCTGGCATGGCATGACGATAACGACGTCGCGGCCTCCGCGTTCCGTTTCCTCGCAGGCGATTCCGTCGGATGCGGGCGTCCCGCAGGTCTCAGGCGGGGGATAGTCCGGCCGCCGCGTAGAGATCCGGGCGGTAGACCGCCTCCGCGGCGGGCAGGAGGTCGTCGAGCGGCCCCTGCCCTGCCGCCTTCATCTGCGCCAGCACCCAGCCGGCATGCGCGGCGCGCGGCTCCTGCGCCGCCGCGTCGAGGCGCAGGTAGTCGGGGGCCTCGCGCTGCAGACCCGTCCCGTCGAGGACGATCGTGCCCTCGAGGGTGCGGGCGATCAGGGCGGGATCGAGGTTGAGATAGGCCCGCCGCGCGAGTCGGTGGGCGAGCTCGGAGCGGTTCGCCGGGTCCGCGCACCAGCGCCCTGCCCTGGCGACGGCCCGCACCAGGGCGGGGATCGCGCCGTCGAGCCGCGGCGCGACCGCGAGGACCTTCTCGGGCGCGTCCGGCGCCACCTCGCAGCCGAGCGCGGCGATGCGCCCGAGGCCGGCCGCGACCGCGGCCGCGTTCCAGGGCGCGCCGGCGCAGAAGCCGTCGACGATCCCGCGCGACAGCGCCTCGACGCTGTGCTGGGGCGGCACCGCCACCAGCCGGACGGCGGCCGGGTCGAGGCCGCCGGCCTCGGCGAACAGCCGGAGCTGATAGGTGTGCGAGGAGAACGGGTGGACGGTGCCGAGCGTCAGCGGCTTGCCGGCCTGCCTCCCCGCGCGCGCGACCCGGGCGAAGGCGCGGGCGACATCGGCGAGGCGCTCGCTCTCGGGCGCCATCGCCGCCCAGAGGCTGCCGGACAGGGTGATCGCGTTGCCGTTCAGGCTGAGCGACAGCGGCACGATCAGGTCGGAGGGCGGCCCCGACAGCCCGAGCGCGCTCGCCAGCGCCAGCGGCGCCAGGATGTGCGCGGCGTCGAGGTAGCCGAGCGCCAGCCGGTCGCGCAGCGTCGCCCAGGACGGCTCGGCGGTGAGGTCGAGATCGAGCCCTTCGGCGCGGGCGAAGCCCATCTCGTGGGCGGCGATCACGGGGGCCGCGTCGCAGAGGGGCACGTAGCCCAGGTGAAGTCTCATCTGCGAAGTCTCATCGCGCCCTCATCCGAGCAGGTCGGCCGCGGTGACGATCGCCCGCGCGATGTCGGCGATCTTCCGCTTCTCGTTCATCGCCTTCTTGCGCAGCTGCTTGTAGGCCTCGTCCTCGGACAGGCCCTTCATGCTCATGAGGATGCCCTTGGCGCGCTCGATCAGCTTGCGGTCGGCGAGCTCGCCCCGCGCCTCCGACAGCTCCCGTTGCAGCCGCGAGAACGCGTTGAAGCGCAGGATCGCGATGTCGAGGATCGGCTTGATCCGCTCGGGCCGCAGGCCGTCGACGACGTAGGCCGAGATCCCGGCATCGACCGCCGCCTGCATCATCGTGGCGTCCGAGCGGTCGACGAACATCGCCACCGGCCGCTCGACGTGGCGCGCGACCCCCGACATCTGCTCCAGGATGTCGCGGCTCGGGCTCTCCAGGTGGATCACCACCACGTCGGGGGCGAGCGCGGCGACGCGCTCCATCAGGTCGGCGGTGTCGGCCATCACCACGACGCGGCCGATCCCGGCGGCGCGCAGGCCCTCCTCCAGGATCGCGGCACGCGCCCGGCTCGGATCGATCACGGCGACGGTGAGGCTGGTTTCGGTCATCGGGGCCCGGCGTTGGGCGGCAAACGGGGCAGCAAGACGGGGCAGCAAGTCGGAGCGTGGCCGCGACGCATGCCGCCGGCCGTGTCGCAAGGCAAGCGGCGTGCCCCGTTCCGGCGGAAGCGCCGCGCCGAGGCGCTCGCCCCGCGGCCCTGATCGCGCCGCGCAACCGAGCGGAAAGGAAACGGTCCAGCTTCCGCCGCAAATGCAGGGCATCTCTGTGGCCGTCGCGACGGTGCGGAGGTTCGAAGGATCGGATGTCGAAGCCAGACCCCTTCGCGGCCCTCGACGGTGGCGGTTCCGGCCGCCTCTCCCTCCCCTTCCTCCCGACCCTGGTGACGGCGCTCGTCCTCGGCGCGGGCTCGCTGATCTGCCGCGAGCCGGCTCCGACGCCGCCCGCTCCGGTTCCGGCGGCCTCGGTCGCGCCCCACGCCTTCCATGCGGCGGCTCCGGTCGAGGCCGCCCTGCCCCGGTTGCCGGCCGCCATCGCCTTCGCGCAGGTGCCGCCGAGCTTCGTCCTGCCGGAGATCCGCACCGCGGCCGCCCCGCATCCGGTCGCCCGGGTGGCGACCGCCGCGCCGCTCCGGCGCGCCTGCACCGCCCCGCGCTGCGCGGAGGGGCCGCCGCGCCGGCCCGACCCGTTCTCCGAGATCGTCCGGCCCGCGCCCGTCGAGGCGCAGGCCCGCGACGGCCTGCTGCCGGACCTCGCCCTCCCCTTCGCCCCGGCCGCGCGCGTCGTCGGGGATGCCGCCGCCTACCTGCGCAGCGGGGCCTCGTCGCTCGGCAGCTCGGTCGCGCTCCTGGTCGACCGCCTCAACTGAGGCGGCCCGGAATCCCGCGCGATGCTGCAGTGCGGCCGCCCGACCGGGGCCGCGATCCGACCCGCACCGCCCCCACCATCGGATTTCCCGGGCGCGCCCTGGACCGCATCGCGTCGTCGACCTAGGTGCAGTGCATCGGACGGCTGCTGTCGCCGGCCGCGACGGATCCGCTTCATGGCCGCACGCATCGAGGATTACGCGCTCATCGGCGACGGCCGCACCGCCGCGCTGATCAGCCGGCAGGGCAGCGTCGACTGGCTGTGCTGGCCGCGCTTCGATGCCTCCGCCCTGTTCGCCTCCCTCCTCGGCACCGAGGAGCACGGATTCTGGCGCCTCGCGCCGCAGGCCGGGCATGTCGAGACCACCTGGGCCTACCGCGAAGGCAGCCTCGTTCTGGAGACCCACCACAAGACCCGCGAGGGCGAGGTCCGGGTCATCGACTACATGCCCGCCGGCGACGGATCGCACCTGATCCGCCTCGTCGAGGGGCTGCACGGACGCGTCGCGATGCGCATGGATCTCGCGATGCGCTTCGATTACGGCTCGGCCGTGCCGTGGGTGTCGCACAACGAGCTCGGCGACCTCCGGGCGATCTCGGGCCCGCACAAGGCGGTCCTGCGCACCAAGGCGCATCTCAGGGGCCATGGGCAGACCACGGTCTCGGAGTTCACGGTCCATGCCGGCGAGTCGGTCGCCTTCACCCTGAGCTACGGCGCCAGCCACGAGGACGACCCGCCCCCGATCGAGCCGCGCAAGGTGCTGGCCGCCACCGACCAGTTCTGGCGGGACTGGTCCGACCGCTGCGCGAAGGGCACGCCCTGGGACGCGATGCTGAAGCGCTCGCTCCTGACGCTGAAGGCGCTGATCTACATGCCGACCGGCGGCATCGTGGCCGCGCCCACGACCTCTCTGCCGGAGTCGCTCGGCGGCGTCCGCAACTGGGACTACCGGTTCTGCTGGCTGCGCGACTCGACCTTCACCCTGATGGCGCTGATGGATGGCGGCTTCCTCGAGGAGGCGCGGGCGTGGCGCGACTGGCTGCAGCGCGCGGTGGCCGGGAATCCGGAGCAGGCGCACATCCTCTACGGCATCGCCGGCGAGCGGCTGCTGCCCGAGATCGAGCTCGATTGGCTGCCCGGCTACGAGGGCTCGAAGCCTGTCCGGGTCGGCAACGCCGCGGTGTCGCAGTTCCAGCTCGACGTCTACGGCGAGCTGTTCGACGCGCTCTACCAGGCGCGGATGCGCGGCATGCCGACCGACAAGGACGGCTGGCGCGTGGGCCTGGCGATCATCGCACATCTGGAGAAGGTCTGGAGCGAGCCGGACGAGGGCATCTGGGAGGTGCGCGGCGGCCGCAAGCACTTCGTCCATTCGAAGGTCATGGCCTGGGTCGCCTTCGACCGCGCGATCCGCAGCCACGCCGGCCAGCCCGGCGCCCCCGACGCACCGGTCGCGCGCTGGAAGGCGATCCGCGACCGGATCCACGCGGAGGTGTGCGAGAAGGGGTTCGACCCGGAGCTCAACAGCTTCGTGCAGTATTACGGCTCGAAGCAGCTCGATGCGAGCCTGCTGCTGATCGCCCATATGGGCTTCCTGCCCCAGGACGACCCGCGCGTGGTCGGCACCGTCGAGGCGATCGGCCGGGACCTGATGCGCGACGGCTTCATCCTGCGCTACGACACGCAAGGGCAGACCACGGACGGGCTGCCCGGCAACGAGGGCGCGTTCCTGCCCTGCACGTTCTGGTACGCCGACAACCTGATCGGCCTCGGCCGCCGCGCGGAAGCCCGCGCGCTGATCGAGCGCCTGATCGGCATCTGCAACGACCTCGGGCTCGTGTCCGAGGAGTACGACGGGAAGGCCCAGCGGCTGGTGGGCAACTTCCCTCAGGCGTTCACGCATGTTGCGCTCGTGAACACCATCCTCAATTACAGCCGGGCCGAAGGGCCTGCGAAGGAGCGGGGCGGCGCCGACGATTCGGATGCGCCCGCCGGCCGCGGGCCGGGCGCGCAAGTTTCGCGTGAGCACGATCCGCGCGCGGTCGCGAGCAGTCTCGCGCCGCAGTGACGACAACGGGAAAGACGACACCATGAGCGGAGCAGACACCGCGCCCAAGACGGCGCTTTCCGAGATCGACAAGCTCTCGATCGACACGATCCGCACGCTGGCGATCGATGCGGTGCAGAAGGCGAATTCGGGACATGCCGGCGCGCCGATGGCGCTGGCGCCGGTCGCCTACACCCTGTGGAACCGCTACCTGCGCTACGATCCGGCGCATCCGCACTGGCCGAACCGCGACCGCTTCGTGCTGTCCTGCGGACACGCCTCGATGCTGCTCTATTCGCTGCTGCACCTCGCCAACGTGGCCGAGACCGACGGCGGCAACGCGCCGGCCGTGACGCTCGACGACATCAAGTCCTTCCGCCAGCTCGACAGCCGCACCCCCGGCCACCCGGAATACCACTTCACCACCGGCGTCGAGACCACCACCGGGCCGCTCGGCCAGGGCGTGGCGAACTCCGTCGGCATGGCGATGGGCGGCCGCTACCTCGGCGAGCACCTGAACAAGCCCGACCTGCCGCTGTTCGACTACAACGTCTACGCGATCTGCTCGGACGGGGACCTGATGGAGGGCGTCGCCTCCGAGGCCGCCTCGATCGCCGGGCACCTGCGCCTGTCGAACCTGTGCTGGATCTACGACAACAACACCATCACCATCGAGGGCCACACCGAGCTGGCCTTCGGCGAGGAGGTCGCCACCCGGTTCCTCGCCTACGGCTGGCAGGTGCTGCGGGTCGCCGACGCCAACGACGTGCACGCGATCTCGGCCGCGATCGAGACCTTCCTGCAGTCGAGCGACCGGCCGACCATCATCGTCGTCAACTCGATCATCGGCTTCGGAGCGCCCAAAAAGCAGAACACCGCGAAGGCCCACTCGGACGCGCTCGGCGAGGACGAGGTCAAGGGCGCCAAGCGCGCCTACGGCTGGCCGGAGGACGCGCAGTTCCTGGTGCCGGACGGGGTGCAGCAGAACTTCGCCGACAACATCGGCAAGCGCGGGGCCGAGCTCTACGACCAGTGGCAGGGCTTCCTGACGGCGGCCAAGGACGCCGACGCCGAGCACGCGGAATCGCTCGACGCCTTCTTCGAGGGCCGCCTGCCCGAGGGCTGGGACCGGGACATCCCGGTCTTCGAGCCCGATGCCAAGGGGCTCGCGACCCGCGAATCCTCCGGCAAGGTGCTGAACGCCATCGCCCAGCACGTGCCGTTCATGCTCGGCGGCTCGGCCGACCTCGCGCCGTCGAACAAGTCGAACCTCACCTTCGAGGGGGCGGGCTCGCTCACCCCGTTCGAGCCGGGCGGCCGCAACATCCACTTCGGCGTGCGCGAGCACGCCATGGGCTCGATCGTGAACGGGCTCGGGCTCTCCGGCCTCCGGGCCTACGGCGCGACCTTCCTGGTCTTCGTCGACTACATGCGCCCGGCGGTGCGGCTCGCCTCGCTGATGGAGCTGCCGGTCTTCCACATCTTCACCCACGACTCGATCGGCGTGGGCGAGGACGGGCCGACCCACCAGCCGGTGGAGCAGCTCCTGAGCCTGCGCTGCATCCCCGGGCTCGTGACGCTGCGCCCGGCCGACGCCAACGAGGTGGCCGAAGCCTACCGCGTGATCTTCTCGCTGAAGGATCAGCCGGCGGTGCTGGCCCTCTCGCGCCAGCCGCTGCCGACGATCGACCGCACCAAGTTCGCCAGCGCGTCGGGCGTCGCCAAGGGCGGCTACGTGCTCGCGGGCGGCGACGCCACGCCGGAGGTGATCCTGATCGGCTCGGGCTCCGAGGTGCAGCTCTGCATGCAGGCCTACGAGAGCCTGGTCGCGGAGGGGGTGACGGCGTGCGTCGTCTCGATGCCGTCCTGGGACCTGTTCGAGCGCCAGGACGAGGCCTATCGCGAGAGCGTGCTGCCGCCGGCCGTGCTGGCCCGCGTCGCCGTGGAGCAGGGCTCGGCGATCGGCTGGGACCGCTACGCGGGCTCGGCCGGCACGATCATCGGCATGCACACCTTCGGCTCCTCGGCGCCGATCAAAGACCTGCAGGCCAAGTTCGGCTTCACCCCGGAGAAGGTGCTGCTGGCCGCCCGCGACCAGATCGCCAAGCACCGGGGCGCGCGCAAGCCCTAGCGGCCGCGACCCGGGTCTGCGTTCCGTGCCGGAGCCAAGACCTGGGTCGTGTGTTTGATCCCCAGAACACATCGACCAAGACATACCGACCAAGACAGACCCGCCGAGGCCGGCCGACCAGGCCCGGCCGGCATCGACGACGTGAAGACCGACGATCTGCGAGGCATCGACATGAACGCGCTCAAGGCCCTGCACACCGAACAGGATCAGGCGGTCTGGCTCGACTTCGTCGCCCGCGGCTTCATCGCCAAGGGCGAGCTCAAGGCGCTGGTCGAGAACGACGGCCTGCGCGGCGTCACCTCCAACCCGTCGATCTTCGAGAAGGCCATCGGCCATTCCGACGAGTACGATGCCAGCCTCAAGGGCGTGATGGAGCAGGGCGACAGCCGCGTCATCGACCTCTACGAGGGCCTGGCCATCGCCGACATCCAGGCGGCGGCCGACGTGCTGCGCCCGGTCTACGAGGCGTCCGACGGCGCCGACGGCTACGTCAGCCTCGAGGTGTCGCCCTACCTCGCCCTGCAGACCGAGGAGACGCTGGAGGAGGCCCGCAGGCTCCACAAGGCGGTCGGCCGCGACAACCTGATGGTGAAGGTGCCGGCGACGCCGGAGGGCATCCCGGTGATCCGCCAGCTCACGGCGGAGGGCATCTCGATCAACGTCACCCTGCTGTTCTCGCAGGGCGAGTACGAGAAGGTCGCCCGCGCCTTCGTCGAAGGGCTCGCGGAGCGTGCCCGCAACGGCGGCGACGTCTCGCGGATCGCCAGCGTCGCGAGCTTCTTCATCAGCCGCATCGACGTGCTCGTCGACAAGCTGCTGGACGAGAAGATCGCGGCGGCCAACGACCCCGACCAGAAGGCCGCCCTGGAGCACCTCAAGGGCAAGGTCGCGATCGCCAACGCCAAGCTCGCCTACCAGCGCTACAAGGCGGTGTTCGGGGAGGCCGCGTGGACGGCGCTCGCCGAGAAGGGCGCCAAGGCGCAGCGGCTGCTCTGGGCCTCGACCGGCACCAAGAACAAGGCCTACCGCGACGTGCTCTACGTCGAGGAGCTGATCGGCCCGAACACCGTCAACACCATGCCGCCGGCGACCATGGACGCGTTCCGCGACCACGGCGAGGTCCGCAACGCGATCGAGGAGGACGTGGCCGGGGCGGAGGCCGTGATGGCGCGCCTTTCCGAGGCCGGCATCGACATCGACGCGGTGGCCCGGCAGCTGGTCGAGGAGGGCGTGCAGCTGTTCATCGACGCCGCCGACAAGCTGCTCGGCGCGGTCGCCGGCAAGCGCGTGGCGCTGCTCGGCCACCGGCTCGACGGCCAGAGCCTCAAGCTCGGCGACGCGCTCGCGACCGAGACCGGCAAGGCGGTCGAGGCCTGGCGCGCGAGCGGCGCGATCCGCCGGCTCTGGGCGCACGACACCACGGTCTGGTCGGGCGCCGACGAGGACAAGTGGCTCGGCTGGCTCCGCATCGTCGAGGACGAGCTGGAGCGCGCCGACGCCTACGCCGCGCTCTCGGCCTGGGTGCGGAGCCGGGCGTTCAGCGACGTCGTGGTGCTCGGCATGGGCGGGTCGAGCCTCGGCCCGGAAGTGCTCGGCCTGACCTACGGCAACCGCGACGGCTTCCCCAAGCTCTCGATCCTCGACTCGACCCATCCCGACGAGGTCCGTGCGCTCGAGGCCACCCTCGACCTGCCGCGCACGCTGTTCATCGTCGCCTCCAAATCCGGCTCGACGCTGGAGCCGAACGTCTTCCGCGACTACTTCCTGGCGCGGATGAAGGCGGTCGTCGGCGACCGGGCCGGCGCGCATTTCCTCGCGGTCACCGATCCCGGCTCGGCCATGGAGAAGGCGGCCGAGGCCGACGGCTTCCGGCAGATCTTCCACGGCGTGCCGCAGATCGGCGGGCGCTACTCGGTGCTCTCGGCCTTCGGGCTGGTGCCGGCGGCCTGCATCGGCATCGACGTGAAGGATTTCCTGGAGCGGGCGCGGATCATGGTGCGCTCCTGCGGCCCGGCCGTGCCGCCGACCGAGAATCCCGGGGTGCTCCTCGGCGCCGCGATGGGGACCGCGGGGCTGGCCGGCCGCGACAAGGTGACGATCGTCGCCTCGCCGGCGATCGCGAGCTTCGGCGGCTGGGCCGAGCAGCTCATCGCGGAATCGACGGGCAAGCAGGGCAAGGGCCTGATCCCGATCGACGGCGAGCCCGTCGACGTGCCGGCCGCCTACGGCCACGACCGCGTCTTCGTCTACCTGCGCCTCGACGGCCATGCCGACGAGCGCCAGGACGAGACCCTGCGCGGCCTGGAGCGCGACGGTCATCCGGTGGTGCGCATCACCCTCGACACGGTGGAGCAGCTGCCGCAGGAGTTCTTCCGCTTCGAGATGGCGACCGCGGTGGCCGGTGCCCTGCTCGGCATCAACCCGTTCGACCAGCCCGACGTCGAGGCGAGCAAGATCGAGACGAAGAAGCTGTTCGAGGCCGCCGAGGCGAGCGGCGCGCTGCCGCCCGAGACGCCGGTGTTCGAGGACGAGACCATCGCCCTCTACGCCGACCCGGCCAATGCCGGTGCGCTGCCGGCGGCGACGGACGGCCTCGAGGCCGGGCTCAAGGCGCAGGTCGCCCGGCTCAACGCCGGCGACTACCTGGCGCTGCTCGCCTACGTGCCCCGCAACGCGGCGAACCACGCCACGCTGCAGCAGGCCCGCCTCGCGATCCGCGACGCGAAGCACGTGGCGACCTGCCTCGAGTTCGGGCCGCGCTTCCTGCACTCGACGGGGCAGGCCTACAAGGGCGGCCCCGACAGCGGCGTGTTCGTGCAAATCACCGCTGATCCGACCGAGGATCTCGCGATTCCGGGGCGCAAGCTCGGCTTCGGCACGGTGGTCGCGGCGCAGGCGCGCGGCGACCTGTCGGTGCTGTCCGAGCGCGGGCGCCGCGCCTTGCGGATCCACATCAAGGGCGGCGACGTCCCGGCGGGCCTCAAGCGGATCGCCGCGGCCCTGACCGCCGCCGCGGTCTGAGCGACCCGACGCACGATCGCGCCCGGCTCCGCCACGCGGGCGCCGCCGGGCATGAGGGGCCCGACCCCGATAGAGTCTCAAAACGGAGTGCCAAACCAATGCAGCTCGGCATGATCGGCCTCGGCCGGATGGGTGGCAACATCGTCCGGCGCCTCCTCCGCGACGGGCATACCGCGGTGGTCTTCGACCAGAACCCGGAGGCGGTGAAGGCTTTGGTCGAGGCCGGCGCGGTCGGCGCCGACAGCCTGGAGGACTTCGTCGGCAAGCTCGACGTTCCGCGGGCCGCCTGGGTGATGCTGCCGGCCGGCGCCATCACGGAGGGAACCGTCAAGACCCTGTCCGGCCTGATGCAGGCCGACGACGTGATCATCGACGGCGGCAACTCGTTCTACGGCGACGACGTGCGCCGCGCCGGCGAGCTCAAGGGCAAGGGCATCCACTACGTCGACGTCGGCACCTCGGGCGGCGTCTGGGGGCTGGAGCGCGGCTACTGCATGATGATCGGCGGCGACACCGCCGCCGTCGGCAGGCTCGATCCGATCTTCGCGACGCTGGCGCCCGGCATCGGCGACATCCCGCGGACGCCGGGCCGCGAGGGGCGCGACCCCCGCGCCGAGCAGGGCTACATCCATGCCGGCCCGAGCGGGGCGGGCCACTTCGTCAAGATGATCCACAACGGCATCGAGTACGGGCTGATGCAGGCCTATGCCGAGGGCTTCGACATCCTCAAGCACGCCGACAGCGAGAACCTGCCGCCCGAGCGCCGGTTCGACCTCAACCTCGGCGACATCGCCGAGGTCTGGCGCCGCGGCAGCGTGGTCTCGTCCTGGCTCCTCGACCTGACGGCGAACGCGCTGGCGACCGACGAGAAGCTCGACGACTATTCCGGCTACGTCGAGGATTCCGGCGAGGGGCGCTGGACGATCAATGCGGCGATCGAGGAATCCGTCCCGGCCACCGTGCTCTCGAACGCCCTCTACCGCCGCTTCCGCTCGCGCGAGGACGCCTCCTACGCCGACAAGATGCTGTCGGCGATGCGCAAGGGCTTCGGCGGGCACCAGGAGCCCAAGAAGTCATGACGGCCGCGCTGCCGCCCGATGCCGTGGTCCTGCCCGATGCCGACGCCGTGGCCCACGAGGCGGCGGAGCGCCTGATCGCCGCCTGCGAGGCCTCCCGATCCGAGCGGATCGCGATCGCCTTGTCCGGCGGCTCGACGCCGAAGCGGCTCTATGCGCTGCTGGCCGGCCCGGACCATGTCGGCCGCGTGCCGTGGGACCGGGTCCACTGGTTCTTCGGCGACGACCGGGCGGTGCCGTGGGACCACGCCGACAGCAACGTCCGCATGGTCCGCGAGGCCTTCGGCCACGGCACGGCGGTGCCGGCGGCGCACCTGCACTTCATCCCGACCGACGCGGGGCCCGAGGCCGCGGCCGAGACCTACGCGCGCACGCTCCTGGAATTCTACGGCGCCGACCGGCTCGATCCGGGCCGCCCGCTGTTCGACTGCGTCCTGCTCGGGCTCGGCGAGGACGGACACACCGCCTCGCTGTTCCCGGGCAAGCCGGCCCTGTCCGAGACGGCCAGGCTCGTCGCCCCCGTGCCCGAGGCCGGGCTCGCGCCCTTCGTGCCCCGCGTGACGCTGACCTATCCGGCGCTCGCGTCCTCCGCCCTGGTCCTGTTCCTGGTGAGCGGCGAGAGCAAGCGCGCGGCTCTCCGGCGGCTCGCCGCGGGCGAGGATCTCCCGGCCGGGCGGGTGACGAGCCAGGGCCGGATCGCCTGGCTGCTCGATGCGGCCGCGGCCGCGTGACGGGACCGCCCCCGCGGGCCGCCGGCCCCTGACCGGCGGCCCGCGGGGATCGGCTCAGCGATGCCGGCGGTGACGGCGCATCATCGGCCTGCGTGCCGTCATGCTGCCCATGCGCGCGGTCCGATGCTGGCCGGCGAAGGTGCTGTTGCCGGTCGCCGCCGCGTTGTGGTCGAGGCCGTCGCCGGCGGCGGCGTGGCCCGGCAGGCTCGATCCTGCCAGGAGGCCGAGGGCCAGCGTCGCGCCGAGGAGGAGGGTCTTCATGTCGGGATGGCTTTCTCGAGGATGCGATCGTCGTGCCCGAACGGGCTTCGGGCAGGCGGGTATCCATCCGCTCAAGGCATCGTGACCGACGGCACCGGGGGAGATCCGAGGCGGGCGCCTCGCCCACGAAGTCCCGCGGCGGCGATGCATCTGCGGCCATGGCGTCGGGGGGCGGTGCTCTGCTAGGTCAGGCGTCTTCGGGACGGCCGAGAGGGACGCTATGATCGACGGGGTGCGGATTCTGGTCCTGGCGGCGCTCGCCGGCGTCGCCGTCGCGGGGCCGGCCACGGCGCAGGGCGCCAAGCCCGCCTTCGTGTTCACCGGCATCCCCGACCAGGACGAGAGCCGGCTGGTCGAGCGCTTCGGCAAGGTCGCGGCCTACCTCGAAGGCAAGCTCGGCGTGCCGGTGACCTACATCCCGGTGAAGAACTATCCGGCGGCCGTCACCGCCTTCACCAACGGGCAGGTGCAGCTCGCCTGGTTCGGCGGCTTCACCGGCGTGCAGGCCCGCAAGGCCGTGCCGGGCTCGCAGGCGATCGCGCAAGGGGCCGAGGATGCCGCCTTCAAGACCTACCTCATCGCCAACGCGAAGACCGGCCTTGCGAAGGCGGCCGACTTCCCGAAGGCCATCGCCGGCAAGAGCTTCACCTTCGGCTCGCGCGCCTCGACCTCGGGGCGGCTGATGCCGGAATACTTCATCCGGCAGGCCTTTCCCGGCAAGACCCCCGAGCAGGTCTTCCCGACGGTGGGCTTCTCGGGCGATCACAGCCGGACGATCCAGCTCGTCCAGTCGGGGGCCTTCGCCGTCGGCGCGGTCGACTACTCGGTCTGGGATCTCGACACCAAGGCCGGCAAGGTCGACCCCAAGGCGGTCTCGGTGATCTGGGAGAGCCCGACCTTCCCCGACTACCAGTGGACGGTCCGCGGCGACGTCGACGCGATCTACGGCGAAGGCTTCACCGCGCGGCTGAAGGCGGCGCTCGTCGGCATCACCGATCCGGCGATCCTCGCGCCGTTCGGCCGCTCGAAGTTCATCCCCGTCGATAACGCGGCCTATGCGCCGCTGATCGCGGTGGGCCGGTCGACCGGCCTGCTCGACTGACCCGACGATGGCCGAACCTGCGATCCGGCTGACGAACGCGAGCGCCGCCTACGACGGGCGCGCGGTGCTCTCCGGCATCGACCTGACGGTCCGCGCGGGCGAGCGGGTCGCGCTGATGGGGCGTTCCGGCGCCGGCAAGTCGACGCTGATCGGTCTGATCCAGGCGCAGGCCCCGGAGCGGGTCGCCCTGGTGCCGCAGGCGGCCGCGCTCGTGCGGACGCTGTCGGTGTTCCACAACGTCTACATGGGCCGGCTCGACCGCCGCTCGACCCTGCACAACCTGCGCACCCTGGCCTTCCCCGCCGCCGCCGACCTCGCCGAGATCCGCGCGGTGCTGGCCCGCGTCGGGCTGGCGGAGAAGATCCGCGACAAGGCCGGCGCGCTGTCGGGCGGGCAGCAGCAGCGGGTCTCGGTCGCCCGCGCGCTCTACAACGGCCGGCCGATCCTGGTCGGCGACGAGCCGGTCTCGGCGCTGGACCGGATGCAGGGCGCCGCGGTGCTCGCCGAGATGGCCCGCAGCCACGAGACCCTGGTGGTGGCCCTCCACGACGTCGCGCTGGCGCTCGCCCACACCGACCGGATCGTGGTGCTGGATGCCGGCCGCATCGTCCTGGACGCGCCGGCCCGCACCCTCGACGCCGCCGCGCTGAGCCCCTTCTACCAGGCGGCGGCGTGATCGGGCGGCAGCGCTCCGCCCCGGGCTACGCCGCCGTCAGCCGCTGGTTCGCGGCCGCGGCGCTCGCCGCGCTGTTTCTCGCCGACCTGCACGTCACCAGCTTGAACCCCTGGGCCGATCTCCAGCGCCTGCTGGCCGGGCTGATCCGGCCGGACCTGCTCTCGGTGGAGGGCTGGAGCGTCGTCTACACCGTCGCCTTCGCGGTGCTCGGCGTGACGTGTGGGGCCGGCACCGGGTTCCTGCTGGCGATTCCCTTCGCGCGGTTCCGCAGCATCCGCCTCCTCTGCGCCGGGCTCCGCGCCGTGCACGAGCTGTTCTGGGCGCTGCTGCTGATGCAGGTGTTCGGGCTCTCGGCCACCACCGGCATCCTCGCCATCGCCCTGCCCTACGCGGGCATCTGCGCGAAGGTCTATTCGGAGATCATCGAGGAGGCCGACCTCTCGGCCCTGCGGGTGCTGCCCGAGGGCACGGGCAGCGTCTCCGCCTTCCTCTACGCCCGCCTGCCGGAGGTCGCCGGGTCCTTCCGGCACTACACGCTCTACCGCTTCGAATGCGCCATGCGCTCGACCCTGGTGCTCGGCTTCATCGGCCTGCCGACCATGGGGTTCTATCTCGAATCCGCCTTCCGGCAGGGGCGCTACGCCGAGGCCGGCGCGCTGCTCCTGGTGTTCTACGCGCTGATCGGCTCGCGCCGGCTCTGGGTGCGGGTGGGGTCCGTGCCGGTGCTGATCGCGGCGAGCGCGCTGGCGCTGCCGGCCACGATCGGCACCACGAACGTCGGCGCCAGCCTCCTCCGCTTCCTCACCCACGACGTCGTCCCCGCGCCCCTGCGCGGCGCCAGCCTCCTCGATCCCGAAACCCTGCCCCGCCTCTGGGCCTGGTTCGTGCCGATCCTGACCGGGCAGATCCTCCCCGGCGCGGTGCAGACGCTGGTGCTGGCGCAGATCGCCCTCGTCGCCACCGCCCTCGGCGCGCTCGTGCTGTTCCCGCTGGTGTCGCGCCGGTTCTCCGGCCGGTTCGGGTCGCCCGCGGGGCGCGTGCTCCTCGTGGTGCTGCGCTCGACGCCGGAATACATGCTCGCCTACGTGCTGCTGCAGATGCTCGGCCCCTCGATGCTGCCGGCGATCCTCGCGCTGTCGATCCACAACGCCGGCATCATCGGCTATCTGATGGGCCGCCACGCCGACGCGCTGCCCTACCGGGCGGACGCGCCGCGCGGCCTGAACCTCTACGCCTACGAGACCGTGCCGCGGCTCTACGGGCAGTTCCTCGCCTACCTGCTCTACCGCTGGGAGCTGATCCTGCGCGAGAGCGCGATCTTCGGCATCCTCGGCGTCGCGACGCTCGGCTACTACGTCGACGCCGCGATCTCGGAATTGCGCCTCGACGTCGCCGTGGTGCTGATCGCCGCCACCGCCGCGATGACGGTCGCGGTCGACGCCGCGTCGCGGGCGCTGCGGACGGCGTTGCGCATCAACACCCTGCCGACGCGGCTCGCCGACCCCGTGACGGGCCCCCCGCCGGCGCCCGCCCAGGCCTGAGATCGGATGCCAACCATGCTCAACTGCGCGATCCTCGACGACTACCAGGGCGTCGCCACCACGCTGGCGGACTGGTCTCCCGTCCGGGACCGGGTCGCGCTGCGGACCTTCCGCGCGGGCTTCGCGACGCAGGACGCGCTGGTGGCGGCCATCGCCGAGTGCGAGATCGTGGTGATGATGCGCGAGCGCACGCCGTTCCCGGCCGCCCTGCTCGCGCGCCTGCCGAAGCTGAAGCTCCTGGTCACGTCCGGCATGCGCAACGCGAGCATCGACCTCGCGGCGGCCAAGGCACGCGGCATCACCGTCTGCGGCACGGCGAGCGGTTCCGAGCCGCCGGTGGAGCTGACCTGGGCGCTGATCCTGGGCCTCGCCCGCAGCGTCGTGCCGGAGGCGAACGCGCTCCGGGCCGGCGGCTGGCAGACGAGCGTGGGCGCGGATCTCGCCGGCCGCCGCCTCGGCATCCTGGGGCTCGGCAAGATCGGAACCCGCGTCGCCCGCATCGGCCAGGCGTTCGGCATGGCGGTCTCGGCCTGGAGCCCGAACCTCACGGCGGAGCGGGCGGCGGAGGCCGGCGTCGCGCTTGCGCCGTCCAAGGCGGACCTGCTGGCCAGGAGCGACGTGGTCTCGATCCACCTGGTGCTGGGCGAGCGCACCCGCGGGCTCGTCGACGCCGCGGCGCTGGCGCTGATGCAACCCCACGCCCTGTTGATCAACACCGCGCGGGCGGGCCTCGTCGACGGGCCGGCGCTGCAGGCCGCGCTCCGGGACGGGCGGATCGGCGGAGCCGGCCTCGACGTGTTCGAGACCGAGCCGCTGCCGGCGGACTCGCCCTGGCGCAGCCTGCCGAACCTGCTGGCCCTGCCCCATCTCGGCTACGTCAGCGAGGCCAACTACCGCACCTACTTCACCGAGGCGGTGGCCGACATCCAAGGGTTTCTCGACGGCGCGCCGGTGCGGGTGATCGGGTGACGGACGCGATCGTCGCCGGATCGCCCGCGGGTCCCTTCTCCCAGGGGGAGAAGGACACGATGAGGGGCGTGCGTCGTCCGGAGAGGCTGCACCTCTCACGCCGGTTCTCGCGTTCCAGTCTGTCGGATTCGCCCCTTCCGCACCGATGAGCGGACGGGGCAAAGCTTCCCACCCCGAGCGCTTGCGGGTCGAGGCATGGGACCCCTACGGAGAGGTCACGCCCCTCATCCCACCCTTCTCCCCCTGGGAGAAGGCGCCACGGAGCGCTGCCCCGGGCTCACCCCTTCACCAGCGGGCAGCCCCCCTCGGCCAGCGGGCGGAACACCTCGTTGCCGGGGTTGACCGCCAGGACGTTGTAGAGGTCCCACTCGCCCTTCGACTCGGCGGGCTTCTTGACCTCGAACAGGTACATGTCGTGGATCTTGCGCCCGTCGACGCGGATCGTGCCCTTGCCGAAGAGCGGGTCGTCGGTCGGCATCTCCTTCATCTTGGCGACGACGGCGGCGCCGTCCTTGGCCGAATGGAGCGCGGCCACCGCCTTCAAGTAGTGCAGGAAGCCGCCGTAGACGCCGGCCTGGTAGGCGGTGGGCTTGCGGCCGCCGTCGCGCTTCGCGAAGCGCTCGGAGAAGGCGCGGGTCTGGTCGTTCAGGTCCCAGTAGAACGCCTCGGTGAGCGTCAGCCCCTGGGCGATCGTGGTCCCGAGGGCGTGGATGTCGGTCGAGGAGATCAGCAGCGCGGCCAGCGCCTGCCCGCTCTCGCGGATGCCGAACTCGTGCGCCTGCTTGATCGCGTTGGCGGCATCGCCCCCGGCATTGGCGAGCCCGATCACCTTGGCCCCCGACCCCTGCGCCTGGATCAGGAACGACGAGAAGTCGGCGGTCGGGAACGGCGTCTTGACGGTGCCGAGCACCGTGCCGCCGTTCTTGAGCACCACCGCGCGGGTGTCGCGCTCCAGCGCGAGGCCGAAGGCGTAGTCGGCGGCGAGGAAGAACCAGGTGTCGCCGCCGTGCTTCAGCATCGCCTTGCCGTTGCTGGTCGCGAGCGCCACCGTGTCGTAGGTCCAGTGCACGGTGTTGGGGGTGCATTGCGCGCCGGTGAGGTCCGGCGTGCCGCCGCCGGAATTCACGAAGACCTTGTTCTTCTCGCGGGTGATCGCGTTGACGGCCAGCGCCACCGAGGAGGTCGGCACGTCGAACACCGCGTCGACCCCGTCGCGATCGTACCATTGCCGGGTCAGCGCGGCGCCGATGTCGGGCTTGTTCTGGTGGTCGGCGGAGACGATCTCGACGGACAGCCCGTGCTCGGCCGGCTTGAAATCCTCGAGCGCCAGGCGCGCGGCGATCACCGCGCCCTCGCCGGTGGAGTCGGAATAGACCCCCGAGCGGTCGTTGAGCACGCCGATCTTGACGGGCGCGAGGTCCGTCGGGGCGGTCTTCTCCTGTGCGAGCGCCGCGTGCGCGCCGACGAGGCAGGCGGCCGCGGTGACGAGGTGGCGGATCATGGCGTCTCTCCCGAGGGACGCCGCCGGCAGCGTTCATCGCCGCTCGGCCTTCGCGTCCGGACGCCATTGAGCGCGAAAGGCGGCCGCCTGTCAGCCGTCCGTCGTGCCGGATCGGGCCGTGTGTAACCGGGGTGCGCGCGGGCCGGAGGCCTCAGCCGGCCGCCAGCCCCGGGACCGGCACGCCGAACGCCTGCGCCAGCAGGACCGCGTTGAGGCACAGCACGAGGGCCGCGCCCGCCACCGCCGCGACCCGCGTCGCCCGCCGGTTGGCGAAGGCGCCCATCAGGTCCGGGCGGCGGGTGAACAGCACCAGCGCGATCATCGGTACCGGCAGCGCCAGCGACAGCACCACCTGCGAGAGCACCAGCGCGCGGGTCGGGTCGACGCCGATCCCGATCACCACGAAGGCCGGCACCATCGTCGCCAGCCGCCGCACGATCAGCGGTACGCGCCAGCCCAGGAAGCCCTGCATCACCATCTGCCCGGCCATCGTGCCGACCACCGAGGACGAGACGCCGGACGCGATCAGCGAGACCAGGAACGCGCCCGCGGCCGCCGGGCCGAGCAGCGGCGTCAGCGTCCTGTAGGCCTGGTCGATCTCGGCGACCTCGCTGTGGCCGAGGTGGAAGGCGGCCGCCGCCATGATCACCATGGCGATGTTGACCAGGCCGGCGAGCGCCAGCGCCACCACCACCTCGCGGTTCGAGTAGCGCAGGAGCAGGCGCCGGTCGGCGTCGTTGCGGACCCCGCCGCGTCCCTGCGTCAGCCCCGAATGCAGGAACAGCGCGTGCGGCATCACCGTGGCGCCGATGATGCCGACCGCGATGGTCAGCGCCTCGGCGTCCGGGATCCGCGGCGTCGTCAGCCCCCTGGCCGCGTCGGCCCAGGCGATCGGCGCGATGAACAGCTCGATCGCGTAGCAGAGGCCGATGGTCGCCACCATCGCGCCGATGACGATCTCCATCCAGCGGAATCCGCCGCGCTCGAGCAGCAGGATCGCGTAGGTGACGACGGCCGTGACCACCATGCCGGCGAACAGCGGCATCCCGGTGAGCAGGGCCAGGCCGATCGCGCCGCCGAGGAATTCCGCGAGGTCGGTGGCCATCGCGGCGAGCTCGCTCACCGCCCACATCGCGAGCCGCACCGGCCTCGGGAACTCGTCGCGGCAGAGCTCGGCGAGGTTGCGGCCGGTGACGATGCCGAGCTTGGCCGAGAGCGCCTGGAACAGCATCGCCACGAGGTTGGCGGCGAGCACCACCCAGAGCAGGCCGTAGCCGTACTTGGCGCCGGCCTGGATGTTCGTCGCGAAGTTGCCGGGGTCCATGTAGGCGATCGACGCCATCACGGCCGGCCCGGTGAACAGCAGGAAGCGGCCGCGCCCGACGGCCCGCCCGTCGAGCACGTCGCGGATGCGCCGCTCCGTGCGCAGGCTCAGGCTGTCGCGCTGCGGTGCGGTCCGGCCGCCGGCCGGCGTGTCCGCGATGGGTTGGTCCATGAACGTCGCCGCGATCCTGCCCGGCCCCGTGCCGCGCGCTTTATAGCATGAGCTATAAAGATGTGCTCGGGCTCAAGGTCAAGATCGAATCTTGCGCGCGCCCGGGGCTCCCCTTCCGCGCCGCTTTTGCTAAACAGGCTGCCTGCGCCGCAGCCGCCCGGCCTATGGGTGTGATCGCAGGCTTCGGGCGCGAAACCGCAAAGCGTTTCCGCGCGACCTGCCCAAGGGGGGAGAGAGCCGGCACCATGCAGGATCCGCCACGATCCGAGCCCGCGCTCATCGACCCGGAGGTCCATGTCGAGAGCTTCCGGCAGGCCCGCGAGGCCCGGCGCTCCGAGCTCGTCGAGGACTACGTCGAGCTGATCGCCGACCTGATCGGCGACGGCGGCGAGGCGCGCCAGGTCGACATCGCCGCCCGCCTCGGCGTGGCGCAGCCGACCGTCGCCAAGATGCTGAAGCGGCTGGCCGAGGACGGCCTCGTGCAGCAGCGCCCCTATCGCGGCGTGTTCCTCACCGAGGCCGGACGGGCGCTCGCGAGCCAGGCGCGCGAGCGCCACCGCATCGTCGAGCGCTTCCTGTGCGCCCTCGGGGTCAGCCCCGAGACGGCGCGGCGCGACGCCGAGGGCATCGAGCACCATGTCAGCGGCGAGACCCTGGAGGCGTTCCGGCGCTTCTGCGAAGGCCGGCCCGACGCGTGACGCTCGGCGCCTTCGACCCGGGTCGGAGGCATCCGCCGCAGCGGCGGCCCACGTTCGCGCCTGCGGCCGAGCCTCGTCGCCTCCGAAGGCGGATCTCACCCGAACAGGTCGACGGTGGTGAAGCCGCGGGCTTCCAGGCGCTCGGCGAGCACGCGCCGGTGGCAGCGCTCGGGGGCGCGCTCGAAGCAGAGCAGGCAGGTCGGCGCGGCCTCGGCCATCCCAGCGAGCGCATCGAGGGCGAGGCCGCCGTCGGCGGTGTCAAGCACGGCCTCGCAGTAGATCCTGCGCATCAGCGCCGCGTCGTGGCCGCGGGCCGCCTCGCGCCCGGCCTTCGGCGTGCCGAGGCTGCGCAGGTGGGCGTAGGCGAGGCCCGCCTCCTCGATCCCGGCCTTGAGCGCCCCCTTCGAGAACCCGCGCTTGCGCGAGTTGGCGACCGCCCGCACGTCCGCGAGCAGGCCGCATCCGGCCTCGCGGAGGGCGGCGGTCAGGCGCTCCGGATCGAGCCCTTCGTAACCTATGGTGAACAGAACCTTACCCAACCCGAGCCCTCCGAAGAAGCGAGGCGGCAGCGTGACTTAACCCGCGGCGCGCGGGCCGGCGCAGACGCGCTCCACGCGGTCATGTGTCTCGTCCGACACGGGTTCCGGAATTCCGCCGCATTGACGGCAAAAGTCTGTTAACCGCCCCGGGGCCATCGAATAGCTCTGTTGTGGCGCTTCACCAGATGGCGGGCCGGGCATCGATGTCGCTGAGGAATGCTCGTCCCGTGGATCTCGCCTCGACCTCGGCCGGCCTGCGCGCGGTCGCCAAGCGCATCCTGGCGGCGACGCTTCTGGCGAGCCTCGCGGCTTGCGCCTCCAACAACGACTTCTACCCGACGAACGGCGACGCGAAGCCCCATCCGGGCGTCGCGCGGGCCAAGAGCCATCCGATCCAGGGCATCGACATCTCGAAGTGGCAGGGACCGGTCGACTGGGCCTCGGTGCGCGCCGCCGGCACCCAGTTCGCCTTCATCAAGGCGACGGAGGGCGGCGACCACGTCGACGACCGCTTCCGCGCAAACTGGGACGCCGCCGGCCAGGCGGGCGTGCCGCGCGGCGCCTACCACTTCGTGTTCTGGTGCCGCTCGGCCAAGGAGCAGATGGACTGGTTCAAGAAGAACGTCCCCAACGACCCGACCGCCCTGCCCCCGGTGCTGGACGTGGAGTGGAACGGCCATTCGCAGACCTGCCCGAAGAAGCTGCCGAAGGCGCAGGCCCTGGCGATGACGACCTACATGCTCGAGGAGATGGAGCGGTACACCGGCAAGCGGCCGATCATCTACACCGACATCACCTTCCACAAGGACGTGCTCGAGGGCGAGCTGCCGGATTACCCGCATTGGCTGCGCTCGACCGCGGCCGAGCCCGAGCAGCGCTTCGCCAACCGCAAGTGGATGCTGTGGCAGTTCACCTCGACCGGCCGCGTGCCGGGGGTGCGCGGCGACGTCGACCGCAACGCCTTCTACGGGACGCCGGCCGAGTGGGCCTCGTTCCTCTCGACCGATTGCGACCCACGCGAGCACCGCCGCCTCTCCGAGCAGGGCCTCTGCACCGGCAAGTAGAAAGCCGGCCGGCACCCCTCTGAAAGCGCTTCCCGCCGACGCGCGATCGCGCCGGCGCAGCCGCGCGCAAATGTCGAAAAATCATCGAATTCGCGCGTCTTCTGTCCACTAATGGACGGACTGCGGCCGGGTCGCTCCTGTAGGTTGTGGCGATCCGCCCTCCACCGTCGAATCGCATGTCGGTCGCGTCTTCCTCCCCGTTCGACGGCAACCGCCTGCTCGAGAGCCTGCGCGGCGCCGACCGCGCCCTGCTGGCGCCGCATCTCGAGCCGGCCGCCTACGAGAAGGGCGACGTGCTCTTCGCCACCGGCGCCGAGGTCGGCGCGATCACGTTTCCCTGCCGGCAGACGGTCGTGACCCTGCTGATCGCGATGCAGGACGGCCGCAGCGCCGAGACCGCCACGATCGGCTGCGAGGGCGCCGTCGGCGGCGCGGTCAGCGACGGCCGGGTTCCCGCCTCCACCAGCGCGGTCGTGCAGGTCGGCGGACCGGCCCTGCGCCTGGATGCGGCGCGCCTGCAGGAGGCCAAGCGCCGCTCGGCGAGCCTGCGCGCCCTGTTCACCCGCTACGCCGACTGCCTGCTGGCGCAGGTGCTGCAATCGGTGGCCTGCAACGCCCTGCACCCGATCGAGGCGCGCTGCCTGCGCTGGCTGCTGACCCTCCAGGACCGGATCGACGGCGACGTGCTGCCCGTGACCCACGAGCAGCTCGCCGCGATGCTCGGGGTCCAGCGCACCTATCTCACCCGCATCCTCAGCACGCTGCAGGCGCAGGGCCTGCTGCGCGTCGGGCGCGGCCGCATCACGATCCTCGACCGCACCGCGATGGTGGACGCCGCCTGCGAGTGCCACGGCGTCGTCCGCCGCCACTACGACACCGTGCTCGGCAGGATCCACGCCGTCGGCGGCGCGTCGGAGCGCGCGGCGGCGACCGACCGCGACGAGGGCGGAAGGAGGCGGGATGCGGCGCGCTGAACCCCGCTTCCCCATCCCACGGCCCGAGGCCGCCGCGGCGTGCGGATCGCCGCGGACGCCGCGGTGAGCGCCCCGTCCGCCCTTCCCGACCGACCGGTGCGGGCCGCGCCCCGCGCGGATTCCGGAGCGCATCCGGCCAAGACCGGCTTCGACGACACCGTGCTGCTCGCGCGTGCGCTCCTCGTTGCGCCGGCCTCCTTCCTCGGCCTCGTCGACGGCGACGGCTTGGCGGTGGCGGCACGCCTCGGGATCGCCGCGCCGGACGGGCGGGCGCTGGCACGGCTGCTCTCGCGAGGGGGGCTCGATCGGGGCGGAGGCGTCCGCCAGGGACAAGTCCTCCCCCACGGCGACGTCTTCCGAGACGACCTCTGCGTCCTGCCCGACCTCCGCGTCCTCGCCGACCGGGGCGCGGGGCCCGGTGGAGGCGCGCTCCCGTTCGGCTTCCTCGCGGCGCTCCGCCTCGTCTCGCGCGACGGCGTCCCGCTCGGGACGCTCTGCGTCCTCGACATCCTGCCGCGCGCCGGCCTCGCGCCCGGCCAGGAGGCGGCCTTCCGGGCGCTCGGGCGCCGCACGGTCGGCCTGCTGGAGAGCCGCGCCGCCCTCGACCGTCGGGAGGCGCGCCTCGCCCGGCAGCGCCAAGCCCTCGCGGCGCGCGCCACCACCACCGTCCGCCTCGGCGAGAGCGCGCTGCTGATGCGGCTGGCGATCGAGGCGACCGAGATCGGGATCTGGGACTACGACCCGCTCGCCGACCGCCTCGATTGCGATGCCCATGCCCGCCGGCTGCTCGGGCTCGACGCAGCGCAGCCGGCGAACCTGGCGCGGACCTTCCTGCGGGCGATCCACCCGGACGACCGGATGCGCGCCGCCGCCGACCTGCGCACCGCCCTCGACCCGGAGGGCGACGGGCGGTTCGGCGGCGACTACCGGCTGGCGCGGCCCGACGATGCGCCCTGCTGGGTCGCGATCTGCGGCCGTCCGGTGCTCGCCGGCGGCCGGGCCAACCGGATCGTCGGGAGCGTCCGGGACGTCACCGCGCGCAAGGTCGCAGACCTCGCCTCGGAGGCCGTCCGCGAGCGCTACCGCCTGATCGCGCGGGCGACCAGCGACGCGATCCGCGACTGGGACCTCGTCGCCGACACGGTCACGTGGAACGAGGCGCTCCAGACCGCCTACGGCTGGGCTCCGGACGGCGAGGCCGCCACCGGGGCATGGTGGCTGGCGCAGGTCCACCCGGCCGACCGCGACCGGGTCGAGGCGGCGCTCGGTACCGCGATCCGGGGCGGGAGCGACGCCTGGAGCCTCGAATACCGCTTCCTGCGCGCCGACGGACGCCACGCCGACGTGCTCGACCGCGGCTACGTGATCCGCGACGCGGACGGCACGCCGGTGCGCATGGTCGGCGCGATGCTCGACCTGAGCGAGCGCAACCGCGCCGAGGCCGATGTCCGCGCGATCTTCGAGGGCGCCAACGTCGGCATCGTCCAGCTCGATCCGCACAGCCTGGAGGTGCTGAGCGTCAACGCCAAGCTCTGCGCCATCTGGGGTGCGCCGGCCGCCGCCATCGTCGGCCGGTCGGTGGCGCTGTGGACCCCGCAGGAGGATGCGGCCGAGCGCGACACCCTGCACCGGCGCCTCGCCGCCGGCGAGGTCCTGCGCGAGACCCTGGAGAAGCGCTACCGCCGTGCCGACGGCCGCATCATCTGGGCCCGGGTCAACCTCGTGTCGCAGGCGCTGGGCGACCGGCTCCAGACCACCGCGATGATCGAGGACATCACGCTGGAGCGCACCACCGAGGCGCGCCACCGTGCGCTCATCGCGCTGGGCGACGCGCTGCGCGACGCCTCGGGCCGGACCGAGGCGATCGGTGCCGCCGCCGCGATCCTCGGCGCGACGCTTCCGGCGACGCGGGCGGGCTACGGCGCCGTCGATGTCGCGGGCGGCGTGTTCCAGGTCGAGGCCGCCTGGACCGCGGCGGACGCCGATCCGGCCGGCCCCCCGCCGCCCTGCCCGCTCGCCGCCTTCCCCGAGACCCTGGCGCGCCTGGCCTCGGGCCTGCCGCAGGCGATCCCCGACATCGCCGACCCGGCGCTGGCCGGCGATGCCGCGGCCTATGCCGGCATGGGCGCGCGGGCCGCGATCAACGTCCCGCTGACGCGGCTCGGCCGGCTCGCCGGGGTGCTGTTCGTCCATGACCGCGCGCCGCGCGCCTGGGCCGCCGGCGAGATCGCCTTCGTGCGCGAGGTCGCCGAGCGGCTCTGGGGCACGCTCGGGCGCATCCAGGCCGAGGACCAGCAGGCGCTCCGCAACCGCGAGCTCAGCCACCGCCTCAAGAACACCCTCGCGATGGTCCAGGCCATCGCGTCGCAGACCCTGCGCAACGCCCCCGATTTCGAGAGCGCCAAGGAGGCGCTCGCCGCCCGGCTGATCGCCCTGGGCAAGGCGCACGACATCCTCCTGACGGGCGCGCGTGAGAGCGCCGGCATCGCCGCGGTGATCGCCGGGGCGCTGGCGATCCACGACGACGGCCAGGCCGGGCGCCTCGCCCTCGACGGGCCGGAGATCGAGGTCGGCCCGAAGGCGGCGCTGTCGCTGGCGCTGATGATGCACGAGCTCGCCACCAACGCGGCCAAGTACGGCGCGCTCTCGGTGCCCGGCGGCCGCGTGGCCGTGACGTGGTCGCTCGATGCCGACGCCATGGTGCGGATGCTGTGGACCGAGCGCGGCGGTCCCAAGGTCGCGCCGCCGACGCGGAAGGGCTTCGGGTCGCGGCTGATCGAGCGCGGGCTCGCGGGCGCGGTCGGGGGCGCGGTCGGCCTCGCCTACGAGCCCGACGGGGTCGTCTGCCGCGTCGAGGCGCCGCTGTCGGGCTTCCAGGCCGTGGAGTAGGCCGCGCCCGGGTCGGCGCGGGATGAGACCGCCCCGCCAAAGCGTCTCTTACGGTATCCGTCGTCCGATCCCACATCCTCCGAGATGTTCTTCCGCCGCGCCCGAAGCGACAGCTTGTGCGACCTGCCCGGTCTGGAGACCGCGCGACTGTCGATCGACGTGCTGATTCCGGGCGATGCGGAGGCGCTGCGGAGCCTCACCGACGACCCGGCGATCACCGGCGCCGTCGATTTCCTGCCCGCGCCCTTCACGCTCGAGGATGCCCGCAGGCTCATCGCCTCGGGACGCCGCCGCGAGGACCGGTTCTTCGGCGCCCGGACGCGCGAGGGCCGAACCCTGGTCGGGGTGGTCGGGACGCACCTGCGCGGAACCGAGGCGGTCGAGATCGGCTACTGGGTCGGCGGCGCCGCCCGGGGGCGCGGCCTCGCCACGGAAGCGGTGTCGGGCATCCTGGGATCGCTGTCGCTGCGCTTTCCGGCCCGCACGATCGTCGCCGAGTGCCGTCCCGGCAACGTCGCCTCCTGGGGGCTCCTGACCAAGCTCGGGTTCCGCGACACCGGCGAGGAGGGGCACCGCCCGGGCCGGCGGCTGATGGCGCGGCGGGCGATCTGAGGAGGGCTCGCGCGTCCCGACGCCCGCCCGCCAGACCTCGGCAAGGCGGGAACGATTTCGATCGTCTGGGCAAATTTACCGGGTTCACGTGCCGATTAGGACCGTGCTAACCGATCAATAGGAACATGCTCCACGGACTTGAGGTGGGGCGCGGGCATGGACAGCGCGGAAAACGGCTTCGTCGACGCGCGCGAAACCGTGCGCGAACGCGTCGGCGGCTGGGCGGTCCGCCGCCGCATCGCGCAGGCCGGGCCGACCCTGCTTCTCGTCGTCGGCGCCCTGCTCCTGCCGAACGCGCTGGCCATCCTGGCAAGCCTCTGGATCGGCATTCCGGCACGATCCGCGCCGATCGCGGCCTACGTCGTCGTGATCCTGGTCGGCATCCGGCTGCCGCCCCTTGCCGTGGTGCCGCTCTACCTCACGGTCGTGGCCTTCGACCTGCTGATGATCGTCACCGAGATCTTTTTCCTCGACCTCGGATCCATCCATCACAACCTCGATGCCCTGACGCATGTCCGGTTGCTGAGCTCGCCGCTCTATGCGGGGCTCACGGCGGCCCTGACGGCATTCGTCGCGGCCGGCCTGTGGTTCCTCGTGCGCTACAGGGCACCCATGGTCCGAGGCAACAGGATCGTCCTCGCCCTGGCGGTGTCGGGATTCCTGTTCGCCGACATCGCGATCAACAGCTCGGCCAGCCTTTCTCTCGGCCCGGCCGCCGCCATCGGTCAGCCCTTCCAATCCGCGGTCCAGGCGTCTGGCTTCGCCGCCCTGACGGAGCCGTCGCCGCGGAAGCCGAACGTCCTTCTCGTGCTCGTCGAGAGCCTGGGCGTCCTGCGCGACCCGCGCCAGAGGGAGGTGCTGTTCTCCGCCTTCGACGACGCGGCCTTGAGGGAGGCCTTCAGCATCACGACCGGCACGACGAGCTTCTTCGGGGCGACCTCGTACGGGGAGATGCGCGAGCTCTGCCATTCGCGCTCGGCCTACACCGTTCTCCTCGACGGGCACGGACCGACCTGCCTTCCGGCCCAGCTCGCCGCGCGAGGCTACCGCACCGTCTCGGTCCACGGGTTCACGAGCGCCTTCTACGATCGGTCGTCCTGGTACCCGAAGGCGGGCTTCGTCCGAAGCGTGTTCCAGGACACCGCGACCTCGGCCTACACGCGGCACTGCGGCGGCGCGTTCGTCGGCCCCTGCGACGTCGACATCGCCGAAACCATCGACGACCGGCTGTCGAAGGCGACGCAGCCGCTGTTCGTGTACTGGGTCACGCTCAATTCCCATGTCCCGGTCAGGCCCGGGGAGGCGACGCCGCGCCACGACTGCAAGACCGGTGGGCCCTTCGGCGATCCGGAGGTCTGCGCGATGGCCGAGATCTGGGAGGACCTGTTCGCGGCGGTCTCGCGTCTCGCGATCCGCAATCCGGGTACGGAGATCCTCCTGGTCGGCGATCATGCCCCGCCGCTCTGGCGCCGGGCGGCCCGCGTCCGCTTCGAGCCGGACCGGGTTCCCTGGATCCGGCTCGCGCCGCGCCATCCGGCGACGCCCGTCCTGTACCGGACGGCATCCCCGCAATAGCTTCCGACCGGCGGATCGCCGCGCGGCTCACCGGGCCGCGGCGGGCATCCCGGCCGGCATCGCCCCGCGCCCGCGATAGATCACCAGCGTCGCGACCAGTCCCAGGGCGCCGCCGAGCGACATCCACAGGCCGGGCGCGGCCTTGTCGCCGGTCGCCGCGATCAGCCACGTGGCGACGAGCGGCGTCATGCCGCCGAACAGGGCGGTCGCCAGCGAGTAGGCGAGCGAGAAGCCGGCGGTGCGGACCTCGACCGGAACGACCTCGGTCAGCGCCACCACCATCGCGCCGTTGTAGCTGCCGTAGAGGAACGAGAACCACAGCAGCACGGCGAGCATCGCCCCGAAGCTGATGTGACCCACGAGCCAGGTCAGCGCCGGGTAGGCGGTGAGCAGGGTCAGCGCCGAGAACGCGATCAGGAGCGGCTTGCGGCCGATCCGGTCGGACAGCGCCCCCATCACCGGGAGCCAGAACAGGTTCGAGATTGCGACGCAGAAGGTCACGAGCAGGCTGTCGGTGTCGGTGAGCTTGAGGACGCTCTTGCCGAAGGTCGGCGTGTAGACGGTGATCGTGTAGAACGCGATCGTGGTCATCGCGACCATCAGCATGCCGAGCAGCACGATCCGCCAGTTCGTCGCGAGCGTCCGGAAGATCTCGGCCGCCTCCGGCCGATGCTTGCGCTCGGCGAAGGCCTTGGTCTCCTCCAGCGAGTTGCGGATGTAGAACAGGAACGGCACCAGCGCGCAGCCGATGAGGAACGGCACCCGCCAGCCCCATTCCGACATCTCCTCCGGCACCAGCGCGTGGCTCAGCCCGTAGCCGATCGCGGCGGCGGCCATGATCGCCACCTGCTGGCTCCCCGATTGCCAGGACACGTAGAAGCCCTTGCGGCTGGGCGTCGCCATCTCCGACAGGTAGACCGAGACGCCGCCGAGCTCGACGCCCGCCGAGAAGCCCTGGAGCAGCCGGCCGATCAGGACGAGGGCCGGGGCGAGCAGGCCGATGGTGGCGTAGGCCGGCACGAAGGCGATCAGCACCGTGCCGGCGGCCATGATCGCCAGGGTGGTGATCAGCCCCTTGCGGCGCCCGACCCGGTCGACGTAGGCGCCGAGCAGCACGGCGCCGAGCGGCCGCATCAGGAAGCCGGCACCGAACGTCATGAAGGTTAGCATCAGGGAGGCGAACTCGTCGCCAGCCGGGAAGAACGCCTTCGCGATGTGGGTCGCGTAGAAGCCGAACAGGAAGAAGTCGAACATCTCCAGGAAGTTGCCGCTGGTGACGCGGAGCACCGCCCCGACCGTCGACCCGGAGGATTTTTCGTAAGGTCCCGCCACGGCTGCGCCTCGTCCCGCGATCCGGCCTGCGCCGTCCGCGCCACTGTTCGCCGGGACGGGCGCGGGCTCAAGTCGCGATGTCGCCGATCGGGGGACTTTTTCGCGCGCTTGAACGTGGGGGCGCTACTCGGCCGCCGCGGCCTGGGGCGTCGTGCCGGCGATCCAGGCCGACAGGTGGGCGCGCGCCCGGTCGGTCAGGGCTTGGCGCTTGAGCATCGCCTTCTCCGGCCCGCGCAGGCGCTTGCCGGTCTCGTTGCGCGGCATCGCGGCGAGCGGCGGGAACAGGCCGAAATTGACGTTCATCGGCTGGAACGAGCGCGGCTTGCCCGGCTCCTTGGCCGTCTCCTCGGGCGCGTCGTCGAGGATGTGGCCGCCGGTGATGTGGGCGATCAGCGCGCCGAGCGCGGTCGTCTGCGGCAGGGGCTCGAGCGCCCCGCCCCGGCTCTCCGCCACCGCGAAGCGCCCGGCCATCAGGCCGATCGCCGCGCTCTCGACATAGCCTTCGCAGCCGGTGATCTGGCCGGCGAAGCGCAGCGACGGGCGCACCTTCAGGCGCAGGGTCGCGTCGAGCAGGCGCGGGCTGTCGAGGTAGGTGTTGCGGTGGAGGCCGCCGAGGCGGGCGAACTCCGCCTTCTCGAGGCCGGGGATGGTGCGGAAGACGCGGACCTGCTCGGAATAGGTCAGCTTCGTCTGGAAGCCGACCATGTTGTAGAGCGTGCCGAGCGCGTTGTCCTGGCGCAGCTGCACGATCGCGCAGGCCTTCACCTGGGGATCGTGCGGGTTGGTGAGGCCGACGGGCTTCATCGGGCCGTGGCGCAGGGTCTCGGGGCCGCGCTCGGCCATCACCTCGATCGGCAGGCAGCCGTCGAAGTACGGCGTCGAGGCCTCCCACTCCTTGAAGCCGATCTTCTCGCCGCCGACGAGCGCCGCGATGAAGGCGTCGTACTGCGTTCGGTCCATCGGGCAGTTGATGTAGTCGGCCCCCGTGCCGCCGGGCCCGACCTTGTCGTAGCGCGACTGGAACCACGCCTTGCTCATGTCGATCGAGTCGCGGTGGACGATCGGGGCGATGGCGTCGAAGAAGGCGAGCGCGTCGGCGCCGGTGATGGTGCGGATCGCCTCGGCGAGGGCGGGGGCGGTGAGCGGGCCGGTGGCGACGATGCACGGCCCCCAGCTCTCCGGCGGCAGCCCGGCGACCTCCTCCCGCACGATGGTGACGTTGGGGTGCGCTTCGAGCGCGGCGGTGACGGCGGCGGAGAACCCCTCGCGGTCGACCGCGAGCGCGCCGCCGGCCGGGACCTGATGCCGGTCGGCCGCCCGCAGGATCAGCGATCCGAGCATCCGCATCTCCTGGTGCAGGAGGCCGACGGCGTTGCCGTTCGGGTCGTCGGAGCGGAAGGAGTTGGAGCAGACGAGCTCGGCGAGGCCCTCGCCGTGATGGGCCTCGGTGCCGCGCACCGGCCGCATCTCGTGCAGCACCGCGTGGTGGCCGGCTTCGGCGATCTGCCAGGCGGCTTCCGAGCCTGCGAGGCCGCCGCCGACGATGTGGATGGGCGCGCTTGCTTGGGACATGCCCCTGCAGATACCGGAACGAGCCGGCCCGAGGCAACGGGCCGGCGCACGTCCGGGAGCTTCAGCCGCGGGCGATGGCGGTTCGGCCGCGGGCGATGGCGGTTCAGCCGCGGGTGATGGCGGTTCAGCCGCGGGCGATGCCCTGGATCTCGAAGCGGTTGATGCCCTGGATCTCGAAGCGGTTGATGCCGAGGTCGGCGAGGTCGCGGTCGGACAGGCGCGACAGCTCGGTGATGGTCTCACGGTAACGGAGATAGGCGCGGAAACGGTTGAGGACGCTACGGGCGGCGGACATGACATTGACCTTTGTTCAGGCAGGCGGTGACGACCGCTTGGGCACCGCCTGCCTCTTGTTGGTGCAATGCACATATAAGCTTGCTGCGCCGCAGCGGCAGGCCGACATTCGTTAGCCAGCCATGCGAGCCCGGCATGCGGCGCACAACGATTTGGCAAGGTTTTGGAAAGCCTGTTTTCGAGGCCTTCGCGCGCCCCGGATCGCGTTCGCAGTTCAGGAGGCCAACGGCGTCCGATCGGCTTGGGCAACGTGCAAGCGATGACCTTGCGTCGTCTGCGCGCCGGCACGGTCGCGCATCGATCCGATCGCCGAACACTGTCGATCCGCGTGCGGCATCGTGAATACGACAACGCCGCATCGGCCGAAAGGCGCGATGCGGCGCTGTCCATGCGCGGGGCCCGGCCCGACGGCCGGGCCCGGTCTCAGTAGAACGGGCGCGGCCCGTAATAGGCCGGGCGGCCGTAGAACGGGCGCGGCGGGCCGTAGGCGTAGGGGCCGTAGACCGGCCGCCGCCAGTACGGGCGCGGGCCCCAGTTCGGCCGGCACACGCCCCACGGATTGGGATGGAAGCCGGGGCCGCAGCCGCCGGCGACGGTCTCGATCAGGGCGCCGCCGGGCAGCGGCGCCAGCGGCATGGCCTGGGCGGAGGGTGCGAGGAGCAGGGCTCCCGCCAAGCCGGCTGCCGTCGCGAGGCCGGCCCCACCAAAAGTCTTCACGTGCGTCATGACGCGATCTCCTTCGATGTCCGGCCAGGGAGGGAATGGCCGGGCAGCGAGAAATCTACGGCGTGCCGGATGAATTTCCACTGACGGCCGTGTTGTGCTGCGTACAGCCAGGCTTCGGCCCGGGCGGGGCGGTCAGTGCAGAGGGGCGGTACAGGGACGGTCAGTGCAGGGGCGGGCTCATGAGGAAGCGCTCGCGGTCGCCCGAGACCAGGGTCGGCTTCAGGGCGCGGCCGTCGCGGCGGATCGTCAGCGGCACCCGCACGCCCGCTTCGCCCAGCGCCCAGACGCTGCGGAAGAAGTCGGCGAGATCCGCCACCGGCTCGCCCGCTACCGCCTCGATCACGTCGCCCGCGCGCAGGTCCGCCGCCTCGGCCGGGCCGTTGTCGGCGAGCCCCATCACCACGACGCCGTCCTCGCTCTCGGTGGCGTAGAGGCCGAGCCAGGGGCGGGCCGGACGGTTGGCGCGCCCGCGCGAGGTCAGGTCGTCGAGGATCGGCGGCAGCAGGTCGATCGGCACCACCATGTTGATCGCCCGCGGGCCCGACGTGCCGCCCTGCTGGAGCTGGAGCGAGCCGATCCCGAGGAGGTCGCCCTCCGGGCCGATCAGCGCGGTCCCGCCCCAGTTCGGATGCGAGGGCGCGGTGAACAGCGCCTCGTCGAGGACGTATTCCCAGTAGCCGGCGAATTCCTGCCGGGCGACGATCTGCGCGGCGACGCAGCGCTGGCGCCCGCCGGCGCCGGCCACCACCGCCCGGTCGCCGATCTTCAGGCTGCCGGAGGTGCCGAGCTTGAGCGCCGGCACGCCCAGCGGCCCGAGCGCCTGGACGAGGCCGAAGCCGGTGGCGGCATCGAACCCCATGACGTGGCCGGGCACGGAGCGGCCGTCGTTGGTGGTGAGCCACACGCTCTCCGCCTCGGTGACGAGGTATCCGATGGTGAGCACGAGGCCGTCCTCGCCGATGACCACGCCGTTGCCCGCCCGCTCGGTGCCGAGCGTCTCGGCGGTGAAGGCCTCGGCCGGCACGCGGGCGGAGAGCTGGACCATCGCCGTGAGGGCGCGGTCGAGGTCGTAGCCGTAATCGCCGGGCTTCGGCTGCGTCGAAGCCGGGATCTTCCAATCACCCTGCGAGGCCATGCCGCGTCGGTCCTTCGAAATGTCTGCGCTCCGGTAAGGTGCCGGAGGGTCGGTGGTCCGAGGGGCGCGAGCCGCGTGCCCCCATCCGGGAGATAGGACGCGCCGACCGGTCGCGACACCCCGGCAGGGCGACGCGGCGGCGCGGCCCGAGAGGGCGGCGCGGCGCGAGGCCGTGCCGGCGAGCCGCAACGTCCGCGGGAAAGGTCGGCCCGAGCCATCGTCGCCCCGCATCGCCCCCGCGATGCATCCCTAGGGAGAACCGCGGCAATCGGGGCGCCGCGTCTTCTCATCACCGCAGAATGCGCTAACCCTTGCCGCAACGGTCCCGATCGTTCGCCTGTCCGGCGCGAGGACCTGCCGATGGGACGGGGGACGATCCTTGGGCGACCGATCCTTGGGCGACGACGCGACCCTGCAGCGGATCCTGCGCGCGATCGCCGGTGGCGACAAGGGCGCCCTGCGCTCGCTCTACGACCTGACATCACCGAAACTTTACGGGGTGATCCTGCGTATCCAGCGGGATCGGAGCGTGGCCGAGGATGTGCTTCAGGACGTCTATCTCCGCGTCTGGCAGGCGGCAGGCTCCTACGCTCCGGAATCCGGGCGGCCGATGACCTGGCTCTGCGCCATCGCGCGCAACCGGGCCATCGACGGGATCCGCCGCAAGGGCGAGGTCCAGGGACCGGTGCGCGAGGACGGCGAGGACTGGGTGGAACGTCTCATCGACCCGCACGACACCGAGGCGGCGATCGTCGGACGCGGCGCGCTCGCGGCCTGCCTCGCGCGCCTCGACGAGGCGCAGCGCGCCTGCGTCGTGCTCGCCTATTGCGAGGGCTGGTCGCGCGAGGAGCTGGCCCAGCACTACGACCGGCCCGTCAACACCATCAAGACCTGGCTGCACCGCTCGCTCGGCGCCCTCAAGGGCTGCCTGGAGGAGCAGGCGTGAGCGCCGGGCCCGAGACCGAGGGCGACCTGCGCGCCGCCGAGTACGTGCTCGGCTCGCTCTCGCCCGACGAGCGCGCGGCGTTCGAGCTGGAGCGCGTCGTCGATCCTGCCACCGCGCGCGCGGTGGCGGCGTGGGAGCGGCGGCTCGGGCCGCTGGCCCTCGCCGTTCCGGCCGAGATGCCGCCCGACCATGTCTGGCCCAGGATCGCCGGCGCGCTGACGGGGGCGGACGCGATCCCGGCCCCCGCGCCCCTGGCTTCCGCGCCCCCTGCCCCCGCGCCGACGGCCGCCAACGACGACCGCGCGATCCGCCTCGTCAGGCAGGTGCGGCGCTGGCGCCTCGTGGCGGCGGGGACGGGGCTGCTCGCGGCGGGGCTCGCGCTGTTCGTCGCGGTCGGCGGCCGGCGGGACGAGCCGGCGCCGGGCACGCGCTACCTCGCCGTGGTGCAGAGCGGCGGCGCGCTGCCCGCCCTCGTGCTGCGGATCGACACGGCCACGGGCACCGCCGAGGTGCGCCCGGTGGGCGCCGAGACCCCGTCCGGCAAGAGCCTCGAGCTCTGGTACATCGGCTCCGGGGCGTCCCCCAAGGCGATCGGCCTCGTCGGCGCCTCGGCGACCCGGATCGCCCTGCCGGCGGAGACCGCGGCGAGCGGGCTCATCGCCGTGACGGTGGAGCCGCCGGGCGGATCGCCGAACGGCGCCCCGACCGGGCCGGTGGTCTATTCCGGCACGCTGATCCGCGAGTGAGGCGGGCATCCGCGTGACCCGACCTCGATGACCGATGCCGGAACGAGGAACACCCCGGACCTCGCGGCCCGGGGTGTTCCTCGTCGTGCCGCGCGCCGGCGCCTCGGCCGGAGCGCGGCGGCCGCGATCAGGGCTGCAGCACGCCGTTGATGACGTGGATGACGCCGTTCGACTGCATCACGTTGGCGATGGTGACGGTGGCGGTGTTGCCCTTGGCATCGGTCACGTAGACCTTCTTGCCCTTGGACGTGACCACCAGGGGATCGCCCTCGACGGTCTTGAGCTGGGCCTCGCCGCCGCCCTTCTTGACCTCGGCCATCAGCTCCTTGGCGGTGTAGACGCCCGGGACGACGTGGTAGGTCAGGATCTTGGTGAGCGTGGCCTTGTTCTCGGGCTTCACCAGCGTCTCGACCGTGCCGGCCGGGAGGCGGGCGAAGGCGGCGTTGGTCGGGGCGAACACGGTGAACGGGCCCGGGCCCGACAGGGTGTCGACGAGGCCGGCGGCCTTCACCGCGGCCACGAGCGTGGTGTGATCCTTGGAGTTGACCGCGTTCTCGACGATCGTCTTGTTGGCATACATCGGCGCGCCGCCGACCATCGGGTTCTTGGCGAAGGCCGCGACCGGCGCGGCGCCGAGGGCGAGCGCGAGGGCGAAGGTGGCGAAGCGGGAGGCGTGATGCTGCGTCATGGGGTATCCTGACCGTTCGTAGGGCCCCGGTGCGCGGGGCTACGGGCGGCCTTACGGAGCCTCGCACGGAAAGGTTTCGGGCGGGATCGATTCCGGTCGCGCACCGGGCGCGGCGTCGTCCGAAACGTAGAAAAACCGCCCGGTCCTCGCGGACCGGGCGGTTTCTGCTTCGACCTCGGTCGGCGGCGGATCCTGCCGGACCCGCCGCGTCTCCCGGCCTCAGTACTTGCGCATCAGGGGCACCGGCGCGGCGGCGGCGGCCTGCGCCGTGTAGAGCGGCGCAATGATGCGGAACCAGCCGCGGGTCTCGTCGGCGAAGGCGCCGACGCCGCGATCGGCGACCGTACGCGTCACGAACACCTGAGCCTTGAACGCGCCGAAGTCGTAACCGACGAGGCCACCGGCCGCGAACGTGCCCTGACGCTGATAGGCCGCAAAGGCTGCGCCGCGGTTCCGGTTGATCGGAAGGTCGGTGAAGCCGTAGGCCACGGCGCCGATCTCGAACTTGCCGAAGGTCTTGGTCGCCGTCAGGTCGAGGTAGAGGCCGTCGGCGTTCACGATCGGGCCCAGCGCCGCAAACTGACCGCCGAAGCGGGCCGCGTCGTCGACGTAGAAGATGTGCGTCAGGGCCGCGGTCAGGTTGTAGCCGTCGCCGGTGTACGAGATCGCGCCGGTGTTGCGGATCGAGGTGGAGGCGTTCTGCGGCAGCACCGGGGTGCAGCCGGCGGTCAGCGTGCCGTTGCAGAGCGAGCCGCGGTCGCCGACGCCGATGTAGGCGCCGACGAGGTAGGCGGTGCTGATCTTGTTGCCGAGATCCCAGGCGAAGATGTTGCCGATGAAGGGGTTGTAGAAGTAGCTCTGGTCCTGGTTCGGGACGCCGGCCGCGTTGTTCGTGCCCACGAACACCGACGGGACCGCGATCACCGGCATGATGCTCGCGCCGAGGACCTTGAAGCCGGTCGACCAGACCAGGATCGGCACGTTGACGCCGACGTCCGGGCTGTTGCGCGCGTCGCCGCGGCCGGTGCTGAACGTGTTGATCGCGTAGACGCCTTCCGGCAGCGGGCCGTAGGCGAGGCCGACCTGCTCGCCGGGCTGCGTGGACGGCGTCGCCTGAACGCTGGTGTTCATGCCGACGGTGAGGGCGACCGCACCTGCGGCAAGCCAGGTCTTCATCATTTTCTCGTTCCTTCCCAAGGATTTCCGAGCTTCGTCCCGCCGCCTCTGCACTACCTTGCCGGTCTGCCGTCTGCGCGGCTCCCGTGCGAGATGTGCCAAGCGCCCCCTACGAAGCCGGCCCGTGTCTCAACGCTGATAACTATTCTACAGAGCGCTTGGGAAAGACAGTGGAATGCCTCGTATCTGGACAGCGAGAGCCGAACCGTTGCCCAAATGCCTCAACCTTGCTGCGGTGCGGCGGCCGAGCGACGGTCGCAGAAATTGCATTCGGAGGGGCCGGATTCGGCAGAATAGCGCATCCGTTTCAGGCTCTTGTCGGGGGAAGCGTAGCGGGAGGATTCGGCAAGCCCGGCGGGACCGATCGCCATCCCGGGGGGACGTCCCGGCCCGCGCCGGCGGACTCCGAAAGTCCCGATCGGACGGTCGGGCCGTGCCCGGACGGGCGGATCGGCCGCGAGACAGGCCGAATCGGACGCCGACGCGGCGCGACCGCTCGGCAGATCTTGCCGAACGGATGTCCCCATCGCCGGGAGGCGGAAGGGCGCGGCGCGCCTACTCCGCGGCCGGCCGCGCCACCGCCGCCCGCGAAGCGGCCGGCTTCGCCGCGGGGCGGCGGGCGAGCACGTCGCGCAGGAAGCGCCCGGTATGGCTCGCCGTCGACGCGGCGATCTGCTCGGGCGTCCCCTGGGCGACGACCACGCCGCCGCCGTCGCCGCCCTCCGGGCCCATGTCGATCACCCAGTCGGCGGTCTTGATGACCTCGAGGTTGTGCTCGATCACCACCACCGTGTTGCCCTGGTCGACGAGCTCGTGGAGCACCTCCATCAGCTTGGCGACGTCGTGGAAGTGCAGGCCGGTGGTCGGCTCGTCGAGGATGTAGAGGGTGCGGCCGGTCGAGCGCTTCGACAGCTCCTTCGAGAGCTTGACCCGCTGCGCCTCGCCGCCCGACAGCGTCGTCGCCTGCTGCCCGACGCTGACGTAGTCGAGCCCGACGCGCTTGAGCGTCTCCATCTTCTCGCGGATCGTCGGCACCGCCTTGAACAGGTCGGCGGCCTCCTCGACGGTCATGTCGAGCACGTCGGCGATGGACTTGGCGCGGTACTTCACCTCCAGCGTCTCGCGGTCGTAGCGCTTGCCCTTGCACACGTCGCAGGTGACGTAGACGTCGGGCAGGAAGTGCATCTCGATCTTGATGACGCCGTCGCCCGAGCACGCCTCGCAGCGGCCGCCCCGGACGTTGAACGAGAACCGTCCCGGCTGGTAGCCGCGGGCCTTGGCCTCGGGCAGGCCGGCGAACCAGTCGCGGATCGGGGTGAAGGCGCCGGTATAGGTCGCCGGGTTCGAGCGCGGGGTCCGCCCGATCGGCGACTGGTCGATGTCGATGACCTTGTCGAGGTGCTCCAGCCCTTCGAGCCGGTCGAAGGGCGCCGGATGCTCCAGCGCGCCGTTCAGGCGCTTGGCCACCGCCTTGTAGAGCGTGTCGATGATCAGCGTGGACTTGCCGCCGCCCGAGACGCCGGTGACGCAGGTGAAGGTGCCGAGCGGGATCTCGATGTCGACGTTCTTGAGGTTGTTGCCGCGGGCGCCGAACACCCCGAGCTTGCCCTTGCGCCCCTTCCGCCGCGCGGTCGGGGTCCGCACCGACTTCTCGCCGGTCAGGTACTTGGCGGTCAGCGAGTCGGGATGGGCCAGCACCTCCGCGGGCGTGCCCTGCGCGATGATCCGGCCGCCGTGGATGCCGGCGCCCGGCCCGACGTCGACCACGTAGTCGGCCTGGAGGATCGCGTCCTCGTCGTGCTCGACCACGATCACCGAGTTTCCGAGGTCGCGCAGGCGCTTCAGCGTGCCGAGCAGGCGCTCGTTGTCGCGCTGGTGCAGGCCGATCGACGGCTCGTCCAGCACGTAGAGCACGCCGGTGAGCCCCGAGCCGATCTGCGAGGCGAGGCGGATGCGCTGGCTCTCGCCGCCGGACAAGGTCCCCGAGCCGCGGGCCAGCGTCAGGTATTCGAGGCCGACGTCGACCAGGAACGACAGCCGGTCGCGGATCTCCTTCAGGATCCGCACCGCGATCTCGTTCTGCTTCTGCGTCAGCTTCTTCGGCAGCGCCGAGAACCAGCGGTGCGCCTCGCTGACCGAGAGCGCGGTGACCGCGCCGATATCCTCCATCGCGACCTTGACGGCGAGCGCCTCGATCTTCAGCCGCTTGCCGCCGCAGGCGGCGCACGGGGTCTCGCTCATGAAGCGCGAGATCTCGTCGCGCGCGGCGTCGCTCTCGGTCTCCTTGTAGCGGCGCTCGAGGTTGGGGATCACGCCCTCGAACGGCTTGTTGACGGCGTACTTGCGCATGCCGTCGTCGTAGTCGAAGCGGATCGACTGCTTGCCGGAGCCGTAGAGGATGATCGCGCGCGCCGCCTCGGGAAGCCGCGACCAGGCCAGGTCGGTCTTGAAGCCGTAATGCCGGGCGAGCGCGTCGAGCGTCTGCCCGTAATAGGGCGAGGTCGACTTCGCCCACGGGCCGATGGCGCCGCGCTTGAGGCTCAGGGCCTCGTCGGAGATCACCAGCTCGGCGTCGATCCGCATCTCGTGGCCGATGCCGCCGCAGGTCGGGCAGGCGCCGAACGGGTTGTTGAACGAGAACAGCCTGGGCTCGATCTCCGCGATGGTGAACCCCGAGACCGGGCAGGCGAAGCGCGACGAGAGGGTGATCTTCTCCCGGGTCTCGCCCTCCGGCACGTCGGCGAACTCGATGTCGGCGATGCCGTCGGCGAGCTCGAGCGCCGTCTCGAAGGAATCGGCGAGCCGGCTCGCGATGTCGGCCCGCACCACGATCCGGTCCACCACCACGTCGATGTCGTGCTTGAGCTTCTTGTCGAGCTTCGGCACGTCGTCGATCGGGTAGTACTCGCCGTCGATCCGCAGGCGCTGGAAGCCTTTCTTCTGGAACTCGGCGATCTCCTTGCGGTACTCGCCCTTGCGGCCGCGGACCACGGGCGCGAGCAGGTAGAGCCGGCTCTTCTCGGGCAGCGCCAGGACGCGGTCGACCATCTGCTGCACGGTCTGGCTCTCGATCGGCAGGCCGGTGGCCGGCGAGTACGGGATGCCGACGCGGGCCCAGAGCAGGCGCATGTAGTCGTAGATCTCGGTGACGGTCCCCACCGTGGAGCGCGGGTTCTTCGAGGTGGTCTTCTGCTCGATCGAGATCGCCGGCGAGAGCCCGTCGATCTGGTCGACGTCGGGCTTGGACATCATCTCCAGGAACTGGCGCGCATAGGCCGAGAGCGACTCGACGTAGCGGCGCTGGCCCTCGGCGTAGATCGTGTCGAAGGCGAGCGACGACTTGCCGGAGCCCGAGAGCCCGGTGAACACCACGAGCTTGTCGCGCGGGATCGTCAGGTCGACGTTCTTCAGGTTGTGCTCGCGGGCGCCGCGCACCGAGATCACCCGCCGGTCGCGCTCCGCCGGCGTCTCGCGGTCGAACAGGCGCTCGAGCTTCGCGTCGACACCGGCCTCGGCCTCGACCGCCCGCGCGGCCGGGCTCGCCTTCGCGGGCTTCCTGGCGGGCGGCGCTTTCGCGGCGGGCGTCTTGGCAGCAGGCGTCTTATCGGCAGCAGGCGTCTTGTTGCCAGCAGGCGTCTTGGCGGCGACGGCTTTGGCCATGGCGGGGGCGGTCTTTCGAGGCGTCGACACGGGCGGGATCCGGCGATCGCGAAAGCGACCGCCGCGCCGGGTCATGTCGTCCGTCCGAAGCCTTCGGCAAGGTGCGGCGGGCGGGACGCAGGCCCGGCATGCTCGCGTGTCTGCTAGAACGAAACGCGTACGTGGGCAACTCGGCCCTCGTTCCGCGACGCGTCCGGCCCTGCGGCCGCCCGCATCTTTTGGCTGCGCCGGCCCCGTTCGGGGGGCGGCCGACGACCAGGATCACCGCGCGCCCGTGCCGGGCGCGCGGCTCCGGCGGGATTACTGCATCGCCTTCATCGCCGCCTCGGACGAGGAGGCCTTCGGGTTGGCCTTGCAGTAGGCGCGCATCTTCGCGTCCATCGCGGCCGCCTGCGGGTCGGCGGCGATCATCGCCTTGTCGGCGGCGCTCATCGAGGCCTGCGCCTGCGCGTCGGCCTTCAGATAGTCGGCGCAGGACATGTCGCCGGTCTGGGCCCGGGCGGCGGCGAGGCCGGCGATCAGCAGGCTCGCGGCGAGGATGGTACGGATCATGATGGCCTCCCAAGGGTACGCCCGGCGTCGTCGCGGCCGACCCGCCGCGCGCGCTCTCGGCGCCTCGTGATAGGGCGGCGCCGGGCGCGGCGTCTTGATCGGGCGTCCGGAATGCATGCCGCCGCGTCCCGATCCGTCGGCGGGATCGCGGATCTTCGCGCAGGTCCGGAAGTCGTGCCCGGGGGTCGCCCCGACGACGCGTCCGCATCGCCCGCCGATGTCCTGGTGTCCGGGTCCGCGAATACGCTGCCGACGGGCTCCCGCCGTTGAAGATCGCGCCCGCGACGATCGAACAGCGCATCGACCTGTGATGGCAACGGCGTCTTTACCGGTTGTAGCGCAGTCGTCCGTATCGACGCGGTGCGAAGACTTGGGATGCGTGGGCGAATGAAGACCGGTGTTCCGATGTCCTTGCGGGGACGCATCGTGGCGGTGGCGCTGGCGCCCTGCCTCGCCTTCGCTGCGGTGGCCGGTGTCGCGATCTCCGACCGGATGGCGCAGCGCGCCGAGATGGTCCAGGTCGAGGACCTTGTCGGCCTCGCCTCGCGGATCAGCGCCTTCGCGCACGAGGGCCAGCGCGAGCGCGGCGCCTCCAGCCTGTTCCTCGCCTCGAAGGGGTCGCAGTTCAAGGCGGAGCTGGTCGCGCAGCGCGCCCGCACCGACGCCGCGCGCCAGGGCCTCGCCGCCGCCGTCACGGCCGGCGCGGCGGCCTACGGCCCCGCCTTCACCCGCAAGGCCACCGCCTTCGCGCAGGCGCTCGACGGCCTGGACGCGCAGCGCAACGCCGTCGACGCGCTGAAGCCGACGGCGCCCCAGGCGGCCGCCGCCTATACCGGTCTGATCGGCGAAGGCCTCGGGCTGGTCCGCGCCCTGTCGGGCGTGATCGGCCCCGTCGGGATCGCCAACCACGCCGCCTCCTACGCCGCCTTCCTGACGATGAAGGAATATGCCGGCCAGGAGCGTGCCGCCGCCTCCGCCGCCTTCGCCGCCGGCAGCCTCGACCTCGCCGGGATCCGCCGCCTCGCCACCCTCCAGGCCGACCAGGCCACCTACGAGGGCCTGTTCCGGTCCCGGGCGGAGCCGGCGCAAGGAGCCCTGCTCGATGCCGCGGAGGCCACCGCCCCGGCGCGGGAGGTGGCGCGCCTGCGCAAGGTCGCCCTCGAGACCATGCCCGGCGAAGCCCTGGCCTTCCGCGACGCCCCGCTCTGGTTCCGACTCGCGACCCAGCGCATCGACGGCCTCAAGGCGGTCGAGGACCACCTCACCGCCGACCTCGCCGCGGAGGCCGGCGGCGTTCGCGCGACGGCCGAACGGGCGCTCGCGATCTGGTCGGGGGCGGCGCTCGCGATCTTCCTGCTGTCGGGCGCCCTCGCCTTCGGCCTCGGCACCGCGGTGGCCCGGCCGCTGATCCGGATGTCGCGGGCGCTCACCGCCATCGGCCGCGGCGACGACGACGTGGCGATTCCCCAGGGTGGCCCGATCGAGGTCCGCGCCATCGCCGCCGCGGCGATCGAGTTCCGCGACAACGTCGCCGAGCGCCGCCGCAGCCGCGCGGCGCAGGAGCGGATGTCGGCCGACGCCGAGCTGGCCCGGCGCGCGGCGGCGCTCGAGCTCGCCGACGGGTTCGAGGATCGGGTCGGCGGCATCGTCGAGGCGGTCTCGGCGGCGGCGATCCAGCTCGAGGCGGCGGCCCACGGCATGACGCGGGCGGCCGGGGACGCCTCGTCGCTGAGCCTTCAGGTCGCCCGCGCGTCGCACGAGGCGGCGCTCTCGGCCGACACGGTGGCGGCGGCGACCGAGGAGCTTTCGGCCTCGGTCGCCGAGATCGGCACCCAGGTCACGGCCTCGGCCGACCTCGCGGCGGCGGCCGAGCGCGACGCCGAGGGCATGGCCGGCGAGGTCCGGCGGCTCGCCACGGCGGCCGGCAGCATCGCCCAGATCGTCGGGCTGATCTCGCAGATCGCCGACCAGACCAACCTGCTCGCCCTCAACGCCACCATCGAGGCGGCCCGTGCGGGCGAGGCGGGACGCGGCTTCGCGGTGGTGGCGCGGGAGGTGAAGTCGCTGGCCGGCCAGACCGCCCGGGCGACCGAGGAGATCACGGCCAAGGTCGTCGAGATCAGCGCCTCCACCGACGCCTCGGTCCAGGCGATCAGCGGGATCACCGACGTGATCCGGCGCTTGGCCCAGATCGGCGGCGACATCGCCGCCGCGGTCGAGGAGCAGGGGGCCGCGACCGGCGAGATCGCCCGCACCACGGCCCAGACCTCGCAGGGCACCCGCGCGGTGTCGGAGCATATCGGGGGCGTCAGCGAGGCGGCCGGGACGGCGAGCTCCGGCTCGGCCCAGGTGCTCGCCGCGGCGAGCGCGCTGTCAAGCCAGGCCGGCGACCTGCGCGGCGCGGTCGACCACTTCCTGGCCGGCGTGCGGGCGGCCTGAGGCCGCCCCCCCGTCGCCAGACTGCACCAAAGGAAAAGCCCGCCCCCTCCGCAGGGGGGCGGGCTTTTTTGGTGTCGCCGGCGATCTCGGGCGCGAGGCTACGGAACGTGGATCACCATCGCGGTGAAGGGATGCACGTAGGCCTGGAGCATCACCAGCCCGCCCACCAGGCAGGCGAGCGCGATCGAGTGCCAGAACACGAAGCGCAGGATCTTGCCCTCCTGGCCGAAATAGCCGGTGGCGGTGGAGGCGACGACGATCGACTGGGCGTCGATCATCTTGCCCATCACGCCGCCCGACGAGTTGGCCGAGGCCATCAGCACGCCCGACAGGCCGAGCTGCTCCGAGGTGATCTTCTGCAGGCCGCCGAAGAGCACGTTGGAGGCCGTGTCGGAGCCGGTCAGCGCGACGCCGAGCCAGCCGAGCAGCGTGCCGAAGAACGGGTAGAGGATGCCGGTTCCGGCGAACGCCAGGCCCAGCGTCGCGTCGACGCCGGCGTAGCGGGTGAGTACGCCGAGCGCGAGCATCGCCGCGATGGTGACCAGCGAGTAGCGCAGCACCCAGATCGTCTCGACGTAGGCGGTGACGAGGCGGACGGGCGAGAACCGCATCAGCGCGCCCGAGATCAGCGCCGCGATCAGCACGCCGGTGCCGGTGTAGGACATGTAGGTGAACAGGAAGACGGCGCCCTCGGGATGGGCCTTGGCCACCACCGGCGGCACCTTCATGATCACGTTGTGCAGGCCCGGCACCTCGTATTTCCAGGTGAAGATCGGGTTGACGATGGCCTTGAACCAGCCGGTGCCCCAGATCGCCACGATCACCGACAGGATGATCCACGGCAGCCAGGCCAGCGCGATCTCGGAGGAGGTGGCGGTGCGGCCGGTGGCGACCGGGGCGCGGGGCAGATCGGAGGGAACCCCCGCGCCGAGCGCCACCGGCCGCGGCGCGCCGTAGCCGATCGACGGGTCGTTGCCGCGCAGCGCCGGCGAGGTCCAGATCGTGGCCGGCTTCCAGACCTTCAGGAACAGCACCAGGGCGCCCATCGCCGCGATCGAGGCGCCGATGTCGACGATCCACGGGTTGACGTAGTTCGAGATGCCGAACTGGGCCGCGGCGAAGGCGCCGCCGCAGATCAGGATCGCCGGCCAGACCTGGACCATGCCGCGGAAGCCCGCGAACACCCAGATCAGCCAGAACGGCACGATCAGCGAGAACACCGGCAGCTGCCGGCCGATCATCGCGCCGAGCACGTAGGGGTCGTAGCCCGTCACCGAGGCGAGGCCCTGGATCGGCGCGCCGAGCGCGCCGAAGGCCACCGGCGCGGTGTTGGCGATGAGCGACAGGCCGGAGGCCGCCAGCGGCGAGAAGCCGAGCCCGATCAGGATCGCGCCGGTGACCGCCACCGGCGTGCCGAACCCGCCCGCGCCCTCGAAGAACGCGCCGAAGGCGAAGGCGACGAGCAGCAGCTGCAGCCGCCGGTCGGTGGTGATGCCGGCCACCGATTGCTGGAGGATGGCGAACCACCCCTTCTCCACCGTCAGCCGGTAGAGGAAGATGACGTTGAGGATGATCCAGCCGATCGGGAAGAACCCGGTCACCATCCCGAGCAGCGAGGCGCGGGTCGCGAGGCCGAGCGGCATGCCGAAGGCGCCGACGGCGAGGGCGAAGGCCAGCACCAGGGCGAGCACGGCCGCGATGTGGGCCTTGACCCGGCCGCTGGCGATCATGGCGAGCAGCGCGATCACCGGCACGGAGGCGGCCAGCGTCGACAGCCACGGGTTGCCGAACGGATCGTAGACTTGGTTCCAGGTTTGGACGGGTTCCACGGGCGCATTCCTCCGATGGCCCGGGTTGATCCGCGGGCCGTTGGAGGCGGTGCTAGCAGAGCGGCGAATCCGGCTCAACGCCGAGAGATAATGTATTCAGAAGGTGCTGCGCGCCGACCGCTCCGGCACTTATCGCGAAAGCGGCCGGCGGCTCGGCTCGGCACGACGCGGTCTCGCCGCGCCGCGCGACCGGCCCGTCGTCAGACCAGCATCCCCATCGGGCTCTCGATCAGGCCCTTGAAGGCCGCGATCAGCTCGGCGCCGAGCGCGCCGTCGAGCACGCGGTGGTCGCAGGAGAGGGTCGCGGTCATCACCTGGGCGACGGCGGGCGCGCCGTCCTTGACCACGACCCGCTTCTCGCCGGCGCCGACCGCCAGGATCGAGGATTGCGGCGGGTTGATCACCGCGGTGAAGTGCTTGATCCCGAACATGCCGAGGTTCGACACCGAGGTGACGCCGCCCTGGTACTCCTCCGGCTTCAGCTTCTTGGCGCGCGCACGGGCCGCGAAGTCCTTCATCTCGTTGGAGATGGTGGACAGCGTCTTCTCGTCGGCCCGGCGGATGACCGGGGTGAACAGGCCGCCGTCGATCGCCACGGCGACGCCGACCTCGGCGTTCCTGAAGCGCAGCACCCGGTCCTCGGCCCAGACGGCGTTGGCCATCGGTACCCGGGTCAGGGCGAGGCCCATCGCCTTGATGACGAAGTCGTTGACCGAGAGCTTGAACAGCGGCTTGCCGTCCTTGTCCTTGCCGGCGCTCCGGTTGAGCTGCTCGCGAAGCGCCATCAGCGCGTCGATCTCGCAATCCACGGTCAGGTAGAAGTGCGGCGCAACCTGCATCGCCTCGGTGAGGCGCTTGGCGATGGTCTTGCGCATGCCGTCGAGCGGCACCTCCTCGTAGCTGTCCTTGGCGTAGAAGCCGCGGACCTGATCGGTGGTGAGGCCGGCGGCCCTGGCCGCGGGGGCGGGCGCGGCGGCTTGCGCCGGCGGTGCCGCCTCGGGCGCCTTCGGGGCCGCCTTGGGGGCGGGCGCGGCCTTGCCGGTGCCGGCCTCCTTGGCGGCGCGGACGTCGCGCTCGATCACCCGGCCGCGCGGGCCCGACCCCTGCACGGCCGAGAGGTCGATGCCCTCCTGCTTCGCGATGCGGCGGGCCAGCGGCGAGGCGAAGACGCGCTCGCCCGCCCCGCTCGGCGGATGGGCGGCGCCCTCGGACTTGGCGCTAACGGGCTCGGAAGCGGGCCGCGCCCCGTCGGGGGCCTCGTTGACCCGCTCGTAGGACATGTGGCCGCCGCCGGGCGTGGTGTTCTCGTTCGCCGACGACGCGTCGGCCTTCGGCGCCTGGGCCGGCGCCGGCGCCGCGCCGCCCGCCTGGACCCCGGCCGGATCCTCGCCGTCCACGGCGATCACCGCGATCAGGTCGTTGACCGGCACGTCGGCGGTGCCCTCGGGCACGACGATCCGGGCGAGCACGCCCTCGTCGATCGCCTCGACCTCCATGGTCGCCTTGTCGGTCTCGATCTCGGCGAGCACGTCGCCGGACTTGATCGCGTCGCCCTCCTTCTTGAGCCACTTGGCGAGGTTGCCCTTCTCCATGGTCGGCGAGAGGGCGGGCATCAGGACGTTGACGGGCATGGTTCAGGTCTCGTCCGAGGGCAGGGAGGGGGCGTCGGGTTCGGCGCGGGGATCGGCGAAGGGAAACAGGTCGTCCAGCGGAAACGGGACGGCGTCGAAGGGCGGCAGGGCCACGGTCTCGCGGCGCGTCACCGTCCCGAGCAGCAGCCATCGGGACGCGGTCAGCGCGAAGGCCTCCAGCACGCCGTCGGCGGGATCGAGCAGCCAGAGGTGCCCGACGCCGGCCTCCGCGTAGATGCGCCGCTTCGGGCCGCGGTCGAGACGCACCGTGGACGGCGACAGGATCTCGCAGACCCAGTCCGGCGGCGTCTCGACGAAGGCGGTCTCCGGCTCGGCCGGCAGCCGCTCGCGGCGCCAGCCGGCGAGATCGGGCACCACGACCTGCGCTCCGAGATGGAGCTCGGGTTCGATCATGAAGATCCAGCCGCCCGGTCCGCCGCGTCCGTGCCGGAAAGGGGGGCCCAGAACGGAGCCGAGATCCAACGCCGCCATCGCATGCCGCGGCCGCGGTCGCGGATGCGTCTCCAGCGCCCCGTCGATGATCTCGGCGACGAGGTGATCGGGGACCGCTTCGAGGTCGGCGTAGGTGGCGTGCCGGAGCGCGGGTTCGGCCATGGCCAGAATCCCGTCAGTTCAGGCCGCCGGGATCGAGGCCCTCGGCCTCCCACCCCGCGCGAATGCGCTCGAACGCCTCCTCCTCCGACAGGTCGGTCTCCAGGACGTAGGCGCGGGCGGCCTGCCGGGCGAGGTCGACCATCAGGCGGCCCCACGTGGCGGGGTCGTCGAAGGACCGGCGCAACGCCACGCTCACCGCCCCGTCGACCACGGCGGCGCGCAGCACCTCGATGCCGCCCTGCTCCAGGGCGTCGGGGGGAATCTCGAGGGCTTGGAAGGATTCACTCATACGACGTCATGACCCATCGATCGGCCCCGTTCCCGCCGGTCAGGCACGAAGGCGGATCGCATTCACCGGTAGCAGACGGCCTTGGCCGCCTCGACGACCTCGGCGACGTTGGGCAGCGCCAGCTTCTCGAGGTTGGCGGCGTAGGGCATCGGCACGTCCTTGCCGGTGACGCGCAGCACCGGCGCGTCGAGGTAGTCGAACGCGTCGACCATCAGGCGGGCCGAGATCTCGGCGCCGATGCCCGATTGCGGGAAGCCCTCCTCCACCGTGACGCAGCGGCCGGTCTTCTTGACCGACGCGAGCACGGTCTCGGTGTCCATCGGCCGGATCGTGCGCAGGTCGATCACCTCGGCCTCGATGCCCTGGTCGGCCAGGATCTGCGCCGCCTTCAGGGCGTAGGTCATGCCGATGGCGAAGGAGACGATGGTCACGTCCTTGCCGGTGCGGTGGATCCGCGCCTTGCCGATCGGCAGCACGAAGTCGTCGAGCTTCGGCACCGGGAAGGTCTGGCCGTACAGGATCTCGTTCTCGAGGAAGATCACCGGGTTCGGGTCGCGGATCGCGGCCTTGAGCAGGCCCTTGGCGTCCGACGCCGTGTAGGGGGCGATCACCTTCAGGCCCGGCACGTTGGAGTACCAGGCGGCGTAGTCGTGGCTGTGCTGGGCGCCGACGCGGGCGGCGGCGCCGTTGGGGCCGCGGAACACGATCGGGCAGCCGAGCTGGCCGCCGGACATGTACAGGGTCTTGGCCGCCGAGTTGATGATGTGGTCGATCGCCTGCATGGCGAAGTTGAAGGTCATGAACTCGACGATCGGCTTCAGGCCCGACAGGGCCGCGCCGACGCCGATGCCGGCGAAGCCGTGCTCGGTGATCGGGGTGTCGACCACGCGGCGGGCGCCGAATTCCTGCAGCAGGTTCTGCGTGACCTTGTAGGCGCCCTGGTACTCGGCGACCTCCTCGCCCATCACGAAGACGTCCTCGTCCCGGCGCATCTCCTCGGCCATGGCGTCGCGCAGCGCCTCGCGGACGGTCATCGTCACCATCTCGGTGCCGGCCGGGAACTCCTCCATCACCGGCTCGGTGGCCTTGTTGGTGATGGTGGCGGGCGCGGCCGGCGCCGCGGGCTTGTCGTCGCCGGTCTTGGCGGTGGCCGACGGGCCGGAGGCCATGCCCTCGGCCTGCATCGTCGGCGTCGGGGCGGGCTGCCCGCCCGTGTCCGCACCGTTCGGCTTCGACGAGGCCCCTCCGGCGGCGGCGGCCGCGACGTCCTCGCCCTCGCCCGCGATGATCGCGATCGGGGTGTTGACGGCGACGCCCTCGGTGCCCTCGGCGACCAGGATCTTGGCGAGCGTGCCCTCGTCGATCGCCTCGACCTCCATGGTCGCCTTGTCGGTCTCGATCTCGGCGAGCACGTCGCCGGACTTGATCGCGTCGCCCTCCTTCTTGAGCCATTTGGAGAGCTTGCCCTCCTCCATGGTCGGAGACAGGGCGGGCATCAGGATGTCGGTCGCCATGGAGGGTCTCTGATCGGTGAGGCGGGCGGGGCGGCCTGGCAGGGGATCGTCGCGGGGCGGCGGCGCCCTCAGGCGCGCGCTTCCAGGAGGATGTCGGTCCACAGCTCGGACGGATCCGGCTCGGGATCGTGCGTCGCGAACTCGGCGGCGTCGTTGACGGTCTCGCGGACCTTGGCGTCGGTGGCCTTGAGCTCGGCCTCGGCGACGCCGTGCAGCTCGATCAGGCGCTTGCGCACCATCTCGATCGGGTCGTGCTCGTCGCGCATCTTCGAGACTTCGTCCTTCGTGCGGTACTTCGCCGGGTCGGACATCGAGTGGCCGCGATAGCGGTAGGTCTGCATCTCGAGGATGTAGGGCCCCTCCCCGGTGCGGGCATGCGCGATCGCCCGGCCCGCCGCCTCGCGGACCGTGCGCACGTCCATGCCGTCGACCTGCTCGCCGGGGATGCCGAACGAGATGCCGCGGCGGGAGAAGTCCGTCTGCGCCGAGGCGCGGGCGACCGAGGTGCCCATGGCGTAGCGGTTGTTCTCGATCACGTAGACCACGGGCAGCTTCCACAGCTGCGCCATGTTGAAGCTCTCGTAGACCTGGCCCTGGTTGGCCGCGCCGTCGCCCATGTAGGTCAGGCTGACCTTGCCGTTCTTGCGGTAGGCGTCGGCGAAGCCGAGGCCGGTGCCGAGCGAGACCTGCGCGCCGACGATGCCGTGCCCGCCGAAGAACTGCTTCTCGCGGCTGAACATGTGCATCGAGCCGCCCTTGCCGCGGCTGTAGCCGCCGCGGCGGCCGGTGAGCTCGGCCATCACCCCCTTCGGGTCCATGCCGCAGGCGAGCATGTGGCCGTGGTCGCGGTAGCCGGTGATGACCTGGTCGCCGTCGACCGAGGCCATCTGCATGCCGATGACGACCGCCTCCTGGCCGATGTAGAGGTGGCAGAACCCGCCGATCAGGCCCATTCCGTAGAGTTGCCCCGCCTTCTCCTCGAAGCGGCGGATCAGCAGCATCTGATGGTAGGCGTGGAGGTCTTCCTCGCGGGTGAATTGCGGCGCGTTCGGTGCGGGCTGGTGCTCGGCCGCCACGGCCTCCGGCGTCTCCGCGGCAGGGTTGGGCTGCCCCGCATCTTTCGCGGCATCCATCGGCGTGCTCCCGTGCTGGCGTCTGTTCCCTCCCGGTTTAGGACACGCGCTCCGGGAATGCGAGGGCCGACGCTCTGACAGGTGTTTGTGGTTGTCATACCCGATCCGCATGCCCGATCCGCATGATCCCCTCGGGACGGCGGATGCGGGCTGCGCTCAAGCCGGGACGCGCGCGTGGGACTGGAGGCGGTGCCCGCTCACGGGTCGATGACGACCACGTCGTTGGCGTGCACCCGGCCGAGGACGACCCGGGCGCGCTCCTCCAGCAGGTCGCGGTCGATCTGCTCGCTGCGCAGCAGCGCGACGCGGTGCTCCCAGGTCGCCCGCTCGGCCTTGGCCGCCGCGAGCTCCCGGGTGAGCCCGAAGGCCTGGATCTTGAGGGCGCGCTTGGCCTCCAGGCCCCGGTTGCCGTTCTCGGCCTGGTACACGAAGTAGCCGACCACCAGCCCGGACAGGGTCCAGAGGCTGAGAGGCAAAACGACCATTCTGACGCGGCGACGGACGACCATGGCGCGACCATCGTCCGGGTCGGTTAACAAAGCCTTTGCCGCGGCCGCCGATCGTGCGCTCGGCGGTGGACGGCGGCGCCCGGGTGGGTTGAACCGCGCCCCGCGGTGATGGACAGTCGGAACAAAGATCGAACATTGAGGCGGCCGCCCTGCGGTGCGGCGGTCTCGCGGAACGGGACAGCGCAGTGACCGCCCCGGTACGGAAAGTCATCCACATCGACATGGACGCGTTCTACGCCTCCGTCGAGCAGCGCGACGACCCGGCCCTGCGCGGCCGGCCGGTTGCGGTTGGCGGCTCGCGCGAGCGCGGCGTGGTCGCCGCCGCGAGCTACGAGGCGCGGGCCTTCGGGGTGCGCTCGGCGATGCCCTCGGTGACGGCGCGCCGGCTCTGCCCGGACCTGGTGTTCGTGCGCCCGCGCTTCGAGGTCTACCGCGGCATCTCGGAGGAGATCCGGACGGTGTTCTCCGAGCACACGCCGGTGATCGAGCCGCTCTCCCTCGACGAGGCCTACCTCGACGTCACCGAGAACCTGCAGGGCCTGCCGACCGCCACCGCCGTCGCCCGGGCGATCCGCACCACGATCCGCGCGCGCACCGGACTCGTCGCCTCGGCCGGCGTCTCGTACAACAAGTTCCTCGCCAAGGTCGCCTCGGACTACCGCAAGCCCGACGCGCTGTTCGTGATCACCCCCGAGATGGGCCCGGCCTTCGTCGAGGACCTCGCCATCGGCCGCTTCCACGGCATCGGCCCGGTGACGGAGGCGAAAATGCGCCGCCTCGGCATCCACACCGGCCGCGACCTCAAGGCCCGCTCGCTGGAGGATCTGGCCGCCATCCTCGGCAGCGCCGCCCCCTACTATCACGGGGTGGCCCGCGGCATCGACGAGCGCCCGGTGCGGGCGCACCGCATCCGCAAGTCGATCGGTGCCGAGAACACCTTCTCCGACGACAGCGCCGACCTCGAAATCCTCGCCGAGCGCCTCGCGCCGATCCTCGATAAGGTCGCGGCGGCCTGCGCCGCCAAGGGGCTGCGCGGCCGGACCGTGACGCTGAAGGTGAAGTTCTCCGACTTCGCGCAGGTCACGCGGGCGCGCTCCCTGGCGGCCCCCGTCGGCGACCGCGCCAGCCTGGAGGCGATCAGCCTGGGCCTGCTGCGCGACCTCCGCCCGCTCCGGCGCAGCGTGCGGCTGCTCGGCGTCTCGCTCTCGGCCCTCGACCACGGCGACGCCGCGGAACCGCTGCAGCTCGGCCTGGCGATCTGAGGCGTCGCCGCGATCGTTCGATCGGGATCGCCGGCGCCGCGGTCATCGGGTCGCGCCTGCGTCCGCGGCGCTGCGCCCTATCTCGATGGGAAGCGACACCGGGAGCAGCCAACCATGACCGACGATCCCCGCGAGGCCGGAGCCCGGCCCCCCTTCCCCGGCGACCAGCAGCAGGAGCGGCCGGGATTGTCGTCGCGGATGACCCCCGCCCCCGATCACGGCGAGCACAGCTACGTCGGCAAGGGGCTGCTGACGGATCAGGTCGCGCTGATCACCGGCGGCGATTCCGGGATCGGCCGCGCGGTGGCGATCGCCTACGCCCGCGAGGGCGCCGACGTGGCGATCTCCTACCTGCCGGTCGAGCAGTCCGATGCCGAGGAGACGGCGCGCTGGGTCGAGCGGGCCGGGCGCCGCGTCCTGCTGCTGCCGGGAGACCTGCGCGAGGAGGCCCATTGCCGCGACCTCGTCGCCCGCACGGTGGCCGCGTTCGGGCGCCTCGACGTCCTGGTCAACAACGCGGCCGCGCAGACGATCAACGAAGGGCTCGACGACGTGACGGCGGAGGACCTCGAGGGCTCGTTCCGCGCCAACGTCTTCGCGATGTACTACCTCGCCCAGGCGGCGGTGCCGCACATGAAGCCGGGCTCGGCGATCGTGAACTCGACGAGCCAGCAGGCCAAGGTCGCCGACAAGACGATGCTGATCTACGCCGCCACCAAGGGCGCGATCGCGAGCCTGACGATCGGGCTGTCGAACCTGCTGGCGCCGAAGGGCATCCGGGTGAACTGCGTCGCGCCCGGCCCCGTGTGGACCCCGATCCAGCCGATCGTGAAGAGCCCCGAGCAGATCGAGCAGCTCGGGGCCGACACGCCCCTCGGCCGCGCCGGGCAGCCGGCCGAGCTCGCCCCGGCCTACGTGCTGCTGGCGTCCCGCGAGGGCAGCTACATGTCCGGCGCCCTGGTGCCCGTCACCGGCGGCACGCCGATGTACTGACGCACGAGGCGCGGCGATCCGGAACGGAGCGCCGCGCCTGCGATTGACGGCGGAACCCCCGCGGGGCCGGACCGCCCCGCCATCGGAGCCAGATCCATGTCGAAGATCATCGCCGCCACGTTCGAGACCCGCCGCGACGCCGAGATGGCGGTCGAGCACCTCGTCCAGGAGCACAAGATCGACCGCAAGGCCGTGACCATCGCGCCGGTCTCGGACGAGAACAGCGCCGGCACCGAGACCGCGGGCGCCGACATCGAGGACGGCCGCGTCGAGAAGACCCACACCGACGGCGAGCCGAAGCTCGCCGGGCGCCTCAAGGTCTCGGCCGAGGTCGAGCCGGCGCTCGCGGACAAGGTCGAGTCCTCGTTCGCGACCTACGGCGGCCAGGCCGCCTGAGCCGGCAGCCGCCCGCATCCCGCTGCCCCGCCCGTCCCGCTCAGGCGGCCCAGACCTGGCGGTACAGCGTCGCGATCGCCTCCGCGTCCGGCACCACCGGGTTGTTGCCGGGCGAGCCCGAGGCCAGGGCCTGCGCCGCCATGGTCGGGATCAGGCCGTTCCACCGGGCCTCGTCGATGCCGTAGTCGCCGGGCGTCGGCACCTGCAGGTCGTCGTTGAGGTTCTGCAGCTCGGCGATCAGGCGGGAGACCGCGTTGCGCTCGTCGTCGCCCTCCCGCGCCACGCCCATCGCCCGGGCGCAGGCGGCGTAGCGCCCGGGCGCGCCCGGCGCCGAGAAGGCGGTGACGGCCGGCAGCAGCATCGCGTTCGAGAGCCCGTGCGGCACGTGGAAATGCGCGCCGATCGGCCGGCTCATCCCGTGGACGAGGGCCACCGAGCTGTTCGAGAAGGCGATGCCTGCTTGCGTCGCGCCGAACATCATCGCCTCCCGCGCAGCCCGGTCGCCCGGATCGGTCCAGACCCGGCGCAGGTTCGGCGCGATCGCCCGCATCGCGGCGAGCGCGAACCCGTCCGAGAACGGGTTGGATTTCCGCGAGACGTAGGCCTCGATCGCGTGGGTCAGCGCGTCAATCCCGGTATCGGCGGTGAGGCGCGCGGGCTTGCTCAGGGTCAGCTCGTAATCGACCAGCGCCGCCACCGGCAGGTAGGCGAGGCCGGCGCACAGCATCTTCTCGTCGGTGGCCTCGTCGGTGACGATGGTGAAGCGCGTCGCCTCCGAGCCGGTGCCGGCGGTGGTGGGGATCGCCAGGATCGGCAGGCCGGGCGCGTCCTGGCTGTGGGGCGCCTTGTAGTCGCGCATGTGGCCGCCGTGGCGGGCGAGCACCGCGACGGCCTTGGCCGTGTCCATCGGGCTGCCGCCGCCGAAGCCGACGACGCAATCGTGGTCGCCGGCCTTGAGCGCGGCCAAAGCCGCCTCCACCGAGGCCACGGTCGGGTCCGGCACGGTCTGCGAGAACAGCCCGGCCCGGATGCCGGCCGCCGCCAGGCGCTCGACGAGCCGCCCCGCCCGGCCGCTGTCGGCGAGGTAGGGATCGGTGACGACGAACGGCCGGGACAGCCCGAGCTGCCCCAGCACCTCCGGCAGCAGCCCGCACGCACCGGCTCCGATCCGCATCAGCCGCGGCAGGGCGATGGCGCTGATCATGGCGTTGGATCCGTCTTTCCAAAGGGACGCGCCGAGGGGACGCGCGCGAATGAACGCAGAATACGAAAGGCAGGCTAGCGGCTGCGCGGGCGCGAGGACAAGCCCGGTCGGCGCCCGTCGCGCGACATCCGGCGCGCAGTATCCTGCCTGAGCTTGCCGGTGCGACGCACTATCCCGCCCGCGAAAACAGCGCCTGCGCCGCCTCGACCGCGCCGACGATGAAGGCCGCCACCTCGCGGATGTGGGCGGCCTTCCGGTGGTCCTCGTGGATGTGCATGTGGAAGGCCCGCGTCAGCGACAGCGCGTCCGGCAGCACCGGCACGAGGCCGGGATGGGCGGCCGCGATGAAGGCCGGCACGATGCACAGGCCGGCACCGGCGAGCGTGGCGTGCACCTGGGCGAGCAGGTTCGTCGAGCGCAGCCGCGCGCTGGCGCCCGGCCCGATCACGTTGAGGTAGTTGAGCTCCCGCGCAAACAGCATGTCCTCGATGTAGCTGACGAACGGGTGCCGCCCGAGGTCGGCCGCCGTCCGGATCGGCTCGGCCGCGGCGAGGTAGGCCTTCGACCCGTAGACGAAGAGCCGGTAGTCGGTGAGCCGGCGTGTCACCACCCGCGCCTGCTGCGGTGCCGACAGGCTGACGACGATGTCCGCCTCGCGCTTCGACAGGCTGAAGATCCGCGCGGTCGCCATGATCTCGATCTCGAGCCCGGGATGGGCCTCGGTCAGGCGGTGCATCCGCGGCGCGAGGAACACGCTGCCGAACCCGTCCGGCGCGCCGATCCGCACCGTGCCCGCGACGCTCCGCCCGGTGCCGCCGGCCGCCGAGCCCGAGACGAAGGCGCTCTCCATCGCCTCCGCCGTCCCGAGCAGCGCCTCGCCGGCCTCGGTCAGCGCGTAGCCGAGGTTGCTCTTGTGGAAGAGCCGGCGGTCGAGCCCCTCCTCCAGGGCCAGGATGCGCCGGGCCACGGTGGTGTGCTCGGTGCCGGTCTGCGCCGCCGCGGCCGTCAGTGTGCCGGTGCGGGCGACGGCGAGGAAGAAGCGCAGGTCGTCCCAGTTGCGGGTCTTCTTGAGGCTCACGGGCTGGGTCCGACGGGGATGGCGCTGTGCATCGATGCACAACGGCTGCGAGCAGGTCCAGCTTTATCGCCCGATCGGCGCTGCTATGGTCCGCTCAAAATCGGTCGGCCGTCGCGCCGGCCGGACCTGAGGAAACGAGCACAGGAGAGGCGCACATGCGCACGATCGGGCATTTCATCGGCGGCAAGACCGTCGCGGGCACCAGCGGCCGCTTCGCCGACGTGTTCCTTCCCTCGACCGGCGAGGTCCAGGCCCGCGTCGCCCTGGCGAGCCGCGCCGAGCTTCGCGCGGCGGTCGAGAACGCCCGCGACGCGCAAGCCGCCTGGGCCGCCACCAACCCGCAGAAGCGCGCCCGCGTGATGATGCGCTTCCTCGAGCTGATCCGCGGCGAGACGGATTCGCTCGCCGAGCTGCTGGCCTCCGAGCACGGCAAGACCGTGCCCGACGCCAAGGGCGACATCCAGCGCGGCGTCGAGGTGGTGGAGTTCGCCTGCGGCATCCCGCACCTGCTGAAGGGCGAGTTCACGGAAGGCGCCGGCCCCGGCATCGACGTCTACTCCCTGCGCCAGCCGCTGGGCGTGGTCGCCGGCATCACGCCGTTCAACTTCCCCGCGATGATCCCGCTCTGGAAATGCGCCCCGGCCATCGCCTGCGGCAACGCCTTCATCCTCAAGCCGTCCGAGCGCGACCCCGGCGTGCCGATGCGCATCGCCGAGATCTTCCTGGAGGCCGGCCTGCCGCCGGGCATCCTCAACGTCGTCAACGGAGACAAGGAGGCGGTCGACGCGATCCTCGACGACGCGGACATCAAGGCGGTGGGCTTCGTCGGCTCCTCGCAGATCGCCGAGTACATCTACGTCCGCTCCGCGCAGACGGGGAAGCGCGCCCAGTGCTTCGGCGGCGCCAAGAACCACATGATCATCATGCCCGACGCCGACATGGGCCAGGCCGTCGACGCGCTGATCGGCGCCGGCTACGGCTCGGCCGGCGAGCGCTGCATGGCGATCTCGGTCGCCGTCCCCGTCGGCGAGGGCACCGCCGACCGGCTGATGGAGCGCCTGGTGCCGCGGGTGGAGAGCCTCAAGATCGGCCCCTCGCACGACGGCTCGGCCGATTACGGCCCGATGGTCACCGCCGAGGCGGTGGCGCGGGTGAAGGGCTACATCGAGACCGGCCTCCAGGAGGGCGCCGAGCTCGCCGTCGACGGCCGCGGCTTCACCCTGCAGGGCTACGAGAACGGCTTCTACATGGGCGGCTGCCTGTTCGACCGCGTCACCGCCGACATGATGATCTACAAGGAGGAGATCTTCGGCCCGGTCCTCTCGGTCGTGCGGGCCAAGGACTACGAGGAGGCGCTGGCGCTGCCCTCCACCCACCAGTACGGCAACGGCGTCGCGATCTTCACCCAGGACGGCGACGCGGCGCGCGACTTCACCGCCCGGGTCAACGTCGGCATGGTCGGCGTCAACGTGCCGATCCCGGTGCCGATCGCCTACCACACCTTCGGCGGCTGGAAGCGCTCGGGCTTCGGCGACCTGAACCAGCACGGGCCCGACGCGATCCGCTTCTACACCAAGACCAAGACCGTGACGCAGCGCTGGCCCTCGGGCATCAAGAGCGGCGCGGAGTTCTCGATCCCGACGATGCGGTGAACCGACCCTCCCCCCTCTGCGGGGGAGGGAGAACCGTCCAGCCAAGGACTTGATGCCATGCGCTTCGGGCTCGACGAGGATCAGGTGGCCATCCGGGAGATGGCCCAGAACTTCGCGCGCGAGCACATCGCGCCGCACGCCCTCGACTGGGACGCGCGCAAGCACTTCCCCGTCGAGACTCTTCGCGCGGCGGCAGCTCTCGGCATGGCCGCGATCACCATCCGCGAGGATGTCGGCGGATCGGCCCTGAGCCGCGTCGACGCCAGCCTGATCTTCCAGGCTCTGGGCGAAGGCTGCCCGACGGTGGCGGCCTTCCTCTCGATCCACAACCTGTCGTCCTGGATCATCGACGCCTTCGGCAGCGAGGCGCAGCGCCGGCGCTGGCTGCCGTCGCTGACGCGGATGGACAGGATCGCCAGCTATTGCCTGACCGAGGCAGGCTCGGGCTCGGATGCCGCGGCGCTCCGAACCCGCGCGGTTCGCGACGGCGAAGCCTACGTGCTGACCGGCGAGAAGCAGTTCATCTCGGGCGCCGGCGCCAGCGACCTCTACCTCGTCATGGCCCGGACCGGAGGCGAGGGCGCGAAGGGCGTCTCGGCGATCGTCGTCGAGAAGGGCACGCCCGGCCTCTCCTTCGGCGCCGACGAGCGCAAGATGGGCTGGAACGCCCAGCCGACCCGCGCGGTGCGCTTCGACCAGTGCCGGGTGCCCGTCGAGAACCGGCTGGGCGCCGAGGGCGACGGCTTCCGCTACGCCATGGCCGGGCTCGACGGCGGCCGCCTCAACATCGCCGCCTGCGCGCTGGGCGGCGCGCAATCGGCCCTCGACCGGACGCTCGCCTACATGGGCGACCGCCGCGCCTTCGGCCAGAAGCTCTCGGACTTCCAGGCGCTGCAGTTCCGGCTGGCCGACATGGCGACCGAGCTCGAGGTCGCCCGCGCGTTCCTGCGCCACGCGGCCGCCGCCCTCGACGCCAGGGCGTCGGAGGCGACCAAGCTCTGCGCCATGGCCAAGCGCCACGTGACGGACGCCGCGTTCCACGTCGCCAACGAGGCGCTGCAGCTCCACGGCGGCTACGGGTATCTCGCCGAGTACGGCATCGAGAAGATCGTCCGGGATCTGCGCGTCCACCAGATCCTGGAGGGCACCAACGAGATCATGCGGGTGATCATCGCCCGCGCGCTGCTCGGGGAGCGCTGATGCCCGACATCCTCGTCGAGCGCGTCGGCACGCTCGGGCGCATCCGCCTGAACCGGCCGAAGGCCTTGAACGCGCTGACCCACGGCATGGTCGGCGCGATCGATGCCGCCCTCAATCTTTTCGCCGCCGACGAAGGCGTCGCCGCGATCCTGCTCACCGGCGAGGGCGAGCGCGGCCTGTGCGCCGGCGGCGACCTGCGCTCGCTCTACGAGAGCGCGGGTTCAAGCTCCGCCGAGGACTTCTGGCGCGACGAGTATCGCCTCGATGCGCGGATCGCGCATTGCGAAAAACCGTTCGTGGCGATCCTGGACGGGATCACCATGGGCGGCGGCGTCGGGCTGTCGGGCCATGCCGGCCACCGCGTCGTCACCGGGCGCTCCCGCATCGCCATGCCGGAGACCGGCATCGGCTACCTGCCCGACGTCGGCGGCACCTGGCTGCTGCCGCGCGCGCCCGGCGAGACCGGGACCTATCTCGGGCTGACCGGCGAGCCCATGGGCGCGGCCGACGCGATCTTCGCGGGGGTCGCCGACGCCTGCGTGCCCGCAGCGACGCTGCCCGCCCTGATCGAGGCGCTCGCCGCCCTCGCCCCGGAGGCCGGCCACGCCACCGTCCGGGCGGCGATCGACGCGCGCGCCGTCACGCCGGGGCCGGCCCCGCTCGCTGCGGCGCAAGCCGTCATCGACCGCTGCTTCGCGCACGATCGCGTCGAGGACATCCTCGCCGCGCTCGCCGGCGAAGGCTCCGAATTCGCCGGGCGGACGCGCGCGACGCTGCTGGAGAAGTCGCCGTCGAGCCTCGTGCTGACGCTGCGCCTGCTGCGTCTCGGCCGCGCGGCGACGACGCTGGAGGCCTGCCTGGAGCGCGAGTTCCACGCGTCCCTCGCTCTGCTGGCGGAGGGGGATTTTCGCGAGGGCATCCGCGCGGCGGTGATCGACAAGGACAAGGCGCCGCGCTGGTCGCCGCCGACCCTCGACGCGGTCGATCCCGAACGGATCGCCGGCTGGCTCGCGCCGCGGGCGGCCCCGGTCTTTTCGGTGCCGGACGACGTCTTGTCCCACCCCGCCCCCTCATCCTGAGGCGCCCGTGCCAGCGGGCCTCGAAGGAGGGCTCAAGGGATCGCAGCGGGACCTGGATCTCTCCTTCGAGGCCTCCGCTTCGCTCCGGCACCTCAGGATGAGGGGGTGGATGGGAGCAAGGAACAAGGATCGGTCGTGCTCCACGCAGAGCGCCGCCGTGAGAGACATACGGGAGGAACCCATGACGACGCGGCCCCAGACCATCGCCTTCATCGGGCTCGGCAACATGGGCGGCCCGATGGCGGCCAACCTCGTCCGCGCCGGGCACGCGGTCCGCGGGTTCGACCTCGCCCCGGCCTCGCTGGAGGCGGCGCGGGCCGAGGGCGTCGCCGTCGCCGGCTCGGTGCTGGAGGCGGTCGAGGGCGCGTCCGCGGTGGTGACGATGCTGCCGGCCGGCCGACACGTGGTCGAGGTCTGGTCGCAGGTCGCCGGAGCGGTCCCCGCCGGCACCCTGCTGATCGATTCCTCGACGGTCGACGTCGCGAGCGCCCGAGAGGCCCACGCCCTGGCCGAGGCGCGCTCCTGCCCCGCGATCGACGCGCCGGTCTCCGGCGGCACCGGGGGCGCCAAGGCCGGGACGCTGACCTTCATGGCCGGCGGCTCGGAACAGGCCTTCGCCGCCGCCGAGCCGATCCTGAAGCGGATGGGCCGGAGCGTGTTCCATTGCGGTGCGGCCGGCGCCGGCCAGGCCGCCAAGATCTGCAACAACATGATCCTCGGCATCTCGATGATCGGCGTGTGCGAGGCCTTCGCGCTCGGCGAGAAGCTCGGGCTCTCGCAGCGGGCCCTGTTCGACGTGGCCTCGGTCTCGTCCGGGCAGTGCTGGTCGCTCACCACCTATTGCCCGGTGCCGGGGCCGGTGCCGACCTCGCCCGCCAACACCGGCTACCGGCCGGGCTTTGCTGCCGCCCTGATGCTGAAGGACCTGCGCCTCGCGCAAGAAGCCGCCGGCACCGCCGGCGCCGCGACGCCCCTCGGCGCCGAGGCCGAGCGCCTCTATGCCCGGTTCGACGCGCAAGGCCACGGCGGGCAGGATTTCTCGGCGATCGTCCAGATGCTGCGCGGACCGCGCGAGGAGGTTTGACCATGCCGGAGAATCTGACCGGGGACGAGACGATCCTCATCGAGACGCGCGGGCGCGTCCGGCTCATCACCCTGAACCGGCCCAAGGCCTTGAACGCGATCAACGCGCAGCTCACCCGCGCGTTGATCGCGGCGGCGACCGCCGCCGATGCCGATCCGGGGATCGGCTGCATCGTGATCACCGGGTCGGCCAAGGCCTTCGCCGCCGGCGCCGACATCAAGGAGATGCAGGCGGCGACCTATGCCGAGATGTATGCCGGCGACCGCTTCGCCGACTGGGAGCGCTTCACGGCCCTGCGGACCCCGATCGTCGCGGCCGTGGCCGGCTTCGCGCTCGGCGGCGGCTGCGAGCTCGCGATGATGTGCGACCTGATCCTGGCCGCCGACACCGCGCAGTTCGGCCAGCCGGAGATCAAGCTCGGGGTGATGCCCGGAATCGGCGGCAGCCAGCGGCTGACCCGGTTCGTCGGCAAGGCCAAGGCGATGGAGATGTGCCTGACCGGCCGGATGATGGATGCGGCCGAGGCCGAGCGGGCCGGGCTGGTCTCGCGGGTCGTGCCCGCCGACGGGCTCGTCGCGGAGGCGATGCGGGTCGCCGAAACCATCGCCGGCATGTCCAAGCCGATCGCGATGATGACCAAGGAGGCGGTCAACCGCGCCTACGAGACCACGCTCACGGAAGGCGTGCGCTTCGAGCGGCGGGTGTTCCACGCGATGTTCGCCACCCAGGACCAGAAGGAGGGCATGGCCGCCTTCGTCGAGAAGCGCGCGCCGAAGTTCACGCACGGGTAGCGCCACTTCTCGCTACGGAGGCCGATCGTCTTCACGCATCGTCCCGGCCTCGAGCGAAACTCATCCGGCCCCGCCCCGTCATCCCGGGCTCGCCTCCGGCGCCCCGGGAGGACGGTGGGGGTTTTCGAACCGAAACGCGCGAGCCGGGCGGACGTGATAGCCCCCGCAGAGGGGAAAGATGCTCCGCCGAAGCTTCAGTTCAGCAAAAGACTGATCGAACACAAGACAACGGAAAAGCCACCGAAAACCAGGGAGAACGCCGATGCCGAGCTTTCGCGAGTCCCGCGACTTTCTTCTGGCCCGCCGCACCGACTACGCGGCGGCCTATGCGGGCTTCCGATGGCCGGACGCGGCGGCGTTCAACTGGGCGCTCGACTGGTTCGACGCGGATCTCGCGACCCGCCCGGAGACCCGCGACCGCCCTGCCCTGTGGATCGTCGACGCGGCCTCGGGGGCGGAGACGAAGGTTTCGTTCTCGCAGATGAGCCGGCGCTCGAACCAGGTCGCCAACCACCTGCGGTCGCTGGGCCTGCGACGCGGCGACACCCTGCTGCTGCTGCTCGGCAACGTGCCGGCCCTGTGGGAGACGATGCTGGCGGCGATGAAGCTCGGGGCGATCGTGATCCCGGCGACCACGCTGCTCACCGACGGCGAGCTGGCCGACCGGCTGGAGCGCGGGCGGCCGCGGCTGATCGTGGCCGGGGCCGATCAGGTGCCGAAGTTCGAGGGCGTCGACCTGGGGCCGGTGGTGCGCCTGACGACCGGGCCGGCCGCGCCCGGCTGGCAACCCTACGCGGCCGCATTCTCGGCCTCCGACGCGTTCGCGCCCGACGCGGCGACCGGCGCCGACGACCCGTTCCTGCTGTACTTCACCTCCGGCACCACGGCGAAGCCCAAGCTCGTGCGGCACAGCCACCGCTCGTATCCGGTCGGCAGCCTGTCGACGATGTACTGGCTCGGGCTGCAGCCCGGCGACGTCCATTGCAACGTCTCCTCTCCCGGCTGGGCCAAGCACGCCTGGTCCTCGGTCTTCGCCCCCTGGAACGCCGGCGCCACGGTGTTCGTGGTCAACCAGGCGCCGTTCTCGGCCCCTGCCCTGCTCGCGGTGCTCGCCCGCTGCCGCGTCACCACCCTGTGCGCGCCGCCGACGGTGTGGCGGCTGATGATCCAGGAGGACCTGACCGGGCACGACCTGGCGCTGCGCGAGGTCTGCGCCGCCGGCGAGCCGCTGAACCCGGAGGTGATCGAGCGGGTGCGCGACGCCTGGAACCTGACCATCCGCGACGGCTACGGCCAGACCGAGACCACGGCCCAGGTCGCCAACACCCCGGGCCAGACGGTGAAGCCCGGCGCCATGGGGTGGCCGCTGCCGGGCTACACGGTCCGCATCCTCGACATCGACGATCAGCCGGCGAGCGAGGGCGAGGTCTGCCTCGCCCTCGGCGAGCACCGCCCGGCCGCCCTGATGCAGGGCTACGACGACGGCGCCGGCCACCTTTCCGGCGCGGACGGGCCGCTCTACCGCACCGGCGACGTCGCCTTCGTCGAGCCGGACGGAACCCTGACCTTCGTCGGGCGCGCCGACGACGTGTTCAAGTCCTCCGGCTACCGCATCAGCCCGTTCGAGCTGGAGAGCGTGCTGATCCAGCATGCGGCGGTGGCCGAGGCGGCGGTGGTGCCGGCGCCCGACGCGATCCGCTACACGATCCCGAAGGCCTTCGTGTCGCTCGTCGGCGGCGCGGAGGCGACGCGGGAGACCGCCCTCGACATCTTCCGCTTCACCAACGCGCGGCTCGCGACGTTCAAGCGGCTGCGGGCGATCGAGTTCGTCGCGGAGCTGCCCAAGACCATCTCCGGCAAGATCCGCCGGGTCCAGCTCCGGCGCCTGGAGCACGACGGCACCACCGACGACCCGTTCCGGGGCTTGGCCTTCGCCCAGTCGGACTTCCCGGAGCTGAAGGCCGACGAGCGGAAACCGGGCTGAGCGGGCCGGCTCAGCCGGCCGCCCGGGGAAGCCGTCCGCCGCGGGTCGTGCGCGGCGGATCGTAGGCGAGCGCCGCGTGCGCGGGCGACGGATGGCGGACCTTGGAGGGCCGGCCGGTCTCGCGCATCCGCCGGTCGGCCTCGGGCCAGTCCAGCAGGTCCGGCGCGATCCAGTGGGCGACGGAGGCCACGTCGCACCAGCGGGCGAGCTTTCCCATCGCCGCGCGGTGGTCGCCGGCCAGCACGTAGGCGCGCATCGCCGCCTCGTCGGTCCAGGCGGTGACGGTCCAGAAGGTCAGCTTGGCGTCGTTGAGCAGCGCGCCGTCGCGGTAGCCGGCGGCCCTGGAGGCCTGCCGGCTCGACCGGATCGCGTACCACGCGAATCCGGGCACGAACCGCCAGCCGCGAAGCCGCAACCGGGTGAGGCTGATCCACGACATGGCGGCATCCCTCGCAGAGGGGCCGGCCGTACCACGTCCTGTGCCGTCCGTACCGCCGCGGAGCATCCTCAAGGGCGGCGGATGCCGGCCTGCGTGACGAACATGCGGCCCCTCAGCAGGTCAGACTCGTTTCCGCGATCGATCGATGAGGGCAACCGCTCTAGCCGCGGCGGCTGTCGAGGCGTGGACCGCCGAGGCTGATCCGGCTGCCCTGCGAACGGTGGCTGCCGTAGCTCGGGGCGGCGTAGGGGCGGCGCGACAGGTCGTAGAGGGTGTTGCCGACGAGGCCGGCGGCGCGGCGCAGCACCGCGCCGTCGCAGGTGGCCGCGATCCGGATGCCGAGCTCGTGGGTGTGGCTGCGGCCGTAGAGGTAGACCGCCAGCCGCGCGCGGGTCGCCTCGGGGATCTCGCAGACCATCGCCGACACGGTCTCCGGGTCGGCGCGGGAGATCCGGCCGAGCGCGTCGGGCGGCAGCGGGCACTCGGCGGTGGGGTCGTCGAAGCTGAGGGTCAGGGTCTGGGTCACCACGGTCGCTCCCGGCTTGAAGGCCACAGGATGGCGAGCGGATGGTTAACGAAGCGTAACGGCGTGTATCCGATCGTGTCCGGAGCGACGCCTTGCCGGGGCGCGCGTCTACGGCGCGCGGGCCTGCTCGCGCAGCACGAACTTCTGGATCTTGCCCGTGGCGGTCTTCGGCAGGGGGCCGAACACGATCCGCTTCGGCACCTTGAAGCGGGCGAGGCCGGCCCGGCAGAAGGCGACGATCTCGGCCTCGCTCGGCGCGGTCGCGCCGGCCTTGAGCTCCAGGAAGGCGCAGGGGCTCTCGCCCCATTTGGCGTCGGGCTGCGCGACCACGGCGGCGAGCATCACCGCGGGGTGGCGGGTCAGGACCTCCTCGATCTCCAGGCTGGAGATGTTCTCGCCGCCGGAGATGATGATGTCCTTGGCGCGGTCCTTGATCTCGATCTGCCCGTCGGGGTGCTGCACCGCGAGGTCGCCCGAGAGGTACCAGCCGGCACGGAGCGTCGCCGCCGTCGCCTCGGGGTTCTTGAGGTAGCCCTTCATCACGGTGTTGCCGCGCAGGGCGATCTCGCCGACCGTGGCGCCGTCCCGCGGCACCGCCGCCAGCGTTCCGGGATCGACGACGCGCACCGCCTCGACCGTCGGCAGCGCCACGCCCTGGCGGGCCATGCGGCGGTGGCGCTCGCCGGGCTCCAACCGGTCCCAGTCGGGGCCGGGCACGCAGATCGTCGCCGGGCCGTAGCTTTCGGTGGCGCCGTAGAGGTGGGTCACCGCGAAGCCTGCCGCCTCCATCGCGGCGATCACGGTCGAGGGCGGCGCGGCCCCGCCCGTCGCGCAGCGCACCCGCTGCGGGAACGGCCTGCGCACCTCCGCGGGGGCGTTGACGATCATCGACAGCACGATCGGCGCGCCGCACAGATGCGTGACGCCGTGCTCGGCGATCGCCCGGTAGATCGCGGCCGGCTCGACCCGGTGCAGGCAGACCTGGGTGCCGCCGGCCGCCACCACCGCCCAGGGGTAGGACCAGCCGCTGCAATGGAACATCGGCAGCGTCCAGAGATAGACGCTGCCCGGCGAGAGCCCGAAGGTGAGCGCGTTGCCGAGGGCCTGGAGGTAGGCGCCGCGGTGGCTGTAGACCGCGCCCTTCGGGTCGCCGGTGGTGCCTGAGGTGTAGAGCAGGCAGAGCGACTGCCACTCGTCGTCCGGCCCCGGCCCGACGAAGTCCGGGTCGCCCTCCGCGACGAGGTCCTCGTAGGCGAGGCCGCCGCCCCCGGGGTCGTCCACGGCGATCACCAGGATCGGGTTCGGGACGGCCTCCAGCGCCTCGGCGGCGAGCGCCCGGAACGGCGCGTCGACGATCAGCGCCCGCGCCCCGCCATGGGTCAGCGTGGCGGCGAGCGTGGCGGCGTCGAGGCGGGTGTTGAGCGGGTTCAGCACCGCGCCGAGCATAGGCACGGCGAAGTGCGCCTCGATCATCGCGGGCACGTTGCCGGCCAGGATCGCCACCGTGTCGAGCCGGCCGATCCCGCGCCCCCCCAGCGCCGCGGCGAGGCGGCGGCAGCGGGCGTCGAGCGCGCGGTAGGTCAGGCGCCGGTCGCCGTCGATCACCGCCAAGCGGTCGGCGAAGGCGTCGGCGGCGCGCGTCAGGAAGCTCACGGGCGTCAGCGCCGCGCAGTTCGCGGCCGAGCGGTCGAGCCCGGTCTCGAACGGGCTCATGCGCCCACCCTCCCCGCGCCTCCGCCGGCCCGGGTCACAGCGGACGCCGGGTGATCCGCGCGATCAGGCCGACGATGCCCTCGCGGAACAGCAGCACGCAGAGCACGAAGACCACGCCCTGGATGATCGTCACCCAGGCGCCGAACTGCGCGAGGTAGGTCTCCATCGTGACGATCACCAGCGCGCCGATGATCGGCCCGAACACCGTGCCCATGCCGCCGACCAGCGTCATCAGCACCACCTCGCCCGACATCGCCCAGTGCACGTCGGTGAGGGAGGCGAGCTGGAACACGATCGCCTTGGTGGAGCCGGCGAGCCCCGCGAGCGTCGCCGAGAGCACGAACACCGCGAGCTTGTACTGGTTCACCCGGTAGCCGAGCGAGATCGCGCGGGGCTCGTTGTCGCGGATCGCCTTCAGCACCTGCCCGAACGGCGAGTGGATGATGCGGTAGATCAGCAGCAGGCCGCCCATGAACACCAGAGCCACGAGGCCGTAGAGCGCGCGGTCGTCGGCGAGGCTGATCGTGCCGAACAGGGCGCCGCGCGGCACCGCCTGGATCCCGTCCTCGCCGCCGGTGAACTTGGCCTGGAGCGAGAAGAAGAACGCCATCTGCGCGAGCGCCAGCGTGATCATCGAGAAGTAGATGCCCTGGCGCCGGATCGCGAGCGCCCCGAAGACCAGCCCGAGCAGCGCCGCCGTCAGCGTGCCGCAGAGGATCGCGAGTTCCGGGCTCAGGCCCCAGACCTTGGCCGCGTAGGCGCAGAGATAGCTCGCCATCCCGAAATACGCGGCGTGCCCGAAGGAGAGCAGGCCGCCGTAGCCGAGCAGCAGGTTGAACGCGAGCGCGAACAGCCCGAAGCACAGCACCTTCATCAGGAACACGGGGTAGAGCACGAACGGCGCCACCGCGAGGAACACGGCGATGCCGAGCATGATCCTGCGGTGCAGGGCGCGGTCGTCCCTGCCTTCGGAAATGACCGGGGCGATGGCGGCGTCCGCAGGAGCGAGGGCGGCGGTGTCGGCCATGTCAGAATCCGTCTGTCTGGATGGCCATCGACCGTGAACGGCCGATGGCGTCCGCCGCACCTGCGGCGACGCGCGGTCGCGCTTGCCGCCGACCGCGCGTGGGCGGGCCGGCCTCGGCGCTCGTCGGCGTGGGCTGGCGCATCAGGCCGCCCGCCCGAACAGGCCGGCGGGCTTTACCAGCAGCACCAGCACCATGATCACGAAGATCACGGTGGCCGAGGCCTCGGGATAGAACACCTTGGTCAGCCCCTCGATCAGCCCGAGGCCGAACCCGGTGATCACCGAGCCGAGGATCGAGCCCATGCCGCCGATCACCACCACGGCGAAGACCACGATGATGATGTCGGCGCCCATGTTCGGGTTGACCGAGTAGATCGGCGCGGCGAGCACCCCGGCGAAGCCCGCGAGCGCGACGCCGAAGCCGTAGGTCAGGGTCAGGAACAGGGGCACGTTGACGCCGAAGGCCTGGACCAGGGTCGGGTTCTCGGTCGCCGCGCGCAGGTACGAGCCGAGCTTGGTCTTCTCGATGACGAGCCAGGTGGCCAGGCACACGGCCAGCGACGCGACCACGACCCAGGCGCGGTAGTTCGGCAGGAACATGAACGGCAGGCGCTGCCCGCCGGAGAGTTCCGGCGGGATCGCGTAGGGCAGGCCCGAGACGCCGTAGTAGTTGCGGAACAGCCCCTGGATGATCAGCGCCATGCCGAAGGTCAGCAGCAGGCCGTAGAGGTGGTCGAGCTTGTACAGCCGCGCGATCAGCACCCGCTCGAGCACGATGCCGAAGGCGCCGACGAGGAGCGGTGCCAGGGCCAGCGCCCACCAGTAGTTGACCCCGAGGTAGTTGAGCAGCATCCAGGCGACGAAGGCGCCCATCATGTACAGCGCCCCGTGGGCGAAGTTGATGATGTTCAGAAGCCCGAAGATGATCGCCAGCCCCAGGCTGAGGATCGCGTAGAACGAGCCGTTGATCAGCCCGAGCAGGAGCTGGCCGAACAGCGCCTGCATCGGCACGCCGAAGATCGTGGTCATCGCAACCCAGCCATCGTCTGCCCCGACGCCGCGGCGCGCCGTGCGCCGCGGGAGAACGCCAACCGCTCAGCCCTTCACGAGGGGGCAGCCGCCCTCGTTCAGCGGGCGGAACACCTCGTTGCCGGGGATGGTGGCCAGCAGCTTGTAGAGGTCCCACTCGCCCTTGGACTCGGCGGGCTTCTTGACCTCGAACAGGTACATGTCGTGGATCTTGCGCCCGTCGACGCGGATCGTGCCCTTGCCGAACAGCGGGTCGTCGGTCGGCATGTCCTTCATCCTGGCGACGACCTTGGCGCCGTCGGAGGCCGCCTTCAGCGCCTCGACCGCCTTGAGGTAGTGGAGCGTGCCTGCGTAGACGCCGGCATGGTTGGCGGTGGGCTTCTTGCCGCCCATCTGCTTGGCGAAGCGGTCCGAGAAGGCGCGGGTGGCGTCGGTGAGGTCCCAGTAGAACGGCTCGGTCAGGACGAGCCCCTGGGCCACCTTGGTGCCGAGCGAATGCACGTCGGAGGAGAAGACGAGGAGGCCGGCCAGCGCCTGCCCGCCCTCGGTGATGCCGAACTCGCCGGCCTGCTTGATCGCGTTGATGGTGTCGCCGCCGGCGTTGGCGAGCCCGATCACCTTGGCGCCCGACCCCTGTGCCTGCAGCAGGAACGAGGAGAAGTCGGCGGTCGGGAACGGGGTCTTGACCGAGCCGACGACCTTGCCGCCGTTCTTGGTGACGACCGCGGTGGTGTCGCGCTGGAGCGTCTGGCCGAAGACGTAGTCGGCGGTGAGGAAGAACCAGGTGTCGCCGCCGCGCTTGACCATGGCGCCGCCGGTGCCGTTGGCGAGCGCCACCGTGTCGTAGACCCAGTGCACGGTGTTGGGGGTGCATTGCACGCCGGTGAGGTCGGCGGTGCCGGCGCCGGTGTCGATGAAGGTCCTGTTCTTCTCCTTGGTGACCTGGTTGATCGCCAGGGCCACGGAGGAGGTCACGCCGTCGATGATCATGTCGACGCCGTCGCGGTCGTACCATTGCCGCGCGATCGCCGAGCCGACGTCGGGCTTGTTCTGGTGGTCGGCCGAGATGACCTCGACCTTGAGGCCCTTGTCGGCGGCCTTGAAGTCCTCGACCGCCATCCGGGCGGCCACGAGCGAGCCCTCGCCCGCGATGTCGGCGTAGACGCCGGAGCGGTCGGTGAGCACGCCGATCTTGACCGGCGTCTGACCCTGCGCGGCCGCCGCCGTCAGGGTCCCCAGCGCGGCGGCAAGCAGCATTCGTCTCAGCATCCGGTCCGTTCTCCTCGGTGCGCCGGCCGTTTTACGCGTCGGGGCCAAGTGCCCGTCCGTCGTCGGCCTCGTGCGTCGCGTTTCTCTTCGTATGAGGACTCTAGAAGTCCGTCGATGCCCGAGGTCTTCAGACCCCGAGATAGGCGTGGAGCTTGTCGATATTGGCGTCAAGCGCGTCGTTGGCGATCTCGTCGACCACCCGCCCCTGCTCGATCACCACGTGGCGGTCGGCGAGCGTCTGGGCGAAGCGGAAGTTCTGCTCGACGAGAACGATGGTGTAGCCGCGGCCCTTCAGCTCCCGGATCGTCCGGCCGATCTGCTGGACGATGACGGGGGCGAGCCCCTCGGTCGGCTCGTCCAGCAGGATCAGCTTGGCGCCGGTGCGCAGGATGCGGCCGATGGCCAGCATCTGCTGCTCGCCGCCCGAGAGCTTGGTGCCCTGGCTGCCGGCCCGCTCCTTGAGGTTCGGGAACAGGGTGTGGATCTCGGCCACCGACATGCCGCCCGGCTTCACGATCGGCGGCAGCATCAGGTTCTCGGCCACCGTGAGGCTCGCGAAGATTCCGCGCTCCTCCGGCACGTAGCCGAGGCCGAGCCGCGCGATGTTGCGCGAGGCCATCCCGATCGTCTCGACGCCCTCGTAGGTGATCGAGCCGGCGCGGCGCGCCAGGATGCCGATGATGGCGCGCAGCGTCGTGGTCTTGCCCGCGCCGTTGCGGCCCAGCAGCGTCACCACCTCGCCGGCCCGCACGTCGAGGTCGATCCCGTGCAGGACGTGGCTCTCGCCGTACCAGCCCTCCAGGCCGCGCACCGCCAGCAGGGCGTCCGAGCCCGCGCGCGGAACGGTCTTCAGCGCCGCCTCAGCCATGCCCGGCCCCGATATACGCCTCGATCACGCGCGGATCCTTCGACACGGTGGCGTAGTCGCCCTCCGCCAGCACCTGGCCGCGGGCCAGCACGGTGATCCGGTCGGAGAGCGAGGCGACCACCGACAGGTTGTGCTCGACCATCAGGATGGTGCGGTCCTTGCCGACCCGGCGGATCAGGGCCGCGGTGCGCTCGACGTCCTCGTGGCCCATCCCGGCCATCGGCTCGTCGAGCAGCAGCATCTCGGGATCGAGCGCCAGGGTGGTGGCGATCTCGAGCGCGCGCTTGCGGCCGTAGGACAGCTCCACCGCCTGGTGGCCGGCGAATTCCGACAGGCCGACCTGGTCGACGAGGTCCAGGGCCTCGGCATCGAGGCGGCGCAGCACCGTCTCGGCGCGCCAGAAGTCGAAGGAGTCGCCGTGCTTGCGCCGCTGCAGCGCGATGCGGACGTTCTCCATCACCGTGAGGTGGGGGAACACCGCCGAGATCTGGAACGAGCGCACCAGCCCGAGCCGGGCGACGTCGGCCGGCTGCAGGCGGCTGATGTCGCGGCCCTTGTAATGGATCGCGCCGGCCGTGGGGCTGAGGAACTTGGTGAGAAGGTTGAAGCAGGTGGTCTTGCCGGCGCCGTTCGGGCCGATCAGCGCGTGGATGGTGCCGCGCACAACCTCGAGCGTCACGCCGTTGACGGCGCGGAACCCCTTGAACTCCTTGGTCAACCCGGTCGTGGACAGGATGATGCCCTGTGCCAAACGCAACCCTCCCCTGCATCTTTAGCAGGATGTATCGCCGGAAGCGCCGGCGGCGTCCATCGCGTTTTCGAAGGCGGCGCGAACATTCCTCGGCCGATGACACCCCTTCCGGCAGCGGAAAGCGTGACAGTCAGGGGCAGGTTGTCCGGCCGGCGCTTGCTGGCCGCATCGCAGCATGCCAGTCTGGCCGCGTCCGCATAAAGCGATACGGGAGAGCCCAGATCGGTCCGACGACCGATCATGGCGCCGACGGAGCAACCACCCCCGGAAACTCTCAGGCACAATCACCGTATCGTTGGACGATCTGGAGAGAGGCGCCACCTGGCGCCCACCGAAGGAGAAACCTCGGAGACCGCCGACGCGGCGTCCGGGGGAAGCTCTCAGGTAACCGCGACAGATGGGGGCATCCGAGGAACGCATCCGCGTTCTTCGGCGGCTCGTCGTCGTGGAAACACCAGATGCATGCGGACCCCCTCGCGACCGTCGACACCCCCCGCGCTTCCGGCCTGCTGCGCACCCCGCTGCACGCCCTGCATCTGCGCCGCGGCGCGCGGATGGTGTCGTTCTCCGGCTACGACATGCCGTTGCACTATCCCGCCGGGCTGCTGAAGGAGCACCTTCACACCCGCGCGAACGCCGGCCTGTTCGACGTGTCCCACATGGGCCAGATCGCGCTCGCGGCGGACGACCCGGCCGAGGCCGCCCGCGCCCTCGAGGCCCTGATCCCGGCCGACATCGTCGGGCTGAAGCCCGGCCGGCAGCGCTACGGCCTGCTGACCGACGCCGCCGGCGGCATCCGCGACGACCTGATGGTGGCCAATCTCGGCGACCGGCTGGTGCTGGTGGTCAACGCCGCCAACAAGGCGGCCGACCTCGCCCATCTCCGGGCCTACCTTCCCGCCGCGGTTACGGCGACGGCGCTCGACCGCGCGCTGATCGCGCTCCAGGGCCCGAAGGCGGAAGCCGCCCTGGCGCGCATCGCCCCGCAGGTCGCGGCGATGCGCTTCATGGATGCGGCGGAGGTTCCGATCCTCGGGCATGCCTGCCTCGTGACCCGCTCCGGCTACACCGGCGAGGACGGCTTCGAGATCTCGCTGCCGGACGTCGCCGCCGAGGCCGTCGCCGAGGCCCTGCTCGCGGACGCGGCGGTGATGCCGATCGGGCTCGGCGCCCGCGATTCGCTTCGGCTCGAAGCCGGCCTGTGCCTGCACGGCGCCGATATCGGCCCCGACACCTCGCCGGTCGAAGCCGGCCTGGCCTGGGCGATCCCGTCCGTGCGCCGCATCGGCGGCGCGCGCGCCGGCGGCTTCCCGGGCGACGCCCGGATCCTCGCCGAGATCGCCGCCGGCCCGTCCCGCCGCCGCGTCGGCCTGCGCCCGGAGGGGCGCAGCCCGGTGCGGGCGGGGGCACCGCTGTTTGCCGAGGAGGCCGGCACCGAGCCCGTCGGCACCGTCACCTCCGGCGGCTTCGGCCCGAGCCTCGGCGCGCCGGCGGCGATGGCGATGCTGCCCGTCGCGCTCGGGACCGACGGCACCCGCGTCTTCGCCGAGGTCCGCGGCCAGCGCCTGCCGGTTCGGGTCGTCCCCCTCCCCTTCGTCCCGGCCGGGTTCAAGCGCGGCCGCATCTGAAACATCCCGTCAGGAGCAAGACCATGCTGCGATTCACCGACGCGCACGAGTGGCTGAGGGCGGAGGGCGAGGTCGTCACCGTCGGCATCACGGCGCATGCCGCCGAGCAACTCGGCGACCTCGTCTTCATCGAGCTGCCGAAGGTCGGCGCCAAGCTGTCGAAGGGCGAGGCGGCGGCCGTCGTCGAATCGGTCAAGGCGGCCTCGGACGTCTACGCCCCGCTCTCGGGCGAGGTCGTCGCGGTCAACGACGCGGCGGCGGGCGACCCGGCCGCCGTCGGCACCGATCCGCAAGGGGCCGGCTGGCTCTACCGCCTGCGCCTCGACGACCCGTCCGAGATGGACGGGCTAATGGACGAGGCCGCCTACGCCGCCCTGCCGAAGTAGCCGCCTCCGATGCTCAGCCGCCGGCGCCGACGCGCCGGCGGCCTTATCGCCCTTCCAAGCCGGGATGCCGCCATGACCGCGCATTACGACCCCTACGACTTCGCCAACCGCCGCCACATCGGCCCGACCCATGCCGAGATCGACGCGATGCTCTCGGTGGTCGCGGCCCCGAGCCTGGAGGCGCTGATCGACGACACCCTGCCCCCCGACATCCGGCAGGCGCGGCCGCTCGCGGACGACCTCGCCTTCGGCCCCGCGCTGACCGAGCGCCGGGCGATCGAGCGGATGCGCGAGATCGCCGACCGCAACCGGGTCCTCGTCTCGCTGATCGGCCAGGGCTACCACGGCACGACGATGCCGCCGGCGATCCAGCGCAACATCTTCGAGAACCCGGCCTGGTACACCGCCTACTCGCCCTACCAGCCGGAGATCAGCCAGGGACGGCTCGAGGCGCTGATCAACTTCCAGACGCTGGTCTGCGACCTCACCGGCCTCGACGTCGCCAACGCCTCGCTGCTGGACGAGGCCACAGCCGCCGCCGAGGCGATGGGCATGGCCCGCCGCGTCGCCAGCTCGAAGGCCGAGGCCTTCTTCGTCGACCGCGACTGCCTGCCCCAGACCATCGCGGTGCTGCGGACGCGCGCCGCGCCGATGGGCTGGCGCATCGTCGTCGGCGATCCCCTCGCCGACCTCGACCCGGAAGCGGTCTTCGGGGCGATCTTCCAGTATCCCGGCGTCTGCGGCGCGATCCACGACGTCTCGGGGCCGATCGCGGCCCTGCACGCGGCCGGCGCCATCGCCGCGGTCGCGGCCGATCCGCTGGCCCTGACGCTGCTGAGGTCGCCCGGCGAGATGGGCGCCGACATCGCGATCGGCTCGATGCAGCGCTACGGCGTGCCGATGGGGTTCGGCGGCCCGCACGCCGCCTACATGGCGACCCGCGACGCGCACAAGCGCGCGCTGCCCGGGCGCCTCGTCGGCGTCTCGGTCGACGCCCACGGACGCCCTGCCTACCGCCTCGCGCTGCAGACCCGCGAGCAGCACATCCGCCGGGAGAAGGCGACCTCGAACATCTGCACCGCGCAGGTGCTGCTCGCGGTCATCGCCTCGATGTACGCGGTGTTCCACGGCCCCGCCGGGCTGAAGGCCATCGCCCAGCGCGTCCACCGCGACGCGGTGCGCCTCGCCCAGGGGCTCGCGGCGTTGGGCTTCACGGTCGAGCCCGAGCACTTCTTCGACACGATCACCGTCCGGGTCGGGGCGTTCCAGGGCGTGATCCTGGCCCAGGCGGTCGCCAACGGGGTGAACCTGCGCAAGGTCGGCGACGACCGGATCGGCATCACGGTGGACGAGCGCACCCGCCCCGACATCCTGCAGGCGGTCTGGCGCGCCTTCGGGGCGACGGATCCGATCTACGACGAGGCCTGGCCCGCGTCCCGGCTGCCGGACGGCCTGGTCCGCACCTCCGCCTACCTCACGCACCCGATCTTCCACATGAACCGGGCCGAGAGCGAGATGACGCGCTACATGCGCCGCCTCGCCGACCGCGACCTGGCGCTCGACCGGGCGATGATCCCGCTCGGCTCCTGCACGATGAAGCTCAACGCCACCGCCGAGATGCTGCCGATCTCCTGGCCGGAATTCTCGGAGATCCATCCGTTCGTGCCGGCCGATCAGGCCGCCGGGTATCACGAGCTCATCGGCGACCTGTCCGGGAAGCTGTGCGCGATCACCGGCTACGACGCGATCTCGATGCAGCCGAATTCCGGCGCGCAGGGCGAGTATGCCGGGCTGCTCGCGATCCGGCGCTACCACCTCTCCCGCGGCGCGGCGCACCGGACGATCTGCCTGATCCCGTCCTCGGCCCACGGCACCAACCCGGCCTCGGCGCAGATGTGCGGGATGAGCGTGGTGGTCGTCGGCGCCGACGCGAACGGCAACATCGACGTCGCGGATTTCCGCGCCAAGGCGGAGCGGCATTCCGACAACCTCGCGGCCTGCATGATCACCTACCCCTCGACCCACGGGGTGTTCGAGGTGCGGGTGCGCGAGCTCTGCGACGTCGTCCACGCCCATGGCGGCCAGGTCTACCTCGACGGCGCCAACCTCAACGCGCTGGTCGGGCTGGCCCGGCCCGGCGACATCGGCGCCGACGTCAGCCACCTCAACCTGCACAAGACCTTCTGCATCCCGCACGGCGGCGGCGGGCCCGGCATGGGGCCGATCGGCGTCAAGGCGCACCTGATCCCGTTCCTGCCCTCCGATCCGCGCTCGGGCGAGGAGGGGGCGGTCTCGGCGGCCCCCTACGGCTCGGCCTCGATCCTGCCGATCTCCTGGAGCTACTGCCTGATGATGGGCGGGCGCGGCCTCGCCCAGGCGACCCGCGTCGCGATCCTCAACGCCAACTACATCGCCGCCCGGCTCGGCCGCGCCTACCCGATCCTCTACGCCGGCGCCAACGGCCGGGTCGCGCACGAGTGCATCGTCGACGTGCGCCCCTTCCAGAAGAGCGCCGGCATCACGGTCGAGGACATCGCCAAGCGCCTGATCGATTGCGGCTTCCACCCGCCGACCATGAGCTGGCCGGTGGCCGGCACGCTGATGATCGAGCCGACCGAATCCGAGACCCAGGCCGAGATCGATCGCTTCTGCGACGCGATGCTGGCGATCCGCGACGAGATCCGCGCCATCGAGGAGGGCCGCGCGGACCGGGCGGACAACCCCCTCAAGCACGCGCCGCACACGGTCCAGGACCTGATCGGCGCCTGGGAGCGGCCCTATTCGCGGGAGGCGGCCTGCTTCCCGTCGGGCGCGCGCGGCATCGACAAGTACTGGCCGCCGGTCAACCGCGTCGACAACGCCTACGGCGACCGCAACCTGATGTGCTCCTGCCCGGCCCCCGACAGCTACGAGGCCGCGGCGGAGTGAACCGACGCCCACTACACCCCTCGGCGACGACGCGTTCCGGCCGCCGGCCGGCACGCACCCGACGTTTCGGGAGCCTCGAATGACGGTTCCGCGCCATTTGCCGACTCTTTGAGCGCCGAATGCTCGTTCCGGCACTTCCGCATGAGGAACATTCACCTCTACCGGTATTTGGAAAGTCTTTCCTCCTCGCGGCGGAGCGCCCCATGAAGATCCGGACCGGCTACACGATCGGCTACGACACGTTCGGCCCGACGGCGCTCACCTACCAGCTCAACGTCCACCCCTCGCGGGCGATCGACCTGCTCACCTCCGACGCGATGCGGGTCGATCCGCCGGTGCCGATGCGGACCTACACCGACGGGTTCGGCAACACCTGCGTGCGGCTGCTGTCGCCGGGCGGGCGCATCACGGTGTCGGCCGACTTCCTGATCGTCGACAGCGGCGAGCTCGACGCCTACGAGCCGACGGCGCAGCAATTCGCGGTGCCGGACCTGTCCGACGACGTGCTCGTGTTCCTGCTGGGCTCGCGCTATTGCGAGACCGACAAGCTCTCCGGCATCGCGTGGTCGCTGTTCGGCAACACGCAAGAGGGCTGGGCCCGGGTGCAGGCGATCGTCACCTGGGTGCACCAGCGCATCCGCTTCGACTACCAGCTCGCCGACGCCACCCGCTCGGCCTTCGACGGCTACAACCAGCAGGTCGGCGTCTGCCGCGACTACGCGCACCTCGCCGTCGCCCTGTGCCGCTGCATGAACATCCCGGCGCGCTACTGCACCGGCTATCTCGGCGACATCGGCGTGCCGGTCGACATCAACCCGATGGACTTCTCCGCCTGGTTCGAGGTCTACCTGAACGGCCCGAACGGCGGCCGCTGGTACACCTTCGACGCCCGCCACGACGCGCGCCGGATCGGCCGCATCGTCATCGCGCGCGGCCGCGACGCCACCGACGTCGCGATCTCCACCAGCTTCGGCACGGCGCTGCTGGCGCAGTTCGACGTCCACACCGACGCGGTGCCCGACGACTTCGTGCTGATGCAGGCCGCCTGAGCGTCCGCCCGCGCCAGGGCATCCCGCCGCAGCGACGGATCGCGGGATGGCCGCGCGGGACTCCCCCCGGTACCCGCCCGCCATGGATCCGACCGCGCTCGCCCTGATGGCCACCGCCCTCACCTATTCCGGCTACCTCGTGCTGCTCGGGTGGCGCTGACGGGCGTGTTCCGTCTCGCCGCGGCGAAGACGGGTTTGGATGCCTGGGCCGGCTCGAGCCCGTGAAGCTGCATCGTCGGGCGCTTCAGGCCGCGTGGGCAGTGGTTCGAGTCCTGGGACGATGCCGGCGACGGGCTTCGCGCAGGCGATCCCTGTCCCAGGCCGCATCGGCCGTGACGATGTCGACCCGAAGGTCGGTGATCAGGCTCTCGGCCTGAGGCGCACCGCCCCTCCGGCCCGCGCCGAGGGTGAAGCACAACCGGGCAGCCTGGGCCGTGCAAGGCGAAATGGATCCGACTGCTCCGCCGGCCGCGCGAACGTCCGAGCGCCGGGTCGGACGCGGCTCGATCGCCGGCCCCCGGCGCCGACCGAAGGCCGGCGGGCGCGCGCGATGGTGGCATCCACGATCGGGTCTTCGAAGCCGGGATCGTCCGACAGCGCCCCGGAGATCCGCCGCCACCCCCCTCTCCGGTTCCGGCAGCCGAACCGACGAAGCACGCCGTTCCGCTCGGAGCCTCCGGCGGATCGCGTCGAGGCCAGCCGCGGCGCTGGATCCAGAGGACGCCCCCGACGAACGTCCGGTCGTCGCACCCGGCCGCGCCCTTCAGGTCCGGCCCCCCGATGATCAGCGGCGCCCGGCGCTTCCACGGCCCGTCGCCGAGAACCAATAAATATAAGTTTTCTAAGTAACTTCTTCAGTAATCGATAACAGACTTGTATATCGCAATAAATCAAGGTATTTCATGAGGCGCATGACTTTTGCTTCAGTAAATAGCCTGGTTTTTTCCCTCATCCCGGCTGCGTTGTGAAGTCGTCTCTTAGACTTGCAAGACTGCAAATTTCCGCCATTCTATGTTGTTGATGTCGAAGATAAGGACGTGCTATCAAATATATACTCGAAAGACGATTGCAAGACGACGGCCTTGCAGGGCGTAACTTAACTGTTTATCGGAATTTACGTAAGCCATCCTTCCCCGAAGGCCAAGCAGAATCGGCTGCCTACGAGGCTCTTTGGCCTTGCGGAGCCAGTCAGGCCATGAAAACCAAACGGTTTCCGCCCTGCCTCCCGCCGGTTGACCTGTGTTGCGGCATTCATCCATTGCATCCAGCAAACGCATGATGTAACGAGGCCAAGCGATTCCTAGCATCACACGTGTAGTATACATGGAGTGGCAGATGTCGGATCTGGCAAAAGTCGGATTATATTGCGATGAAGCAAGGAATATTATTGCGCGCGCAGAGGAAACTTTTCTTTGCTTGAACGAGGGCGGCGCTTGCTTGGGACATAAATTGATGGCCGCCCAGAATTTCGCGGCGCTGAAGCGGCTCGGTCAGATCATCGATCGGCATGATTGTCTTATAAGCTCGAGATCGCCTATCAACGCTGTTGAGATTCCCGTTGTCATCAAGCGGCGCTGGTGGGCAATCGTGCTGAGGCGCAACAAAGGCAATGATCGCACCTTCGAGACGCCGACCTCGGCCGCTTTCATCCCGTCCGAAGTCGAAACGCATGGGAATTCGTCGACGATGACGGGTTCCGACAAATAGGTCCTGGTCTCCGGTCCCGGCCTGTCGCAGGACCGTTGTGCTCGTCATCGAGGCGCCGGCATGTTCAAGCCCCTGCTGATCTGGCCGGCGGTGCTGGCCTTAAGCGCGAGGATCCTTGTCGCCGAGATGATCAATCCTCCATCGTCGAGCCAGGCGGTGGACATCGAGGCGCTCGTTGATGAGGCGGCCCGGATTCTGGAAACGCACGGTGCGGAAGCATTCGGAGATTTTCGAAAGAAGAATACGTTCTGGCGTCATTGGGACGTATACCTGTTCGTCGTCGACATGCAGGGCACCGTCCTGTTCAACGCCGCTCATCCGGATCGCGAGGGACGGGATCTGTTCAACGAGCGCGATGCCGACGGGAACCGATTTCACAAAGACTTCATCGATGTCGTCAATAGGTTCGGCGCCGGCTGGGTCGACTACATGTTTCCCAAGCCCGGTTCATCGATACCGTCCGTCAAGTGGAGCTATGTCTGCGGAACGCGCGTCGGAGGCGTGGCTGCGCTCGTGGGCGCCGGCGTCTATGTCGATTGACCGCGTTGCAGCGACGCCCGTGGCGGACGGCTCGGGCGCCTTCGCAAGGCGCGATGGGAGAGCTTCTCGGCCTGGACGCAGGTCTTCAGCCCCGCCCAGACCGTCACGCTTCGGATCGCAAGGCGGGCTGCGGTGCACGGTGTCCGTTCCGTTCGCCTCCCCCCGCGGCGCGGGATGCCGCTGCGATCGATCGCTTTTGGTCGAGCCGTCGGCCGATCGCTGACGGGCGACACGGACGCGACCGCGCTCGCCGTTTTGACTTCCGCCTTGGTTCTCCGGCTTCGTCGTGCGGCTCGGGTCGGTTTGACCAGCAGGCCGGTCGTGATGCGTCCGTGTCGTACGGAATGGCGGACGACGGATCGTCAAGCGTCGCAATCCCTTGTCCTTCGGCGAGGCGTGTTGCAGGCCCCCGCAACATCGAGAGCTTGATCCCAGGCCATAAAGAATACGCCAAATCATTAACTAGGCTAAAATGGTGGTGAGCGCGTTGGGGTTCGAACCCAAGACCTACGGATCAAACGCTTGCAAAAAGCCGTGCTGCCGATGCCGCAAAATTGTTTTGACGAGCGCGTATGGTCTATATGTGAGGCGCTCTGGGTTGATGCCTTTCAATTTAATGATCGATAATAGGCATGCGATACAGCTCATTTCCCTCAAAATTTTTGATTACGAGTTCCCATAAGCTGTCCACATCCACCAGCTCTCCGCCACTGCGTAGTTCCTCGATCGCAATGCCGGCCTGCTCGATGGCTTCCGCGAGGTCTGCCGCATCGACGCCCTGTGCATCGGATATCGTGTTCGGGCCATCGGTGAGATCAAAGTAAAAATGCATGAGAGAGGCGCTTCGTTGAAGTTTGGAGTCGGAAAGGCGCTCATCGCTCACGTCATCCGGCGTGCCACGCGGTCTTCCGAGCATCTGCGACTCCCTAGGCAGCAGTGAATTCTATTGAATAATATCTTTGAATGTCTTATCACTATAGCTAGGCACTATTATGATACGAGGATTCCAATTATTATTGATTTTGACAATTAGCCTATTATATAAATCATGTAATTTTCTTATTTATATATTGATACATATAGTTCAATCGCCTCAATTATTTTCGCGATGTGGCGTCGTCGATTTAGCGGCGTGATTGATAAATGGCAAGCTTCGAGGAGTGCCCGGCCGCTGCAAGACCAATTTAACGCTTGTTCGCATGTCAGAAATACCATGCCACAGTCAAGATTTTGTTAAATTACTGTAAGATAGCGAGAATAGATGGCGGTGATAACTATGGAGCGATGACGCGCGTTTGCTCTACATCAATCAATGTTTGCTAAGACGATCATCGGCTCGCGTGAGCGCAAGGTCCGGCATGATCCCGGGTATGGCGCCAGCCCGACTCCGATGGTGTGAAGCCGTTTCACCGTTCCTTCCAGGCTTTTGCGATTTGGTCGGAGAGGGGCTTGACGAGGTAGCTCATCACCGAGCGGTCTCCGAGTTGCATGAAGCTCTCCACGGGCATGCCGGGCACAAGGCGGGCGGCGCCGAGGCGCTGCTTTTGGTCCTCAGGCACGCGGATGCGGGCCACATAGTAGCTCAGGCCGGTCTTGGGGTCGGATGTCACGTCCGCCGAGACGAGACTGACAACCCCGTCGATCTCTGGGGTGACCCGTTGGTTGAAGGCGGGAAAGCGTAAGGTCGCCGGCTGGTCGAGCCGCACGTTGTCGATGTCCTGGGGGGCGATCTTGACCTCGACTGCGAGTTGGTCGGCCTCCGGCACGATCAGCATGGCGGGCTCGGCGGGGGTGACCAGCCCGCCCACCGTGTGCACGGTCATCTGGTGGATGATGCCGGCCTGCGGGCTGCGCATCTCGACACGCTTCAACTGGTCCTCTGCCGCCACGCGCTTCTCGCGGTACTCCGACCACCGGCCCCGGATCTCGGCGAGATCCTTGCCCGTCTCGGTTCGCATGTCGCCGTCGATTTGCAGGATTTGCAATTCGGTCTCGGCGATTTTGCCGCGCGCCGAGGCGATGGCGGCGATGAGCTGGCCGCGCTCGCCGTCGAGACGGGCGGCGTCGCGCTCCAGGGCGTTGACGCGGGCCAGCGGCACTAGGTTCTTCGCGTAGAGTCCACGCACGCCATCGAGCTCGCCCGTGATGAAGCCGACCTCGCGCACCTTGGCAGCGACCTGCTCGGTAAGCCCCTTGATCTCCTCGCGCACCTGCAGGACGCGCTCTCGCAGCTGCGCCTTCTGGCCCACGCGTCCCATCACGCGCTAGGCGAACAGCCGGGTCTCGCCCTCGATGAGGTGGGCCACGGCCGGGTCGCTTTCCTTCTGCGCTAGGAGGTCGGGCGGGAAGGCGACGACCGCTGCCCCGTCGCGTTCGGCCTCGTTGCGGGCGCGGCGCGCGGCCAACTCGTCCATGGCCTTCAGGACGATATCGAGGTTGGCCCGCACCTGGGTCTCGTCGAGGCGGATGAGCACGTCGCCCGCCTGCACGCGGGCGCCTTCGCGCACGAGGAGCTGGCCGACCACCCCGCCGGTGGGGTGCTGCACCTTCTTGACGTCTGATTCCACCACGAGCTGGCCCGGCGCGATAACCGCGCCGGAGATCTGGGTGAAGGTGGCCCAGCCGCCCACCCCCACGACCAGGAAGGCGCAGAAGGCCGCGCTGAGCGCGAGATGGCAGCGGATCGAGCCCTGCGCGCGCGGGCCGGTGCGGGCGGGCGTGACTTGGTGAGAATCGAGGGTGCGAGGAGTGAAGGCGGCGGCCATCAGGCGCTCTCCTGCAGGGGGCCGGGCGCGGCGCGGCTTCCGATGGGGCGGGGCTCGACAGGAACCGAGGCCGGGCGCAGCACGCGCTTCAGGACCTCGTCCTTCGGTCCGAAGGCCTGGGCCCGGCCCTCGCTCATCATCAGGATGAGGTCGACGGCCGCCAGCGCGCTGGGCCGGTGCGCGATGACCACGCAGATGCTGCCCCGCCGGCGCACGCCGAGGATCGCCTGGGTCAGGGCGTTCTCGCCCTCGGCGTCTAGGTTGGCGTTGGGCTCATCGAGGATGACGAGGAAGGGTTCGCCGTAGAGGGCGCGAGCGAGGCCCACGCGCTGGCGCTGGCCGGCGGACAGGCCCGCCCCGCCCTCGCCGATGCGGGTGTCGTAGCCCTCCGGCAGGCGCAAGACGAGCTCGTGCACGCCGGCCGCCTGCGCGGCCGCGATCACGGCCTCCGCGCGCGCTTCCGGATCGAAACGCGCGATGTTCTCCGCCACGGTGCCGGCGAAGAGCTCGACCTCTTGGGGCAAGAAGCCAAGATGCGGCCCGAGATCGTCGGCCGACCACTGGTCGAGGGCCGCCCCGTCGAGGCGGACCTTGCCGCGGATGGCCGGCCAGACGCCGACCAGCGCCCGCACCAGGCTCGACTTGCCCGACGCCGAGGGGCCGATGATGCCGAGGCCCTGCCCCGCCCGGAGGCTGAAGCCGACATCCTGCACCGCGAGGCGGGGCGTGCCGGGGGGCGCGACGCTCAGGCCCTCGACCTGGAGGGAGAGGCGTGGCGCAGGGAGCAGGTGTTTTTGGGCGCCTGCCGGCATGCGGGCGAAAAGCTCGGATAGGCGGCCCCAGCTCTGCTGAGCCTGGACGAAGCCCTTCCAGTTGGCGATGGCGAGCTCGGCCGGGGCCAGCGCGCGCGCCACCAGAATGGAACTCGCGATGATGATGCCGGCACTTGCCTGTCCGTTGATGACTAGGTAGGCGCCGAGTGCCAGCACGCCCGATTGCAGGGCCATGCGGAAGGCCTTCGAGGTTGCGCCGAAGCCCCCTGCGATGTCGGAGGCGCGCTGCTGAGCCTGCATGTAATCGCCGTTGGCCCCCGCCCAGCGGATGGAAAAGCGCCTCTGCATGCCAAGTGCCGCCAGCACCTCGGCGTTGCGGCGCCCGGCCTCGGCGAGACCGTTGCGGTGTAGGCCGTGGCCGGTGGCCGTCTGGGCGGGCTGACGCGTGGCCCGATCCGTGAGCAGGCCGAGCGTCGCAAGCACGGCCGCGCCGGCGAGCGCCGCGACCCCGATGAGCGGATGGAACAGGAAGCAGATCAAAAGGTAGACCGGCATCCAGGGCAGATCGAAGAACGCAGAGGGACCCGAGCTGCCGAGGAAGCTACGCAAAGCGTCGAGATCGCGCAGGGGCAGGAGGCCGTCGCCGGAGGCCGCGCCCTTGAGGGGGGCGCGCACCATGATGTCGAAGACGCGCCCGCTCAAGGATTCGTCCAGCGCCTCGCCGACGCGGGCGAGCACCCGCGCGCGCAAGGTCTCGAGCACCCCTTGAAAGCCGTAGAGTACCAGCGCCAGCACGAAGAGGCCAACCAGGGTGGGAACGGAGTGGCTGGGGATGACCCGGTCGTAGACCTCGAGCATGAAGAACGAGCCCGTCAGATAGAGCACGTTCACCAGGCCGCTCATCGCCGCCACCCCGATGAACGCCGTGCGGCACTGCGCAAGCGCCGAGATCAACTCGGCCGGATCCCGGGCTCTCATGGCGTTGCCCTTTCTGCTCTATGGCCCCGCGCTCGACAGCGTCGAGTCCGGCGGCTCAGGGCAGCAAGTCTAGAGTGAGGGACTTCTGTCATCGAAACAATCGGCCGTTTGGCCATCTTCGTTATCAATCGGTCATATCTTTGATCGATCGACCACTTCTTTGACCAATTGGCTAAGTCCGATGTTATTGGAGGGTGTTTGATGCGCGACCGGGAGGGGGGGGCGCGCGCCCCGGCCGCGCGTCGTCTCGCCCGCCCGGCATCGATGACGATGCCGGGCTGCCCCGTGGCGGCCTCCCCCTTCACGGGGCTTCCGAAAAGGTCGTTGGGCCGGCCTCAGGCGAAATGCGCCCAGTCGGCGGTCACCGCATGGAGATGGACACCCTCGAGCAAGATGGTCTCGCCCGGCAGTTGGAGCGTCGTGCCCGCACTACTTTCCGTCAGGGTCGCCTCCGCCGCGTGGTAGCCGTGGAAGTCCAGGGTGTCGGTCCCGAGGACGAAGTCGTGGATGACGTCCTGGCCGCCCGCGTCTTTGGTGAAGCCGAAGACGTCCCGGCCCGCACCGCCCGTGAGTTCGTCGTTGCCCGCCCCGCCATCGATGCGATTGTTGCCCGCATTGCCCATCAGGATGTTGTCGAGGGCGTTGCCGGTCGCGAAATTGTCGCTCGATCCGGTGAGGATCAGGTTCTCGACATTGTCGCCGAGCTTGTAGCTCGTGGCGCTTTCGACCGTGTCGTTGCCCTCCCCCGTCAGTTCCACCACGCGGTCGCGCGCGATGTCGACGACATAGGTGTCGTCGCCGGTCCCGCCGGTCATGTCGTCGGCATTGCTGCCGCCGTCGAGGCGGTCGTTGCCCGCGCCGCCGATGAGAACGTCGTGGCTCGCCCCGCCCTCAAGGGCGTCGTCGCCGTCGCCGCCGTCGAGGGTGTCGCTGCCGTTGCCGCCAACGAGGTGGTCGTTGCCCGCGCCGCCGTTGAGCCGATCGTCGCCGGTGCCGCCCGACAAAGTGTCGTTGCCGGCATCCCCGAACAGGGTGTCGCGGCCGTCCCCGCCGATCAGGATGTCATTGCCGGCATGGCCGTGGACCAGGTCGTGCCCCTGCAGGGCGTCGATGTGGTCGTCGCTGGCCGTGCCGTCGAGAACATCAGCGGAGCGCGTGCCGAGATGCGCGGGCGTGGTCTCAACGGGCGCGGACGGTGCGGGCGGCGTGGCCGGCGGCGTCACCACCGGGTCGGGTGCCGTCGGCGCGGATGTTACGGGGGCGGGCAACACCGGAAGCGGCGTCGCGGCGCCGAGATGCCCGACGCCCGCCTGCGCCCGGTCGAGGTCGGGGACGCTCGCCGCGGCGTCGAGGGTGTAGGCGTAGGGTACGTCGTAGGACGCGGTGGAGAGGCCGTTCTCGGCGGTGGCCTCGTGGCTGCCGGGCTTGCTCCAGGTTACGTCGGTCAGGAGGTTTCCGCTGAGGTCCCAGTAGCCGATCTTGGCGCTGTCCAGGCTGACGATCGGGTTGTGGACGTTCTCGAAGACGTTATTCTCGATCAGGCCGACAGCGTCCATCCGTAGATTGATGCCTGATGTTTCGATGTTCTTGTAGTAGTTGTCGTAGATATGTACATCTCCGTCCCGGACACTGGGGGTACGCGAGCCAATATTCTCGAAGAAATTGTGGTCAAAAGTGATGTACCGTCCACCGGTATCAGCGTCCGAGTAACCCACAAGCGACGTCTTGTGATGATCATGCAGGTAATTATTTGAGATCGTAATGTATTCAGCCCCACGCTTGATATCGAGGAGGCCGTCGTAGTAGTCCTTGTTGGCAGTCAAACTGCTGTATAGCTCGTTGTGGTCGATCCAGATGTTCTTTGAGGCGCCCTCGATCCCAATCGCATCCTTCGGGCCGGTCGCGACGTTATGTATCTTCAGGTTCTGGATGATCAGATTCGACGAACCGCCGCTGACGCGGATGCCGATGCCGTCAAAATCAGCGTTGCTGCCGACGCCGATCACCGAGAGGTTGCTCTTGCTCGCGATGCTGATCGCGTCGACGCCGCTGTTGCCCGGCGTGATCTTACCGTCGACATAGATCGTCAGCGGTCCCGTGGCTTTGTCGATCGCCGCCTGAAGCGCCGCGCCGGTCGAGACCGTTACGCTCGGTCCACCGCTGCCGCCAGTCGTGCCGCCGTTCATCGAGGCGAAGCCGTGAGCCAAGTTTTCAGCCATGAATATAGTCCCCTTTCCGCATTTCCATGCGGTGATTCTGTTGTTTGATTGAAGGCTATGTCTGAGATATACTTATAATTCCAGTCGTTATTATTGTCATAGTGATTATCCGCAACGCAGGATCTTTCATTGCTCGATGCAAAAAATCCGGCCTTTGGTTGTCACGCGCTGTTCCGCGGACATGTCTGCTGAGGAAGTCCGATTTTCGGCGAGCGTCAGCCGATGGCTTCGCCACGTGGATTCCGGCGTCGTTCTTCTGCCGTTCCCGGCCCGCGGAATCAGCCGCGCCCTGGCCCGGGCAACGGGGCCGCCATCCTAACGGTCATGAAGATGTCCTCGTTCTGATCGGACCCTCGCCAAAGGACGCGAGGCCGCGAAAGTGGGGCATGCCTGAACACAGGCGAGACGCCGTACCGAATCAGCGCTTGCAGAACCCGCAGGCAGTCACGCCGAGAGAAAAACTCGCAGGTTCTCCGCCGCTCTCGCGCTGACGGCCATGTCATGCAGCAATACGGCTGAGTTGTGAACCCCAAAATCCCATCAGGCGCGCCGAATGCTTGCGCAGATGGCGGCATCCGCGTGCTCAAAATGGCATCATGCCGGATAATTATTCACGGGACCGATTTTTATGTTACTTTGAAGCGACACAATTTCATCGCTGCGGCGACGATGTCTGGTGCTCGAGCGTATCCAGCAGGGACAGGGCGAGCTGCGCGATGAGGCGGCCAGCCTCCGATTTGTGATCCGCGCGGGCACCCTCTTCGGGCGAGATGAAGACCTCCCCGGCGAGGCCGCCCAGCGCAGTGCGGAAACTGAAGCGGTAGCGCCCGCGATGGCCGCGCTTCAGAACCAGGTGCGGCACCGGCTCGCCCGGTCCCTGGAAGCCGCCAGCGGCGGATCCCCGGACGGGTGCGGCCGCCTCTTCCGGGGCGATGGGAGGAGGACTGATCAACGGGCTCGCCTCTCGCCGAGATCGGCCAGAATCTTATGCGCGGCCTGGCTGGTCGGATCGCGGGCGAGGGCCTGCCGGGCAGCGTCGCGGGCCTCGTCGTAGCTCTTCATCAGCCGCAGGCAGCGGCCGAGCTTGATCCAGTGGGCGGCGACGTCCGACTGCACCACGGTGAGGCGGCGCAGGAGATGGGCGGCCTCGTCGAACCGGCCGCTGGTGAGCCGCGCCTTCGAGAGGACGCGTAGGGCCTCGAAGCGCTCGGGATCGATGCGCAGGAGTTGCGTCGCGAGAGCTTCCTGTCGGACGTCGTCGCCCTCGGCCACCGCTTGGCGCAGGGCGGAGGCAACCTGCGCGCCGCCCCGCCGCAGCAGCCGGGTGCAGATCGGGTCCTGGGGATTGTCGGCCAGTACAATGGCGGCCGCGCGGACGGCCCCGTCGATGTCCCCGGCTGCTTCTTGCGCGCGGGCCTGCTTGGCGAGGCGGCGCGACAGGGATTCGGCCGAGGCCAGGGCCTTGGCGTTGGCGGGATCGGCCCGGGCGGCGCGGCGATAGAAACCGAGGGCCGGCTCCGGGCGCCCGGCGAGGTCGGCGGCGCGGGCGGCGCGCACAAGGGTTGCGGCATCGCTGTCGCCGGCACGCTCGACCTGGTCCCAGAGATCGGCCGCCCGCGTCCAGTCCGCGCGCTTCTCTGCCGCGGAGGCCGCCTCGCGCAGGATCTTCACCCCCTCGGGGTCGATGTGCAGGACGAGGTCGTAGGCCTGGGCCGCCGCCCGGAGATCCCCCGCCTGCACCGCCGAACGGGCGGGCTTGAGCCAGTGGGTGGTGAGCTTCGCGAGGGTGCGGGCGACCGTGCGGTCGCCGGGATGGAAGACCAAGTAGGCACGCAGGGCCTCGGCGCCGGTGGCCCAGAATTCCTGGGCCAGCGCGTGCTCGCCCGCCGCCTTCAACTGGCGGCAGATGTCATCGCGATGCGCCTCCGGCACGCCCTGCGGCGCGGCGCAGACCCGGCGCGCCACGCGGGTCAGGCCCTCGACCCGGCCGGCCGCGATCATCCACTGCATGATGGCGAGGGCGGCCTCCGGGTTCGCCTCGGCGAGCGCCTCGGCCACGGCGGCGAGTTCGGCGTAACGACCGAGCAGGCGCAGGGCCTCGGCCTTGACCGCCAGTGCCACGGTGTCAGCGGGCTCGCGCTCCAGCACCTCGTCGGCGAGAGCAAGGCCCGCATCGGCCTGCTTGGCGCGTAGGTGGCATCGGGCGGCCTCGATCAGCGGCCAGGTCGCCTCGCGGCGGCAGCCGGCCATCTCGCGCCACATCACGGCCGCCTCCTCGAAGCGCTTCAGCTTGGTCAGCGCTTTGGCCGCCGTGACCACCGAGGAGGAATTGCGCGGGTTGGCGGCGCGCCCCCGCAGGGCGAAGTCGAGGGCCGTCTCGGGTTCGCCCCGGCGTAGGGCTACCTGAGCGATCACCGAGATGCCGGGCGCGCAGGGCGGGTCGGCGGCGATGGCTGCTCGCGCCACCGCCGCGGCGGCGTCGAGGTCGCCCGCTCGCATCGCGGCCGCCGCGCGCAGGTGCATCGGAGCATCGCCGGGCTCGGCCGGCGCCGGCATGGCGCGGCGCAGGACCGGCATCGGAGATTCGGGCACGAACCCGTGCGTGGTACGCGGCAGGGAGGCAGCGGCGAGCCGGACCTCGTGGAGGAGTTCTTCCTGGAGGATTGCCTCGAAGGCGGGGGCGTAATGGGCCCGGCTGGCGCCGCCCTCGGCCATCGCGGCCTCGACCCCGAAGGCAAGGACGTGCGGGGTCGGGTCGAACACCCGCATGCCGTGGCTGCGGGCGAGTTCGGCCATCCAGGTGCTGATCCGCGCCCGGCTCTCGATCTCCCGGCCCTGTGTGTCGACCAGGTTACAATGGGTCACGAACACGACGGGGCGCGGCAGCCGGGCAACGATCTTGAGGACGTCGCGCTCCAGCGTCTCCCGCGTGGTGGTGGCGACATGCGATTCGGCGAGCACGTGACGCTCGAAGGGCGCCAAGGCGGCGAAGTCCGCGTGCGCCGCGAGGTCGAGAATGCGGCGGTCGCGCTGGTCCTCGCCGAGTTCGGCGTAGAGCACCTTCAGGAGGTTGGGATGGCCCCGGAAGCGCTCGGTGAAGTAATTGAGCTGCAGCACCCACTCGCCAAGCATCACGCTCTTGAGCGAGGAGATCTCCACGAGGTAGACGCACGTCTCTTCGGGCTTGGCGCGGGTGGGCAGCCCGCGCGGGCCGGCGAGGTAAGGCACGATCTCGGGGGGCAGCGCCAGCCCATCGCGAAAATCGAGGAATTGCAGCACCTCGCGCACCGTGTGGAGGTAGCCGTAGACATCCGCGTTGGCGAGGTCGATCAGGCCGGCCTGCGCGGCGTTCCGCATCGGGTTGACGATGCGGCAACTGCCCAGAGCCGTGACGCTCAGCCGCTTGAACATGGCACTCTCCTCCCCAGCCTTCCGCTGGCCCCGTCTCGCATTGCGGCCCCCGAATGGGGTCCGGCCCGTCACATCCGCCACAGGGAGACGCCCTCCGGGATCCGGTTCCGGTCGAGGCAGGCCCGCACGTCGAGGACATCGCCGCCGTGCCCTTTCAGGCAGCGCCGCACGAGGTCCCAGCCCGCCGCCACGAACTGGTGGTGTGAGACGGCGAGGATCACCGCGTCGCAATCCTGCAGGCTCGCAAGCGGCCGCAGGGTGATGCCGTACTCGTGGCGGGTCGCCCCGGCATCGGCCTGCGGATCGTGCACCTGCACCTCGCAGCCGTGCATCTCCAGGGTCCGGATGACGTCCGCCACCTTGGAGTTGCGGATATCGGGGACGTTTTCCTTGAATGTCAGGCCGAGCACCCCGACCCGGCCATGTGTGACGCCGCGGGCGGTGAGCCGCCGGATGCATTCGTGGGCGACTACCTTGGCCATGCCGTCGTTGATGCGCCGGCCCGCCAGGATGACCTCGGGCTGGTAATCGGACATCTGCGCCAGGTGGGTGAGGTAGTAGGGGTCGACGCCGATGCAGTGGCCTCCGACCAGCCCGGGGGCGAAGGGCAGGAAGTTCCACTTGGTCCGGGCGGCGTCAAGCACGTCGGCGGTGTCGATGCCGATGCGGTGACAGATGATCGCGAGCTCGTTCATCAGCGCGATGTTGAGGTCGCGCTGGGTGTTCTCGATGACCTTAGCGGCCTCCGCGACTCGGATCGAGGGCGCGCGATGGATGCCCGCGCAGACCACCGAGCCGTAGACTTCGGCGATCATGTCCAAAGTGGCCGGGTCCTGGCCCGCCACCACCTTGGTCACGGTCTCAAACCGGTGGACGATGTCGCCCGGATTGATCCGCTCCGGGCTGTAGCCGATCGTGAAGTCCCGTCCGCAGACGAGGCCGGACGCGGCCTCGAGCACGGGGACGCAGACCTCCTCGGTGGCGCCCGGATAGACCGTGGATTCGTAGACCACGATGGCGCCGGGCGCGATGGCCGCTCCGACGCAGCGGGAGGCCGCGATCAAGGCCGAGAGGTCCGGCCGGCAGGCGGCGTCGATGGGGGTCGGCACCGCCACGATGAAGAAGTCGGCGCCCCGCAGGGGGGGCGGCCTCCGCCGTGTAGCGGATCGGTGCATCCTCGAGGTCGCGGCGGTCAATGACGTTGCAGCGATCGAGACCCCGGCGCAGCTCCGCGATGCGCAGGGGATCGACGTCGAAGCCGATGGTGGGCGCACCGGAGGCCGCGAATGCGGCGGCCACCGGCAGGCCGACATAGCCGAGGCCAATAACCGCGATACGCCTGCCGTGCCCGGCTCGGACACGGCGCCGCGTTCTGGGAAGGAGATCAAGCACGGACCGCCTCCGGCGCGAGCGAGTCGGTGTAGCTGGCCGAGACCGGAAGCTCGCGGCGCCCGCCGATTCCGGCGTAGCGGAAGCCATGGCGGGTGGCTTCGTCGACCTTGTAGACGTTTCGCAGGTCGATCATGACGGGGGCGGCCATGACGGTGGCGAGGCGGGGGAAGTCGAGGGCGCGGAAGGCGTTCCACTCGGTCACGATCACCACCGCATCGGCACCTTGGGCGCAATCGTAGGCGTCGCCCGCGTAGGTCACGTTGGTGAGCATCGGGCGGGCGGCTTCCATGCCCTCGGGGTCGTAGGCCCGGATCTGCGCACCGCCGTCCTGCAGGCCGGTGATGATGGACAGGGCCGGCGCGTCGCGCATGTCATCGGTGTTGGGCTTGAACGTCAGCCCGAGGATTGCGATCGTCTTGCCCCGCACCGAGCCTCCGCAGGCCAGGATCACCTTGCGGGCCATGGCGCGCTTCCTCTGGTCGTTGACCGAGACCACCGTCTCGACCAGCCGCACCGGGGTGCCCGCATCCTGAGCCGTCTTGACGAGGGCCAGCGTGTCTTTAGGAAAGCACGAGCCGCCGTAGCCCGGGCCCGCGTGCAGGAACTTGGCGCCGATGCGGTTGTCGAGCCCGATCCCGCGGGCGACTTCCTGCACGTTGGCGCCCACCTGCTCGCACAGATCCGCGATCTCGTTGATGAAGGTGATCTTGGTGGCCAGGAACGCGTTGGCGGCGTACTTGGTCAGCTCGGCGGTGCGCCGGTCGGTGTAGAGGATGGGCGCGGCGTTAAGGTAGAGCGGGCGGTAGACCTCGCCCATCACGGCGGCCCCGCGCGCGTCCTCTGCGCCGATGACGATGCGGTCGGGGCGCTTGAAGTCCTCGATGGCTGCTCCCTCGCGCAGGAACTCGGGGTTGGAGACCACCGCCACCTGCGCCTGCGGGTTGGTCTCGCGGATGATGCGCTCCACCTCATCGCCGGTGCCCACCGGCACGGTGGACTTCGTCACCACGACGGTGAAGCCGGTGAGCGCGGCGGCGATCTCGCGGGCGGCGGCGAAGACGTAGGAGAGGTCGGCAAAGCCGTCGCCGCGCCGCGAGGGCGTGCCCACCGCGATGAACACTGCCTCGGCCCCGCGGACCGCCGGGGCGAAGTCGGTGGTGAAGCTGAGCCGCTCCTGGCGCACGTTCTCGGCCACCAGGGCGTCGAGACCCGGCTCATAGATCGGCATGCGCCCAGCGTTCAGCGCCGCGATCTTGGCCGGATCCTTGTCGACGCAGACCACGTCGTGACCGAAATCCGCAAAGCAGGTGCCTGAGACGAGGCCCACATAACCGGACCCGATGACCGCGATTTTCATGATGCCATTCCCATCTTGAGTGGATCGGTTTCGCCGAAGACAGCGAGGGTCTCGCGGATCATCCGCTCGATTCCGAAGCGCTGCTCGATGAAGACAGGCGCGCCCACGCGGGCGCGGTGACGGAGGCCGCGCGAGCGGATCACGGCGGTAAGGGCGGCGGCGAGGTTGGCCGGCGCGTCGTCCTCGACGAGGCGGCCGGTGACGCCGTCGAGCAGCGCCTCGCCCGAGCCGCCGGCCCGGGTGGTGATAACAGGCACGCCGAGGGATTCGGCCTCCAGGAGCACGTTGGGCAGGCCCTCGACCTCCGAGGCCAGGAGAAGCACGTCCATGGCGGCCATCCAGGGTTCCACCGGGCTCTGGCGGCCGGCGAGCGTTATGCGGCTGGAGAGGCCGCGCGCGGCAATGGCCTCCGCGATCTCGGCCCGCATGGCGCCGTCGCCGACGATGACGCCGTGGGTGCGGGGATCGGCTTCCGCCACGCGCGCGACCACGTCGAGCCAAAGATGCGGCCGCTTGGCGGGGGCGAGGCGGAAGACGCCGCCGACGAGCAGGGCGTCGGGCGACAGGTTCAGGCGCTCGCGCACGCCGAGGCGCTCCGCTTCCGGCGCACGCGCCCGCAGGCTCTTTACGTCGACGCCATTGCGCAGGACCCGGATGCGCCCGCGCTCGAAGCCGAGCCATGCCTCGTAATCCTGCGCGCCGGCGGCGGAATTCGCCGTGAACCGCACCTCGGGGCGTTCGGCCAGCGCCCGGTACATGGTGGCGAGATAGGCCCGGTAGCGGCGGCGGTCGTTCTCGCCCGCCACCACGTTGCGCATGGAGCAGACGATGGTAGGCACGCCCGCCAGGAACGCCGCCACCGAGCCCGTGGAGATCACCCCGTCCTGCCAGAGATGGACGCAGGACGGGCGGTGGCGCCTGAAGCAGTCGTAGAACTTGAGGATGTCGCGGGCGAGGTTGGGTGGGAAGGCCGCCATCAGGCGCAGGGCCTCGCGCAGGCATGGGTCCTCGGCCGTCAGCGCGCGCAGCACGTGGGTGTCGTTGACGTGCGCGAGATCCTCGATGACGAGGTGCTCGGTCTCCGCGAGGTTGCGCATCATCGCGCGACCCCGCGCGGGCGTGAGGTCGAGGCCCGCGAGTACGGTGCGGCCGCGGCCCGCGCGAGCCCGCGAGACGCCGGCCGCCGTGAGCGCGACTTGGCGCTCGGCGCCGCCCGCCCCGAGCGAGGACGTGCACAGGATCACTGTATCTGTCGGGGGCAGGATGGTGCGGGCGGGCGGAGCCTCGAAGACCCGCAGGAACAGTGCGCCGGGGAAGACCGGAACGTGCTCCCGCCCCGGGGCGGCCACCGCGAAGGCGGCTCGGCAGCGGGCGGCGGCGCGCTGAAGCTCGGGCTCGACGTTTGAATCCTGGAGCGCGGCGGCCAGATGCGTCCAGGCCTCCGCATAGGCCCCGACCTCCATCAGCGCCTCGGCGAGCACGGGCCGGACGCGGCGCCGCAGGATCGGGTTGCTCTGGGCGCTGCTCTGCCTAGAGACCTGGTTCCTCGGATTCATCGACCGCGTGCCCGAGATCGGGACGACCGGCCTCAAGACCGAGCTCGCCACGACCGAACTCGCGACAGCCGAGCTAGCCACGAGGGGCGCCGCCGCATGAGCGCCCTGGAGAGCCGCCGATCCGCCCCCCGCCGGGCCGCCAATCCGAAGCCCGTGGGACGCACGAAACCCAAGGCGATCATCGGTTCCGGGGTGGATCTCGCTCCCCGCATGCCCGCGCCGGCCGCCCAGGGCCAGCATTCTGCAGCCAAGGCGATCGATGCGGTGGCCCTGCGCGCCATCGCCTTGGAGGGTGCGGGCGACGGCCACCGCGCCCACCTGCTTTGGCTGGAGGTGGCCGCCACCTCGAGCCCCGAGCGCCTGCGCCGCTACCGGGTGTTCCGGCGGCTTGCCAAGGAAATGGCGGCGCGCGGCCGGCACGCGGAGGCCGTCGCTTATCTGGAGCGGCACCTCGCCGTGAGCCCGCGCGATGCCGACGCCATCGACCGCCTTCTCCAGGCGCGGCTCGCCACCGCGACCCCGATCGAAGAGCCGGACCTCTACGCGACCCATGCCCGGCGCTTCGGCGAGAGCGCGACCGCGCTGATCGTGCGGGCCACACGGATCGAGGCGCCGCGCGATCCGGGTGCGGCCCTGGCGACGCTCCAGCGCGTCGCGGTGCTAGCGGGGAGCGCCGATCAGGGACCGCTGCGCCTGCGCCTCGCCCGGGCCTACGAGCAGATCGGCGACGGCGCCCGGGCGCTGGCGCTCCTCGACAGCCTCACAGGACCAGAGGCGCAGGCGCCCCAGGCGGCCAAGGCACGCCTGCGGCTGATGCAGGGGGCGGGATCCAGCAAGGAGCACAGCGTCGGGGTGGCGCGCAGCCTGATCGAAGCCGAGCCGAACGCCGCTGCGTACCGAGCTCTGCTCGGGCGCATCCTGAAGCGCTTCAACGACTGGGCCGGCGCGGCGGCGGCCTACGAAGCCGCCCTGGAGCGCGACCGGGGCGAGGTCTCGCACTGGGAGGGCGCCCTGCGCGCCTACGGCGCCTTGGAGCGCGACGAGCGCATTGCCGAACTCGTCCACCAGGCCCGACAGCTCTTCGCCCACGAAGGCGCCGAGGGCTTCCTCGCGATCGCCCGCGTCGAACTCGCGGCGGGCGACGCGCCGCAGGCGATCCAGGCCGCTCGGCGCGCAATGGCCAGCGTGCCGTAGCTGCGAACACCCTCGCGATGATCGCGCACCAGCCGGTCGACCCAGCTCATGCGGAAGAGGTCGCGGTTGCGGAAGGCGGCGCTCGCCACGGTGTCCTCGAGCAAGTCCCGGAGGCTCGTGCGCAGCCAGAGGTCGAGGGCGTGGCCCACCTCCGGGCGGGGGCTGGCGGCCTGGTCGAGGGCGGCGCGCACGACGCCGCCCGGCCGCGCCGTCCCGTCGGGATCTGTCAGGCGCGCGGCCTGGGGCAGGCCGGCGCACCATTCGGCGAGATCCGCGTCAAGGAAGGGTGCCCGCAGAGCCGGGCCGGACCCGTGCCTGGTGATGTCGAGGGGGGCCAGCATCCGGGAGGCGCCGTGCGTGAGGTCGATGCGGGCGCAGAGGTCCAGGGCGGTTCCCACCTCAGCTCGCTCCAGGGAGGCTCCAAGCCCGTCGACAGGCGAGAGCAGCAGGGACCCGATCAGGGCGGGCCCCGACAGGGCGAGGCGCTGGAGGTCCGAGGAGATGCAGACGCAATCGCCGTAGAGGTCACGCACGAACGGCATGGTGACGTGGAAGCCTTGGCGCGGGCTCGCCTGAATGCGGGTGTCGCGGAAGCGGGCAAGCGCGGTGCCGAAGGCGGCGTAGTGCGGCCGGTCGAGGAGAACCGCCCGCCTTGCCGCCGCGCACTGAGCGCGCACCGCCATCTCTCGCCGGCGCCGGCTCTCCCTCTTCGTCTTCACCGACCACCGCCACGAGCCCTCTGGAGCCCGACCGATGCCGCACGCCCGTACCCTGATGCTCGACGCCACCGCCGACCCGATCCATGGCGCGATCGAGCGTCACCGCGCCGCCTACGATGCCTATCAGGTCGCCCCCGAGGGCGAGGCGTCCATGGTCGCCAACGACGACTACGACGCCGCCACCGACACCTTGGTGACGACGCCCTGCGCTTCCCGCTTCGGGGCGCTGGCGCTGCTCGGGCACCTGCGCTGGTGGCTTGGCGAGGAAGCCGAGTTCTCGGCAGCCCATCAGCCCAGCTACGGCATCGCGCAGGCCCGCGTCGCCGACCTGACGCTGTTCCTCGGCACCAGCCTGCCCGCAGTCGTGATCCCGCGTGCATCTTCTTTCGGGCGGTTCGTGCCTACTGGCCGCCTTGTAGCGGCCGGCGCCGGCGAACTGCTGGCCGCGCTCGTCATCATCGGAGGCGGCTGCGTCCTGACCGGTTTCGCCTCGCTGCTCTGACCCTGCTGTCCACCACCTGGCCATCACCCTCGCGGTCAAACGGCCATTCCTCTCACAAGGGAACCGAGACCATGTCGAAGCCGAAGAACCACCCGCCCGCTGTCCGCCCGGACAAACCGCCTCAGACGACACGCGGTGGCTACATCGTCGTGCGCCGCTATGACAGGACTATGCGACCTCCGCGGGCGCCGGCTCGTCGTGGAGTGCTCGCCATGCAAGCGGCGCGGCACCTACGACCTGACTGGTCTCCGGCAGCGGTTAGGCGAGCACGCCGATCTCTACGATGTGTATCTCCGCCTGACTTAGACGTGCGGCCATCAGCAGGCGGTCGGCACCCGGCAGCCAAACCAATATGGCCGGACGTGTCGAGCAGCCATCGGCGTTGAGGGAGGCGACGGGCGTACGGGCTTGCCGTCGCGCACGTGAACAGCGCACAAGGTTAGGGTGGGCAACCTCTACAGCTCAGCGCCTAGCAGCTACGATCTCATCCTCGACGGGGTCATCCTCTGCAGCGTGGTCTGGGAGGTCTTGGCCGACGGCGGACATCGCGCCCGGACCTGTCGCGCGGCTCGGATCCAGGATGTCGCAACTTGGCGTGCCGCGATACCTGTCGGGCTCGTACCAGCACCATCGCCAATCAGGATCACCGCCGGCCCGGAAGTACAAGAGCGTGTGTTAGGCGCGGAACATCCGGCGGACCCTGCGAACGGCACGCGCCGAGCGGAACCACAGGGTCCGCTCCATACGCTGCTGGATTTGAAGGGCAGCGTGAAGCTGCGAGCTGAGATCGTCTCGCTCGGCCGAGAGGTGGGCCCGCGCCGCCTCCGCACGGGCTAGCCGCTCGCTAGATATGGCGCGCTCGGCCTCAGCCGCCGCCCGCTCCTGCGCGAGGTTTGTTTCTTCGTGCTTCAGTGCAGTAAGGATGCGGTCTCGCTCGGTCGAGAGGTGGGCGCGCTCCTCCTCAGCATGGGCAAGCCGCTCGCCGGATACGATCCGCTCGGCCTCAGCCGCCGCGCGCTCCTGTACGAGCACTCCCTCCTCGTGCCTCAGTGCAGCGGCAATGCGGTCACGGTCGGTAGCGAGCGCTTCCCGCTCGGCGGCCATGGCATGGAGCCGGCTCTCGCGTTCCTCGACCCCACGCAGCCCGAGGCCGTCAATCCGGCTACCCCAATCACGGAGGTCGGCGAGCTGCTTCGGCGTGCGCGCCTCTTCGTAAAGGGTGTGCAGGGCAAAACTTCGGAACTCGGCTCGATCGATCTCGCTCGCGAGCTGGGCAAGGCGCAGGGGCAGCGGCTCATCAGGTTGAGCAACCTCCTCCCGGTTGAACACCTCGGAGAATAACACCTCGTCCATCTCTTTGAATCGGCGCAGGACCATGGAATGCTCGAAGGTCGAGCGCAGGCGCGCCTCGGGATTTGGGGCACTTGCGTTGGCCATGCCGTCGCGGATGCGGAACGCCGTCAGGCTGTCGGGCAAGACGTGGATGTTCTGCCCGGACATCAGCATCCGGATCCACATGTCGAAATCTTGTAAGTTCGTCAGCCGCGGGTCGTAGGGGCCGGCGGCCTCATAGGCCTCCCGGCGGATCATCGCGGTAGGCGCGCAGAGAATGTTGCCTTGGAAGAAGAGGAACCGCAGCCATGTTCGCCGAGAGAAGTCGGTGAAGTGGAGCGGCAGGGTGAAATCGTTGTAGGCCTGCGTCGGTAAGCCTGCCTCATCCACGGCTCTGGGCATCCCGAAAACTGCGGCGACGTCCGGATGCGCATCAAGGAAGCCGACTTGCCGCCGGAGGCGACCCGGCAGTGCCCAATCGTCGGAGTTGAGGATCGCAAGGTAGCGCCCCCGCGCCCGCGCGACGGTGGCATTCATTGCCGCCGATATGCCCTGGTTCTCGCGCCGGCATTCGAGGCGGATGCGCGGATCGGTGAAGCCGCGCAGGATTTCGGCGGTGCCATCGGTTGAGCCGTCGTCGGTGACGACGATCTCGAAATCCTGGAAGGATTGGGCGAGCACACTCTCGATCGTCTGTCGGACATAGGGGGCGTGCTGGTATGATTTTATCAGCACCGACACAGTCGGTACGACCCCCGGCGCCGCTGGCACGAGGCGCGGCAAAGGCGCCGAATTGGCCCGCCGCATCCCCTGCTCCTCCCACCAGAGAGGCCGGATGGCGAGGGATCCCGCATCAGCGGCGGCGAGGTCGATGCTCTCGCGCTCCATCTCGTCCCAGAAAATGCGTAAGCGGTCGCGTCCCCATAGGTAGTGCTGGCCGAAACCCTCCGCGCGGTCTGTTTGCCCAAGCCGTTCGGCCTGTATCGCCTCTCGTGTTGCGTTCCGCTCGAAGCCGAGATGCTTGTAATGCCAGAGCTGGAGGGTGTCGTGCGGGGGTAGGACGAGGTCGCCCTCGGGCGTTGCCGCATGCCGCCCCGGCCCGAAGCCAGTCTCGCGAAGTGCTTCGGGCTTGAAGATGCTGAGCTTGTTGAAGGCGGTGCGCGGGCGCCCGCGCGTGACGCGCTCCACGAGTAAGCCCGCATCATCGGGCATCTCGATGTGGTTTAGGTCGAAGCCCAGGGCCGGAATCAGAGTGACGCCACGGTCGGCCTCCTCAGCGAGGTAGTCAGCCATGGCGCGGCCGGGCACGTGTAGGTGCTCGTCGATGGCTGTAACAACGATCCAGTCGGCCCTGTGACGACTCTCCTTCCAGGTCTCGTTCTGCATTGCCCGATGAGAGAGCACGAAGGAATCGGGATCCGTGCGGGGGAAGTCACGCAATTCGACCTTGGGGTGGGCGCGCAGAATCTCGCGCGACCCGTCCGTTGAGCCGTCGTCGTAGATCACGTAGCGCTCGACGAAGGGATCGTAGTGCCGGAAGAAGAAACCGAGCATATCGGCCTCGTCCCAGCACACCGTGTAGAGGTGGACGATCAGACGGTCGGCGACGGCTGCGTGCTGCAATTTCGCTCCGGCGCTCATCGAACGCGCACTCCCTTGTGGCCGCCGATGTCCTGCCGAACCACGCGAGCCGGGTTGCCGAGGACAAGACATTCCGGCCCGACGTTTCGGGTAACGACCGCGCCGGCTCCGATCACCGCGTTCGCCCCAACCGCGATGCCGGGCAACACCACCGCACCGGCCCCGACGACTACGCCGTCTCCGAGGCGGACGCCGCCGGCCAACGTCGCGCCGGGGCCGATCGACACGTACCGGCCCACATCGACATGGTGGCCGATCGTGGCGCCGCGGTTGACGAAGGCGAAGACACCGAACCGTCCGCCGGCCCCGAAGACGCTGCCCGCGTTAACGTAGGACCCCTCGCCGAGCTCGAGATCACGCGGCTGGATCACGGTCGGGTCGATCAGCGTCGCGTGGCGGACGAACCCGCGGGACAGCGCCTCACCTACGACCCACTGTCGATGGCCCGGCGTGAACAGCGGAACGAGGAACGGCAGATCGCGGAGTTCTTCGGAGACCTCCTCGGGGGCGCATGTGGGAATCTCCGACGACAGCCGGCTCGGCTCGGCGACGTTGCGGACGCCGAGCACGATCGTGATGCCCGCGCGGTATGCGCTCTCCTCGACGTCTCCGAGGATCGGCGAGCCGACGCCGTAGACGACGAGCCGCGTCATCGCACGTATGCCTCGCGCACGGCCGACGCGATGCGTTCGACTTCCGCGCCGGCCACCTCGGGCTGGATCGGCAGGCTGAGCAGGCTTGCGCTCAGCCGGTCGGAGACTGGCAGCGGCACGGCTTTCGGATCGGCGAACGCCGGATGGCGGTGCAGGCCCGGATGGTAGTGAATCGCAGTGCGGATTCCCTCATCGGCTAGCCGCATCGCCAGTTCGCCGCGGTTGGGGACAGCCACCGCGAACTGGTGGCTGACGCCGCCCGGATGCTCGTCCTGCAGCCTGAGCCCGTTGAGGCCGGCGAGCGCCGCGCGGTAGCGCCCGGCGATGGCACGGCGCTCGCGATTACCCGCGTCCAGGTGGGGCAGGAGCGCGGAGAGGATCGCCGCCTGGAGCGTGTCGAGCCGGCTGTTGAACCCCGCTTCGCGGCTGATGCGCGTGCCGTGCGAGAACCCATATTCCCGCAGCGCCCTCAGGCGTCCAGCGAGTACCGGATCGTCGACGAGCACCGCACCGCCGTCGCCGACGCAGCCGAGATTCTTCGTCGGATAGAAGGAATACGCCGCCGCGTCCCCGAAGCTGCCGAGCGGGCGCGGGCCGATCCGGGCACCGTGGGCCTGTGCGCAGTCCGAGACCACTGCGAGGCCACGATGCGCGGCGAACGCGCACAGGGCAGCCATGTCGGCCGGGAAGCCGAAGAGATGGACCGGCAAGATCGCGCGCGTCGACGGCGTCAGGACGGCCTCGACGGTCTCGGCGGTGATGCACCAGGTGTGGGGATCCACGTCGGCGAAGAGCGGACGGGCGCCGCAATGCAGGATCGCCTGCGCGGTGCCGGCGAAGGTCAGCGCCGCGGTGACGACCTCGTCGCCCGGGCCGACGCCCAGCGCACGCAGCGCGAGTGCCAGCGCATCCGTGCCGGAACCGACGCCGACCGCGTGCTCGCGCCCCTCGTGCGCGGCGAAGGCCGCCTCGAACCGTTCCACCGGCGCGCCGAGGATGTAGTGCGCACCGCCGAGCACCGAGGCGACGGCCGCGTCGATCTCCTGCCGGAACCGTGCGATGCGCAGGTTGGGGAGCGCCTGCGCGATCGACAGGTCGTTCACCGGTCCCGTCCGCCGATTGCCGCCTCGCCGGTGATCAACGCCTTCTGCGGCTGCGCGTAATGGCGCGTGTCGCCGTAGCGCTCGGAGGCACAGACCAGCAGCAGCGTGCCTGCCTCGAAATTCTCCAGGCGGATCAGGATGCCCGCGCTGATCCAAAGCGGAGCATGATCGCCGTTGAGGCGCACCGTGGCGGTCTCCTCGCCATTGTCCAGCGCGATCGTCGCAGCCCCACGGAGCGCCACGATCACCTCGTCGCAGGAATTGGCATGGCCGCCGCGGGTCACGGTGGCATCGTCCACTTCCATCACGAACACGCGCTGGGGCACGAAGGGAAGGTTGTCGAACGCCTCGAAGGCCACCAGCCGACCCCGGGGATCGACGTTCACGTTGGGTCCCAGAAGTGCCGCACCCCTCATCGCTTCCATGCAACAGCGCCGTTTTTCTATGTCCCAGGCTTTCCGCAAAGCATAGATCGCGTTTTAGTGACCGGCAACCACAAACGACAACCGCAAATTGCCTCAACCCCTACCGCATAGTCTTCTTATTTATCCTGCTTCTACTCGGGATAAATCGGCAACCGCGTGAAGCGACGATGCGGGAGAGGCGCCGTGTCGGCAGCCCGCTCCCGCATCGTTCCGGTCCGGTACGGCGTCAGAAGTTGTACCGGAGGCCGCCGCGCACGGCCTGGATGGTGTCCGTCGAGGCGAGTTCGGCGTCGTAGGCGACGAAGCCGGCGAGCCCCGGGGCCAGCTCGGTGCTGAGCCCCAGCCCGACCAGCGCCCGGTCGCGGTCGAGGCGCCGGCCGTTGACCAGGAACGGCACGGTCGGCGCGAGCGCGAAGGCGCTGCTGATCGTCCGGCTCACGTCGGCGAAGTCGTGGACGTAGGCCGCCTTGATCCACAGGGAGATCGGCCGTCCGCCGAACACCGCGGTGGCGGTCTCCAGCCGGCCGCCGACGAGGGTGCGGGCCGAGAGGAAGTCGCGGGCCGCGATGTTGAGGTTGAACGGGCCGTTCCCGGTCTCCTGTACGCGGTCCTGATCGAAGGTGTTCACCTGGAAACCGATGAAGGGCGAGAACACCGCCGTCGGGGCGAAGGCGACGCGGTAGCCGAGCTCGCCGGCCGAGATGAACTGGTCGCCGCTCACGTTGCCCTGAGCGCCGCCCGGCTGGAGCTGCGGCACGCCGATCGACCGGTTCACGCGGCCCTCGGTGCGGGCGTAACCCAGGGCGAGGTTGCCGTAGACCGGACCGTTCGAGAACCCGCCGTAGACGCCGACCTGCGCGTTGTCGGTGTGGGCGCGCTCGCCGGTGCGGTTGAGCGAGACGTCGACCGAGCCATAGCCGGCGGCGATGCCGAGCACGGTGCCGACCTGCGGGTGGAAGTCGATGCCGGTGGCGAGGCCGGCGACCGTCTCGCTGCGGCCGGCGGCGTTGGCGGTGGAGTCGACGCTGCCGAACTGGCCGTAGCCGGTGGCCCAGAGGCCGTAGCCGCGGTTGGTCTCGATAACCCGCGGCTCCGGAACCGGGCCGCGGCTGGGCAGGTCGGCGGAATAGACGGTGGGCGGCAGGGTGAAGCTCTGCGGCCCGGCCTCCGAACTGGCGGCGTAGGCCCGCGACAGCAGCTGGCTGCCGAAGGCGCGGCCCGAACGGAGCTGCGGGTCGGCGAGCGACGCGTAGGCCTGGCCGGCGACTCGGTCGAGGGTCGAGGCGATGCCGGCGTTGCTCTGGTTGTCGATCACGAGGAGCGCGGCTGGGTTGTTGGCGAGCGCCGCGTCGAGGCCGCGGGCGGCGTTCGCTTGGTTGCTCGTCTGCGCCACGAGGCCGAAGCTCTGCTGCGCCAGGGTGATGTAGGCGTTGTTGCCGTCCGTCGACGCCGTCGGGCGGATCAGGAAGGGCAGGCTGCCACTGTCGGTCACGGCCGCGAAGGTGCCACTGACGCCGCCCGCGGCGGTGAGCACGGTGTATCGGGTGTTGGGCAGGTAGCTGCCGGGCGCCGCGATGAGGCTGGCGGTGCCGGAGAGCGTGGCGGTGCCCGAGGCGACGAGACGGGCGGCCTGGCCGTCGGCGGTGATCGCGCTCTGAAGCGTTCCGCCGGCCTGCTGCACGTAGTTGGTCACCGAAAGCGTGCCGTAGGGGGCGGCCGCGCTGCCCGGCGCGACGATTCCGGCATTGGTCAGGGTGCCGGCGATCCGGCCGGTACCACTGAGCGTGCCGGCGGAGCCGACGAGCGTGCTGGCGGCCAGCACCGAGTTCACGGCGAGCGATCCGCCGGCAATCGTCGCGCCGCCGGAGAAGCTCTGCGTGGTGCCGTTGGCCAGCGTCCAGGCGCCGTCAGCCTCGCGCAGGGTCGTGAAGCCAGCGACGTTGCTGGCCAGCGTCCCCGTGCCCGTCAGCGTCAGGGCGTTGACACCCAGCCCGTTGGCGGTGATCGCGCCGCCGACCGTCGAGCCGGTGCCTAAGGTCACCGCGTTGCGGCTTGCGGCCACGTCGTTGAAAGTGATCGCCCCGCCGATGCGCCCGGTGTTGGTCAGCGTCTGGTTGCCCATCCCGTAGAGTATGCTGCCGTTGATCGTGCCGGCGTTGACGGTGGTGCTGTTGCGGCGATTGGCGGTGGTCGCGTTCTGCGGGTCCGCGTCGGTGAAACGCACGTCGCCATTGATCGTGCCGGTGGCGGCGTTGGTGAGGAAGGCGTTGCCGGCGCCGTAGACGACGATGGCCTGCCCGCCGGCTGGCCCGGTGATCGTGCCGGCATTGGTGATGGTGTAGCTTTGCGCCCGGCCCTGGATGGCGCGAACCCCCGTCCCGGTGCCGCTGATCGTGGCGCCAGCCCGGTTGCTGATCGTGAGCGCCGCCACGTCGTCGTCGGAATCGATGGCCGCGACCGCCGCGGTGCCGGTGCCGTTGCGGGTCGCCGAGACGGTGCCGGCGTTGGTGATCGACATGGAGGCGATGTTCTCGCCGGCATACACGCCACGCGAGATGCCGACGCCGTTCTCGGTCACCGCGATGGTGCCGTTGTTGACCACCGAGACGTTGGCGAAGTCGGCCCCCGTCGAGTTTGAGAGCACGGCGTAGACGCGGTTGGCGGCGGTGTTGGCGCGGCCCGCCGCGCCGGTGCCGACGAGTGTGCCGTTGTTGACCACCGTGGTGTTGGAGCCCGACAGGTTCACGGTCTTGTTGGTCAACGTGTTGTTGACGGTGAGCTGCGCGCCGGAGCCCGTCACCTGGATCAGACCGGCGACGTTTTGCGTGGTGCCCGCGCCGAGCGTTAGGGTCCCGCCCGCCACTGTGAGGTTGCCGGACAGCGTCTGAGTCGCGTTGTTGCCGATCGTCCAAGCGCCGGCGGTCTGCGTGAGGTTGGTGAAGCCGGTCACCGTGCTGGTCAGGGTGCCGGTGCCGGAGAGGTTGAGATTGTTGGTGCCGAGCCCCCGCGCGGCGATGTTGCCGCCGATGCTCGACCCCGTGCCGAGGTTGACCGTGTTGACGGTCCCGGCCACCGCACCCGCGGTCGCCACGTCGAGGAAGCTGATGTTGCCGCTGATCCGGCCGGTGTTGTTGACCGTCTGATTGCCGTTACCGAAGGCGAGGTTGCCGTTGATCGTGCCGGCGTTGTTCACCGTGCCGGTGCGGCGCAAGTTGACCACGGTGGTCGCCATCTGAAGGTCCTGGTCGAAGTTGCGCACGTCGCCGTTGATCACGCCCGTGGCGGTGTTGGTGATCACCGTGTTGTAGGCGCGCACCGTGGTGGCGTCGCCGGCATTGCCGGCGTTGAGCGCGAAGGTGGCGATCGCCGCCTCGCTGGTCGTGGTGTTGGTAATCGTGCCGCTGTTGTTGATCTCGTATTGGGCGGCGCGGCCGGTGATCGCGCGGGTGTTGGTGCCGGTGGCGGTGATGCGGCCGGAAGCGGCATTGTTGACCACGAGGCGGTCGGTGTCGTCGTCGGAATCGACGCCCGCGACCACGGCGGTGGTCGCTGTCGCGGTCGCCCCGCGGGTCGCTTGGATCAGGCCGGTGTTGTTGATCGTGAACAGCGTGGTGTTCTCGCCGGAATAGATGCCCCGGGCGATGCCGTTGCCGTTCTGGGTCACCGCGATGGTGCCGGCGTTGTTCACCGTCGTACTGGCGTATTGCGACCCGTTCGGCGCGCTCGAATAGGCGCCGTAGATGCGGGTCGTGGCGTTGCCGGCCGGCGCCGTCAGCGTGATCGTGCCGGTATTATTCAGCGTAGATAGGTCGCCGGCGAGGTTGACACCGAAGTTGTCGCGGTTGAGCGGCGCCGTGTTGCCGATCGCCCCGGCGTTGTTGACCGTGCTGGTGCCGTTGACGCGGATGTTGGTGAAGCTCGGGTTGTTGCCCGTACTGGTCTGCTGCGACCCGACCGCCGTCCCGGCGGTGATGTTCACGATCAGCCCCGTGACGCCTGCCGGCGCGACGAAGCCGTTCGGTTGGCTGCCGGTGCAGGTCACCGTCTGGCCGTTGGCGGGGACGGCCGGCTGACAAGCCGCGTACGCATCGGCGACGAGGACGGCCCAGACCGGAACGGTCAGCAGTAGGCTCCGGCGCAAGGATGTATCCTTGGACGTCATCGTCTCCCCCTTTTTATATTTGTCTATTGCTTGACAGAATGTCTATATAGCGCGGCAGCAGCCGACCTTTCGGTTACATACGAGAAGTCTCCAAGAGGTCAATCGCAATCGCAAGATGCGCCTGGGAATAGAATGCGCTCGCGATCAATGATGCATATATGTTACTCTTCGAAAGCTAATTTCCGATTATCCTATTATTAAAATGGTCTTTAGGTAGATTTGGCGGGAGTGAATGGCAATCTTGAGCGGGAGAATGAAGCATGCGCCTCAGGCTGGCACCGGCGAACCCGCCGTCCCGACGCCTCCAACTGGAATCGGCCGACTCATCGGCCGTTTCTGGCAGGCGTCACGCGCACCGGTGCCGGAAATGCGCGGCTATGCCGTCTGCACACTGCCGCGCTCAGGCAGCAACCATTTCTGTGATGTGCTGAGCAGCACTGGCGCACTCGGGCATCCGCGCGAGTACTTCAACGGCGATGCCCGCCGCCGCTACGACGACCCGACCTACCCTGACGACCCCGTGGCCCAGGTCGCTCGCATCCTGACCATGGGTGCCACCGCCAACGGCGTCTACGCTCTCAAGGTCTTCCCCGGCCTCCACGACGTGGTGGCGCCGCACCTCCGGTGGATGGAGGCACTGCCGAACCTCGCCTTCGTGCGGTTCCGCCGCCGCGACGTTCTCGGGCAGGCGTTGTCCTGGGTCCGTGCTTCGCAGACCGGGCGCTTCCGCGCCTCCGACGCGGCCACGGGCGAACCCGCCTACGACGCCGACGCGATCGCCCTCCGGATCCGTCAGATCTGCCAACGCAGCGCCCGCTGGGACATGTTCTTCGCCCGCACCGGGCTCCCCGCTGTCGAGATCGCCTACGAGGATCTTCTAGTCGATCCCGGCGCCGCCATCGGCGCCGTGGCCCACACGGTGGGGCTCGCGCGTGCGCCCGCTCTCGGCCGGCAACCCTCCGTTTTCCGGATCCAGCGCGACGCGCTCAGTGCGGACTGGCGCGCACGATTCATCGCCGAGCGTGGGGACCCGAGCCATGTCGACCCGTTCCTTGATCCTTGAGAGAGCCGCACAAATGAGACGCCTCTTCGACCGCTTCCGTTCTTCTGCCGCGCTCCGCCCGGCGGACGATCCGGCGCCTGGGCCGTTGCGCGGCTATGCGCTGTGCGGCGCTCCGCGCTCGGGCAGCAACTATCTCTGCGAGATTTTGAGCAGCACCGGCGCCCTCGGCCGCCCGCGTGAGTACTTCAACGGCGCGGCGCGCCGCATCCACGACGATCCAGCCTATCCCGACGATCCACACGCACAGATCCAACGCATCCTGACGATGGGTGCGACCGGGAACGGCATTTACGGCTTGAAGTTGTTTCCGGGACTGTTCGACACGGTTGCTCCGCATCTGAAGCTCACCGAGGCTTTGCCGAATCTCCACTTCGTGCGCCTGCGCCGCTTGGACGTGCTCGGCCAAGCGATGTCTTGGGTCCGTTCGATCCAGACCCGGCAGTTTCGCTCCACCGAGACCGCGGCCGGCGCACCGCATTACGACGGCGCGGCGATCCAGCACTATGTCGGGCAGGTTTGCCAACGCAACGCGCGCTGGGACATGTTCTTCGCCCGCACCGGCATCCGGCCGATCGAGCTGGTCTACGAGTCAGTCGCAGGCGATCCACAATCAGCAGCGGATGCCATCGCCGCCGTCCTCGGCCTCGCCGACCGCCCTCGGATCGAGGCCGGAGTCGTACGCCTTGGTGTGCAGCGCGATGCAATCACAGACGCGTGGCGGGAACACTTCCATTCTGAGTATGGTGACCGAAACTATATCGATTCGGCAACCCTCCTAGCTGAGATGACTTGATGGAGCACTGACGATCCGCGCACCGCCGAGCCACGCCGTCGCCGCCTCCAGGGTCGGGAATCGATGCTCGACGCAATCGAAGGGCCGAGGGCGCGTTGTCGCCGGAAGATCCTCCAGCACCTCAGCGCACCACCCGGTAGGAGCGCCTTCTGCGGTGGTCTCGCGAACGACACGCCAGCCCGCAGCCGCTGCGGCGCCTCCTTAGTCAGCCCGAGACGCATTGCGATCGCGTCCGCGGTCCGGAAGCCGATGCTGCGGATGTCACGGGCGAGGCGGTAGGGATCCTCGCTCATCACGGCGATCGACTCGTAGCCATAGGTCTTGAAGATCCGCACCGCCCGCGCCGTGCCGACCCCGTGCGCGTGCAGGAAGATCATGATCTCGCGCACCGCCTTCTGCTCGGCCCAGCCTGAGACGATGCGAGCCGCCCGCGTTGGACCGATGCCTGAGACCTCTTTCAGGCGCTCGGGATCGGCTTCGATGACCTCGAAGGTGGCTTCTCCGAACAGCGCTACGATGCGCTTGGCCATGGCCGGTCCGATGCCGCGCATGTAGCCAGACGCGAGGTAGCGCTCGATGCCCTCCACCCCGGTCGGTGGCGTGGCCTTGAGCGTGTCGGCTTTGAACTGGAGCCCGTGCTGCCGGTCGGTGAACTAGATCCCAGTCGCGGTGATCCATTCACCGGCGGCAATGGCAGGCGCATGTCCGATCACCGGCACAAGGTCGCGCTTGCCCCGCGCCTGGACCTTGAGCACGGCAGAAGCCGGTCTCGGCGTTGTGGAAGGTGACGCGCTCGATCGTGCCGGCGAGCGTCTCGATGGGCGCACCCCGATCAAATTGGGGGGGGGCGGACTCTGGTTCATGGTTGGCGTCTGATCGCCACCCCCTCTGGATCCATCTCATCCGCGCGGTGCCCGCCATCCGGCTGCTTTTGCCTCGTCCTCGGTGCAGAACATGCGCTCGCCGGCCTTCTCGTCGATCACGGTACGCGTGTAGGCGCTCGTCCCTGGCAGGTGGTAGATCCGGTCGCCCTTAGCCGAGATGTTACCCTTGATCGTGCAGGTCATTGAAGCGTTTGAGCCGGCCGGCGTCGGCTCATCGGCAATTCTCGCTGCTGATCCGCCTCGACGGGTTCGGCGCCACCCCGCTGGATCTTCGAACGTGCCAGCCCAGATCCCGCGTTTGGCCGCCCGTGCCTGTGCTTCCTGTCCCACATACTCGTTCGAGTAGCGTCGGAATGCGACGGCATGGCCCTGCGCCACCATCCAGGCGTTCAGGTCCTCAGGGCCCTTCCTGCAGATGGCAACGGTGCGACCGTAGCGATCGGTGTCCCGGGGCTCGCAAGAGATTGGCACCTCGCCGATCCGGTCGGACAGCGCAAGGGCAGCGACCTGTCCGCAGCGGTACTCCTTGCCGGCGGCGTCCTCGCACACCTGAGCGCTCTCCGGCGCGTCGATCCCGAAGAGACGGATACGGGTGCCGTGGATCACCACCGTGTCGCCATCGGTGACGCTTGCGCGGCCGATGATCGGTTCGGCAGCGAATGCGCCACCACCCTGCAACATGACGATGGCGGCGAGCAGGGCGTAACGCATGCGAATGACCCTACGCGTTGCTGGCGACCTGTCGAGCGGCGTCCACTCGGACATCAGCGAACGCCAACGCCGCACCTCCCACGGTCAACGTCATCAACAATGGCGAGCCGGTCACGGCAGAGGTGCAGCAGCGGCCTGACGGCTCCCTCGACGTCATCCTTGATAAGATAGAAACGCGGTCCGCCGGCCGAATTGGCGGAGCCCGGGGCCCGCTTCCCGGGGCAGTTGCTGGAGGCCGTTGCTTAAGGGGCTGAGGCCGCCTCCTCGGACGCGGCAACGGAATCTCATCATTGATCGTGCACCGCTGGCCTGATCCGGCCGGCGAAGTGATCGACCCGAGGCGCGGTGAGGCCATGCCGGCATTCTGTGAGGGACGTTCAATCGGGCTGGCGCGATAGTCGCACCGAGCGGGGAGCAGATAGGTCGGACCTCGACCCATGATCCAGGACGATCACCCGGCACCAGGCATTCCTGTGCGGAACGCCTATGTGTGAGAAACGGGTACAAGCCGATGTCGTTGACGGAATAGATGGAAGTTTCCCGGACAATCCTCCGAAAGGAGCACTCATTCCTGTGCACCATGGTGGCCAGATGAATCGACCAGCCGATCTTCCAGATTTCAAGGCTCCGCCTCTAACCGAGGTGGCAATGTCCGTACAATTCAATCATCTATCCGCTTTCACGCATGTCCATATCGGTTTGTTATGGGAAAAATTCAGAAGTCGATTTCCAATAGTCTCCTATCAGCCCCCATTGGCGCCTTCATTTGAGACTTTTGGGGTTCCTCAGTCGAGAACGCCGAGCTTTCAAATCCAGTTTGAAGATCGGCCAGAAATACCGAGGCTATGGTTCGCCGACCTCAAAGGCATCGAATTGATACAATTTCAGCCCGATCGATTCATCCATAACTGGCGGAAAACCGGCGACGAAACTCACTACCCGCGCTACGAGGCTCTTCGAGAACGCTTCGTTACAGAAATGGCCGCTCTGCAAGATTTTTCGGCAGAGAACGGGCTTGGGCCCCTGGTGCCGAATCAGTGCGAAATTACATACATAAACACGATTAAGAGAGGCACTCTCGACGTAGCGTCTATGGCGGACATTTTCCGCTGGTGGGAAAACGTTCAAATCGACTCGCTCGGGCCAATGGAAGACGCTGGCGTGCAAATGAGCTATCTTATCCCAGGCCCTGGCGGTGATCCGATAGGTCGGCTTTGGGTGCAGTCAAACCCTGGCTTGTCGTCTGAGGGCGAGAGAGTCCAAATGCTCAGCCTGATCGGTCGTGGCCCTCCGGCTTCTCCTCACTTTGACGCGGTGCTTGATTTCTTCGATAACGCGCGAGCCCGGATCGTGACAGCCTTCGCCGGTATCACGACCGAAAATATGCATAAGGCGTGGGGGCGTGAGGCTTGATGTATCTCGAGGGTGGCGGCTCGTCGGAAATTACCACTACCCAACAGCCCCGTCGAATTGGGCCCCAACTGGCTGCCGTTTTCACTCCGCCTCACTGTGAGTGGCGAGTTCAGGCTGAACGTCGATTGCTCATGCTTTATGCTTTAAAGGTGGGCTGGGATGGGCATGCAGGTAAGCCTGCCCAACGCAGTATTGTCGAGTACACCGCTTCAGTGTTGGGTGCTCTCATGCGGCCGGGCGTGCCGATGCCTTCAATCATGCCGTTGTCGAATGGAGCCATTCAACTTGAGTGGCATCGCAATGGTTGGGATATTGAGGTGGAGGTCTCGGCCCCTAATACAATGTGCGTGTATACTAAGCATATAAAATCAGGGATAGAAGAAGAGTTTGAGATAAATAATAATTTGGCTCTTCTTATGTCGGCAATTGCTCACATCGTGAATTAACTCGGAGAGATTTGGTTGCCGCTAAATCCTGAGCGTGATGAGTGTGGCGAGGTAGTTCCGCACGATGACCCCGAGCTTCGACCAGAAACGTTCCTAATTAGAAACATAAATCCAGAGTATCATCTGGTTCCAGATGAGAATACTGGCGGGCAGCGCATTGGCAGCTCTGCGTTCAGTGCCACAAATGGTGATCCGACTTATGGAATGTCTGCGGATCTCTCGCAGATTATTGATGAAGCGGGCGCCTCACTGTTGGTGAACGTTCCCAACGGCTTCGGTGCAGTTCTGATTCCAGTTTCAAGGGTTAGAGGGCTGGGGCTTCCGGTAGGGTCAGACCCTGTCCACAACAATAAATATCACGGCCAAATCTGGGGCGTGAAAAAGCCTAAGCGAACCAAAATTCATAGTGTTGTGGAAAAATGGTTAGTTCCGCTGCCTGGCATTGCAATAAGATAGAAGTTTCAAAGTGAATATTGCGACGAACTAAATTTCTGACGCATAAATTTGCGATTATCTGCCTCGCCTCTTCGCCACGAGCATCGCCTTAAGGATCGCCAGCGCGGGCCCTCCGGGATGGCTCACGGTATCGCTTGAGCGTTCTGGAACGCCGCCTACGTGATCGGGCGGCAGCATCAGTGCCTCGCCAGCCCCGCGGCTGGCCTTCGTCACCACGCGCCATTCCGGCAGTGTGCATGCCACTATGAGCAGCGCCGCCTCGGTCCAGGCCTTGGCGCCCATCAGGACGGCGAACCGGCCTTTGATGTCGGGATGCTGCTTGCCGGTGGTGGCGAACCACACCTTGGCGAAGAGCTCGCGCGACGGGGCCGGCGCATATGCCACCTGCTCGATTAGGCTGTTTAGGTGCGCTGCCGCAGGTGGCTGGGGTTTTTCCATCGATCACCCCGGTAGTCTCATCGTTACCCGTGACGTTACCCGGGTAGCGAGAGAAAAGGTCGGCCCGGCGACTAAGCCACTGAAATAATTGGTGAGCGCGTTGGGGTTCGAACCCAAGACCTACAGATTAAAAGTCCGTTGCTCTACCAGCTGAGCTACGCGCTCGCGTCCGCCGTGCGGTCGGCCGCGCGGGCCGGGCCCGGGGAGGCGTGGGTGGAATAGGGGAGGCCGCCGGACGGGTCAACATGGGCGTGGCCCGCGCGGCGTCGCATCCGGGGCGCGCGGGCGCCGTCGTGCCGCGTGGGCGCCATGGTCTGCTGGCATCGGCGGTCGAACGCCCCCTCCTTGGGCCGGAAGGCCAGCCGTGATCCCTCCCCTCTCCTCCCCGGCGTCGTCCTCCCGCCGCTGGCGGCGCTTCGCCGGGACCTTCGCCCTCGCCGGCCTCGGGGCCGGCCTCGCCGCGATCGGTTTCGTCGCCGCGATGGACCCCTACGGCCTTCGCGCGCGCCCGGGCCGGCCGGGGGCGATCATGGATCGCAACCAGCGCTTCATGTATCCGCGGATCGCCCGCGCGGGCGGGTACGATGCGGCGGTGTTCGGCACCTCGACGGCGCGCCTCATCGATCCGAACGACCTCGACCGGGCGTTCGGGGCGCGCTTCGCCAACTTGGCCGTCAATGCCGCGACGCCGGACGAGCAGCGCACGCTGGCGCGGCTGTTCCTGCGCCGGAACACCGTGCACGCGGTGCTGTTCGCGCTCGATTCGACATGGTGCGCCGCCGACGCGCCCCGCCGCACCGCGCATCCGTTCCCGGACTGGCTCTATGCGGAGGGCGCGCCCTGGGGCTGGCTGCGGCAGGTGAACGGGCAGAGCCTCGGGATCGCGGCCCAGGTCGCGCTCAACCGCCTCGGCCTCGCCCCGGCCCGCATCCGCGGCGACGGGTTTTCCGTGTTCACGCCGCCGGAGGCCAGCTACGACCCGGTCCGCGCCGCGCGCCACATCCACGGCGGCGGCAGCCCGCTCGATCCGGAGACGGCCGGCCCGGGCACGCCTCCCCCGGCCCAGGCCGGCGACGCCATGCCCATGCTCGATGCGTTTGATGCGCTGCTGGCCTCCGTGCCGGGCGCGGCGCGCAAGCTCGTCGCCTTCATGCCGGTCCACGTGGCGGCGCAGGGGGCGGCCGGCACGCCGGCGGGCGCGCGCGAGGCCGCCTGCAAGGCGCGCGTCGCCGCGATCGGCCGGGCGCGGGGGGCGCTGGTGGTGGATTTCCGGCTGCCCTCGCCGATCACGACGCGCGACGAGAACTACTGGGATGCCCTGCACTACCGCCTGCCGGTGGCGGCCCGCATCGTCGAGGGCCTGCAGGCCGCCGCGGAGACGGGGGCGGACGCGGCCGACGGCAGCTACCGGGTGCTGGCGCATCCGTGATGCGCCCATGCCGCGTCTGATGGGCGAGGACCGCTTGGGCAGGGCCCCATGAGCAAACGACCCATGAGGTCCGGCGGAGAGCCGGCGCCCGGCCGTCGCGCGGGGCAGGCCTCGATGGGGCGGGCTCATCGCGGCCCGGCATCGCCCGGCCTCAGCCCGCGGCGGCGTCGCGCTCGGCCCGGGCCCAGCCCTCGCGGGTTGCGTCGCAGAACGCGGCGAGGCGGCCCTCGGCGATGGCCGCCCGCATCCCGGCCATGAGGTCCTGGTAGTAGGACAGGTTGTTCCAGGTCAGCAGCATCATCCCCAGGATCTCGTCCGAGCGGACGAGGTGGTGGAGGTAGGCGCGGGAATACGCGCTCGCCGCCTCGCAGGAGGAGGTCTCGTCCAGCGGCCGCGTGTCCTCGGCGTGGCGGGCGTTGCGCAGGTTGATCCGGCCGTGGCGGGTGTAGGCGAGGCCGTGGCGGCCGGCCCGCGTCGGCATCACGCAATCGAACATGTCGATGCCGCGCGAGACCGAGCGCATCAGGTCGTCCGGGGTGCCGACGCCCATCAGGTAGCGCGGCTTGGCCCGCGGCAGGTGCGGCTCCACCGTCTCGATCATGGCGAGCATCACCGCCTGCGGCTCGCCGACCGCGAGGCCGCCGATGGCGTAGCCCTTGAGGTCGAGGCCGGCGAGCGCGCGGGCGCTCTCGACCCGGAGCTCCGGCACGTCGCCGCCCTGCACGATCCCGAACAGAGCCTTGCCCGGCTGCTCGCCGAAGGCGGTGCGGCAGCGCTCGGCCCAGCGCAGGGAGAGGCGCATCGCCTTCTCGATCGCCTCGCGCTCGGCCGGCAGGCGCACGCACTCGTCGAGCTGCATCTGGATGTCGGAGCCGAGCAGGCCCTGGATCTCGATCGAGCGCTCCGGCGACATGTAGTGGGCGGTGCCGTCGACATGCGAGCGGAAGGTCACGCCCTGCTCGTCGAGCTTCCGCAGCGCCGACAGCGACATCACCTGGAAGCCGCCGGAATCGGTGAGGATCGGCCCGTCCCAGCGCATGAAGCGGTGCAAGCCGCCGAGCCGCGCCATCCGCTCGGCGCCCGGGCGCAGCATCAGGTGGTAGGTGTTGCCGAGCACCACGTCGGCGCCGAGCGCACGCACCTGGCTCGCATACATGGCCTTGACCGTGCCGGCGGTGCCGACCGGCATGAAGGCCGGCGTGCGGATCGTTCCCCGCGGCATGGTGATCGCCCCGGTGCGGGCTTGCCCGTCGGTGGCGTGGACGGCGAAGGTGAAGTCTGTGTCGGACATGCTGAGGTGAGACGGCTTCCAGGTTGCCTCGGGCAGCGCCCCCTCGCCCCACAGATCTCGGGCTTGCCCGAGATCTGTGTACCCGGTGCCCAAATCGGGCAAGCCTGGTTTGGTTGCGGAGGAGGGTGGCCCGCGAAGCGGGTCGGGAGAGGGGAGCGACGCTTCCGGATACGGCGCTCCCCTCTCCAGACCCCTGTTCACGCAGGGGCCACCCTCCCCCGCGACGGGGGGAGGGAGATGTGCGGTGTCGGTCAGCCCTATCAGACCTGGGCCGGAAACAGCAGGCTCGAATCGCCGTAGGAGTAGAACCGGTAGCCCTCGGCGATCGCGTGCGCGTAGGCGGCGCGCATGGTGTCGAGGCCGGAGAAGGCCGAGACCAGCATGAACAGGGTCGAGCGCGGCAGGTGGAAGTTGGTCATCAGCGCGTCGACCGCGCGGATGCGCGTGCCGGGGGTGATGAAGATCTCGGTCGGGCCGGCGAAGGGGTGGAGGCGCCCGTCCGCGTCGGCCGCGCTCTCCAGCAGGCGCAGCGCGGTGGTGCCCACCGCCACGATCCGCCCGCCCGCCGCCCGCACCGCGTTCAGGCGCTCGGCGGTCTCGGCCGCCAGGAAGCCGATCTCGGCGTGCATGCGGTGGTCGGCGGTGTCCTCGGCCTTGACCGGCAGGAACGTGCCGGCGCCGACATGCAGGGTGACCGTGTGGCGGCCGATCCCGGCGGCGTCCAGCCGCGCCAGAAGGCCGTCGGAGACGTGCAGCCCGGCGGTGGGAGCGGCGACGGCGCCGGGGTTGCGGGCGTAGACCGTCTGGTAGTCGGTGGCGTCCCGCGCGTCGGTGGGGCGCTTGCCCGCGATGTAGGGCGGCAGCGGCAGCTCGCCGATGGCGGCGACGGCCTCGTCGAGGGCCGGCCCGGCGAGGTCGAAGCGCAAGGTGATCTCGCCGCCCTCGCCCTTGGCCGCGACGGTGGCGTCGAGGCCGCCGAGCTCGCAGGGCTCGCCGGCCCCGTGCCGGCCGAAGACGACGCGGTCGCCCGGCGCCAGGCGCTTGGCCGGCCGGGCGAAGGCGCGCCAGCGGTCCGGCGCCTCGCGCAGATGCAGCATCACCTCCGTGCGCTGGCCGGGCGCGCCGGGCCGGGTGCGGATGCCGCGAAGGCGCGCCGGGATCACCCGGGTGTCGTTGAAGACCAGGGCGTCGCCCCGGCGCAGCAGGCCGGGAAGGTCGGCGACGCGGGCATCGGTCAGGCCGTCGCCGGGGCGCACGACGAGCAGGCGCCCGGCGCCGCGCGGTTCGGCCGGGCGCAGCGCGATGCTGGCCTCGGGCAGGTCGAAATCGAACAGGTCCACGCGCATGGGGCCCGCACCTGCACCGGCGCGCGCCGGGAATCAATGCGGCGCGGCGTGCGTGGAACCGCGCCGGACCGGCTTCCGTTCACGGCAGGCGCGATCCTCCCGTCTCGACTTGGAGCCTCCATGCCCTGGTACGCCGTGCGTCCCCGCGATCCCGCCGACCCGCGCTGGCCGCTGCCGGGCAAGCCGCAGATCGTGCTCAAGGGCGAGGACCCCGCCGACGCGCGCGCAAAGTTCGAGCAGGCCTATCCGAGCACGCCGTTCGGCACGCCCGCCACCCCGGTCCCCGATGGCGCGGGCGGGTTCGAGGGTGAGGCGGAGGCGCTGATCGTCGAGGAGACGACGGAACCCGCCGCGCCGCATTAGGCGTTTTGCTGAGGACGTTCGACGGCGAGCACCATCGCCTGAGGGGAGGGATGCATGGCGGCGCAGGCGGAGCGGATCACTCTTGACGGGCAGCTCGTCGGCTACTGGGCGCGCGAGGCCGGCCACCTCGAGGCGCTCGCCGCCGCGGCCCGCTTCGGCTGGCAGAGGCGCCGCCTCCTGCGCAAGGCCGCCGCCGCGCGGGCCCAGGGGGCGCGCAGCGAGGCGCGCGAAGCCGCACGCGCCGACGGGACCGCTCCGGCCGCGTGATCCGCGATAGCCGCGGCTAAGTTCCGTTCCCCGCGGTGCAAGGTGTGCTGCCGCCTTGAACCTTTTCCGTGGCCTTGAACCTGTGCCGTGGCCTTGCGCCGGCGCGGTCGATTAAGGCCGCCGGGTCGATCGCCCGGACCCGTCATGAGCCGCACCCAGAAAGCCGCCCTCGCCAGTGCCGTCGTCGGCCTGGTGGTCACGGGGCTGAAGTTCCTCGCCTACTGGCTCACCGGCAGCCTCGCGCTGTACTCGGATGCGCTCGAGAGCATCATCAACGTGGTCGCGGCGCTCAGCGCGTTCGTGGCCCTGCGCGTCGCCGGCCTGCCGGCCGACGACGACCACCCCTACGGCCACCACAAGGCGGAGTTCTTCTCGGCGGTGATCGAGGGGGCGCTGATCATCGTCGCGTCGCTGCTGATCCTGCGCGAGGCGTATTACGGCATCCTGGCCCCGAAGCCCGTCGACGCCCCCGCCCTGGGGCTGGCCATCAACGCCGGCGCCACGGTGATCAACGCGGTGTGGGCGTGGGCGCTGCTGCGCTGGGGCAAGGCCTGGCGCTCGCCGGCGCTGGTCGCCGACGGCCGCCACGTGCTCGCCGACGTGTTCACCTCGGGCGGCGTGCTCGTCGGCGTCGGCCTGGTGCTGGCGACCGGCATCCCCGTGCTCGATCCGGTCGTCGCCGGCCTGGTGGCCCTGAACATCCTGTGGTCCGGCTGGAAGATGGTCCGCGAATCCGTCGACGGGCTGATGGACCGGGCGGCGCCGGGCGAGATGGTCGGGCAGATCCGCGCGCTGATCTCGCTGCACGGCGAGGGCGCGCTGGAGGCGCACGACGTGCGGACGCGCTACGCGGGCCAAGCGACCTTCATCGACTTCCACCTCGTGGTGCCCGGCGAGATGAGCGTGCGCGAGGCGCACGAGATCTGCGACCGGCTCGAGGACGCGCTCGAGACCACGATCCCCGGCGCCGTGGTGGTGATTCACGTGGAGCCGTCCGAGCACGCGAAGTTCCGCGGCGTGCCGGTGCTCTGACCGAGTCTCCTGGCACCAAGTCCCCTGGCACCGTGTCCCCGGCACCAAGTCCCCTGGCACCGTGTCCCCCGGCACCAAGTCCCCTGACACCGTGTCCCCCGGCACCGAGTCCCCTGACAGCAGCTCCCCTGGCAGGATCTCGTGGGCCGGGCTTCCGGGTTCGGAACCCACCGGGACCCGGGGCCCGGGGCGTCTGCGCACTCTGCCACGCCCGCGAATGAATGCAACTTACGGTCGGATCGGACCCAGGGGTTTCAAAGTTCGTTAACCAGGTTCTCAGATTGTACCGAGTGCCGCGATACGTTCAGGAGTTGTTATCGAACGGGGCGCGGCCGAGCATGGTGCGGCTGAAGGCCTATGATGGTGTGTGCTTCTCCTGTCGATCGAGATGCTGGCCGGCGCGGCCGGACGGCGGGCCGCCTCGCGGTCGCCCTCGCCTGTGCGGCCGCCCTGTCGGGTTGCATGGCGACCCGGGCGCGGGAGGCCTCCCACCCTGCGATCCGTGACGTCGCTCAGACGGGATCGATCCCGGAGGCGCCGCCGGCGGTCGTCGCCGCGGCGCAGGAGGAGGTCGGGCGCACCATGCGCCTCGGGCTGATGAACTACCGTCTCAACGTCGGCGACAACCTCGAGATCTCGCTGCTGATCGATTCCAGCGTGGTGCAGCCGACCTACCGGCTGAACCCGAACGACGAGTTCGACGTCGATTTCCGGACCCACCCGGACTACAACCGTACGGTTGTAGTCCGGCCGGACGGGCGGATCTCGCTTCCGGGCAAGAACGGCATCATGGTCGCCGGGCTGTCGCCCGAGCGCGCCGCCACCCTGATCCGCGAGACCTACGACGACGTCCTGATCAACCCGGTCGTCACGGTCCTGCTGCGCAAGTTCCGCACGCCGATCGACGACTTCCGCGACCTGACCCAGCGGTCCGACATCGGCCGCGTCAAGCTGATGGCGATCGAGCCGGACGGCAAGATCAACCTGCCGATGGTGCCGCCGGTCCAGGCGGCCGGCCGCACCGTCAACGAGGTCTCGGCCGCGCTCGCCGCCGCCTACCGGCATCACCTCGCCTCGGTCAGCCCGAGCGTGCGGCTGGCGTCGCTGGTACCGGCCAACACCATGGTGTTCGGCGAGGTCCGGGTGCCCGGCCCGGTCACGCTGTCGGGCGCCCGGACGCTGGCCCAGGTGCTCGGCACCGCCGGCGGCATCCTGCCGACCGCCGCGGGCGACGCGGTGCGGATCATCCGCTTCGACAGCGGTGCGCAAGGAGGCGCGCAAGGGGCGGTGCAGGTCGTCGACATCGGCGTGCCGGGCCTGGCCGACTCGATCGTCGTGCCGCCGAACGCCACGGTCTACGTGCCGCCCTCGGTGCTGGCCAAGACCGCGCGCGCGGTCGACCTCGTGGTCCGCCAGATCCTGCTCTTCAACGGCACCGGCTTCGGGGTGAACTACATCACCGGCCCCGCCGCCACGACCTCCACCAGCACCACGGCGAGGGCCGCCCTATGAGCGCGACCGAGACCGCCCTCGAGCCGCGCGGGTTCGACCGGCCCGGCTTCGACCTGCGCGACGGGCTCGGAGCCCTGTTCCGCCATGCCCGCCCGGCGCTGCTGATCCTGGCGGCGGCGCTGGTCGGCGCCGGGATCTACCTGCTGCTGACCCCGACCGAGTACACGGCCGACGCCAAGCTCATCATCCGCCTCGGCCGCGAGAAGGCGGCCGCGCCGATCGGCGGCGGCACCAACCAGAACTACATGTTCTCCGAGCGCGCGCAGAACGTGAACAACGAGATCGAGATCCTGCGCGACCCGAGCATCGTGCGCGGCGAGTTCGAGGCGCTGAAGGCGATCACGCCGGTGGGCGACCTCGGCCCGCCGCCCGAGGATTGGGGCGCCTGGCTCGTCTACCAGGGCCGCCAGCTCGTCCGCGTCGCCAAGGGGGTCAAGACCTGGGTCGTCGACACCGCCCGGATTCCCTTCGAGGCGATCGGCCTGCTGCGCCATCTCAGCCCGGACGAGAAGCTGTACGAGGCCTACCTCGCCTCGTTCAAGGTCGTGTTCGTCAAGGAGACGGACGTGATCGTCACCGGCTTCACCTGGACCGACCCGAACTTCGCCGCCGCCGCCCTCAACCGCCTGCTCGACGCCTACAAGCGCCGCCACGTCGAGGTCTACGCCGACGAGACGCCGGCCTCGTTCTACGCGGGCAAGCTGGAACGCGCCCGCGCCGAGCTCGCCGCGATCGACCAGCAGCTCGGCAAGTACCTCAAGGGCGCCAACACCGCGAGCTTCGCGATCGAGCAGCAGAACGACCTCGGCACGCTCGCCGACCTCGCCCGCCAGAAGTCGGCGGCGCAGATCGAGCGCGAGGGCGTCGAGACCCGGCTGAAGCGCACCAAGGAATCGGGGCCCGACCGCTGGCAGCCGACGCCGCCGGACGCCGACCCGACGGTCGCCGCCTTCGATCAGCGCTTCGCCGAGCTGCGCACCCGGCGCTCGGAGCTCGCGACGCGGTTCCGCCCCGCCGCGCCGGAATTCGCGAGCCTCGACCGCGACCTCACCGAGCTCGCCCGCCAGAAGTACCGGGCCCTGATCAGCGCCGACACCACCCGGCTGGCGGTGCTCGCCGAGAAGATCGCGGCGATCTCCAACATCGAGGCGTCGCGGCGGCAGGCGGCGATCGGCCAGAGCGACGCCTCGCTCGCCTTCGGCCGGCTCGGCCAGCAGAAGAGCCTGCTCACCGACGAGATCACCCAGACCCAGCGCCGCATCGACGAGCTGAAGACCGGCACCGGCCTCGATTCGCAGTCGGTCACCTCCTCCTCGCTCGTCGCCCGCGCAGTGCCGCCGCGGCTGCCGAGCGGGCCGAACCGCCTGCTGATCCTCGGGCTCGCCGCCGGCCTCGGCCTCGTCGCGGCCCTCGCCTACGTCGCGCTCGCCGAGATCCTCGCCCAGACCTACCGCAGCGCGTCGGACGTGGCGCGCTCCCTCCGGGTGCCGGTTCTCGCCGCCCTCCCCTTGCGGAACGAGGGCCGCGCCGAGCCGCGGCGGACCCGTGCCCCCGGCCTCCGCGGAGCCCACGCATGATCGCCGCCGCGTTCCACGATCCCGCCGTGCCGGACCGCCTCGACCTGGAGCCGGCCCTGGTCCAGCTCAACCGCCGCGAGGGGCCGCCGCTCCGCCGCATCGGCGTCACCGCGGTGCAGGCCGGCGACGGCGTCACCTCGCTCAGTCGCCAGCTCGCCGGGCTCTATGCCCGCCGCGACCTCGACGTGGTGCTGATCGAGGCGAACTGGGCCAAGCCCGCGCTGGCCGCCGCCTACGGCCTCTCGGGCAAGCCGGGCTTCGCCGACATCGTGCTCGGCGCCGTCGCGCCGCTCGACGGCGTCCACGCGGTCGCCGACGGCTTCCACGTCGTCCCCGCCGGCACCCCGGCCTCGATCCGCGAGGCCGGACTCGACGACGCCCGGGTCGAGGCCTTCCTCGGCCTGGTCGACCAGCGCTACCACCTCGCGATCCTCGATTGCGCGCCGATCGGGCAGATCGGCGACACCGCGGCCCTGAGCCCCCTCGTCGACGGCTTCGTCGTCGTCGTCGGGGCCGAGCGGACCCGGCGGGTCGTGGCCGAGCAGGCGATGCGCGACCTCGACGCGGCCGGCGGGACCGCGCTCGGCGTCGTCCTCAACCGGACCCGGCGGCCGATCCCCGACTGGCTCTACCGGCGGCTCGGATGAGGGCCGCGCTCCGCACCCTCCCCCCGCTGGCGATCGGCGCCGGCGCCGCCGCGATGGCCGTGTCGCTGGCGAGCGTTCCGCTGAAGTTCGCTGTCGTCGGGCTCGTCGCGCCGCTGGGCGCGCTCGGCGCCCTGATCCTCGGCCAGCGCGTCCGGCTGACGCCGTTCCTGCTCGTCGCCTTCGCGGTCGGATTGACGGTCAAGCTCGACGTCAGCATGTTCCAGCACTTCGAGGCGGTCGGCCAGTACCTGCCGAGCATCGGCGGCGGCGCCGGGCTCACCGTCAGCGTCGCCTTCCTCGTGGCGCTGACGCTCATCGCCTTCAAGCTCGTCGGCATCGGCGAGGCGCGCCCGCAGCGCCTGTCGCTCGATCCGCCCCTGGTGCTGACGCAGGCCGCCTTCATGGCGGCAGGCGTGCTCTCGCTCGCGAACGCGGGCGACCCCGCCTACCTGTGGTTCGACGAGTGGCGCTTCCTCACGCTGCTCGTCGTCTCGGTCTCGATCGCCAACTTGAGCCCCCGCGACGTCCGCACCCTGGCGCTGGCGATCTGCGTCCTCTGCCTGGTCCAGACGGCGGCGGCGGCGGTGCAGTACGTCACCGGCTCGGAGCTCGGCCTCGGCGTGCTCGGCGAGGAGCAGATCGTCGAGGAGAACATCAACTTCCAGGCCCAGCGCCGCGCCGCCGGCTTCAAGGTCCACCCCAACATCCTCGGCTACTATTACGAGGTGGTCTGGCCGCTCGCGCTGGCGCTGGCGCTGTCCCGCGGCCCGACCTGGCTGCGCCTCGTCGGCGCGGCCGGCGCGCTCTCGGCGCTGGGCGGCGTGGTGCTGACCCTGTCGCGGGCCTCGTGGCTGACCTACCCGCTCTCGGCGACGCTCGTCGTGCTGCTGGTCTACCGCGACCGGCTGCTCACGCGGGCGAGCCTGATCGTCGCCGGCCTCCTCCTCCTCGTGGGCGTGATCGCCGCGATCGTCGTCGGGCCGATGATCTGGGAGCGCCTGTTTGCCGACGACGGCGGCTCGGCGGCGCAGCGCGGCCCGCTCAACGCGGCGGCGCTGGCGCTGTTCGCGCAGTTCCCGATCCTCGGGGTCGGCTTGAACAACTTCGGCAACATGTTCGCCACCCTCGACCAGACCGGCCTGTCGCGGCTCGCCGGTTTGTTCGACCGCTCCAACCACGTCGTCCACAACCTGCACATCCTCGTCCTCACCGAGGTCGGCGTCGTCGGGTACGCCGCCTTCGCCCTGGTCTTCGGGATGGGCCTGTGGCGGGGCTTTTCCGCGATCCGGCGCGCGCCGGTCGGCGATCCGCTCGCCGCGATCGCCGGCGCCTCGGCGATCGGGCTGCTCGCCCACCTCCTCCACGGCCTCGTCGACCCGGGCTTCCGCCTCAACCTCGGCATCGCCGAGCTGCTCTACACCGCGCTCGGGATGATCGCCGCGGTGGCGGCGGCGCAGCGCGCCACCCGCCCTGCCGACCTGAGCGCGGGTCCCCTCTCCCTTGGGGAGAGGGGCAGGGTGAGGGGCGTGACTTTTCCGGACGACGCACGCCCCTCACCCCAGCCGTCTCCCCCTGGGAGAGGGAGCCGCGTGATGTCGCGCAGTATCCGATCCGAGCGTCCCGAACGACGAAGCGCGAGCCTGCGATGACCCCCGCCCTCAGCGTCCTCATCGTCACCTACAAGTCGGGCGCCGACATCGACACCTGCCTCGCCCTGCTGGCGGCGAGCCGGATCGACCGCGCCTACGAGGTGATCGTCGTCGACAACGCCTCGGGCGACGGAACCGCCGAGCGGATCGCGGCCGACTGGCCCGGGATCCGGGTGATCGCGGAGACCGAGAATCACGGCTTCGCCGGCGCCAACGCGCTGGCCTATGCGGCGTCGCGGGGCGCGGCGATCCTGCTGCTCAACCCGGACGCGTACCTGCGCGATCCGGACGCGGTCTCGGCGGCGCTGGCGCATCTCGACGCCCACCGCCAGGTCGGCGCCGTCGGCCTGCGCCTCGTCTTCGAGGACGGACGCCATCAGGTCGGCGATGCCGGGTTCGAGCCGCGGCCGCTCACCGTCGCCGTGCATGCGGCCGGGCTGTCGGGGCGGTTCGGCCTGCGCGGGGTCTACCTCGCGGGCGGTCAGGCGCGGGCGCCGGGGCCGGTCTCCGTCGACTGGCTCTGCGGCGCCTTCCTGATGCTGCGGCGCGAGGCGGTCGAGGCGATCGGCGGCCTGTCGAGCCCGCTGTTCCTCTACGGCGAGGACGTCGACTGGGGCTGCCGGCTGCGCGACGCCGGATGGCGGGTCGACTACCTGCCGGGCCGCAGCGTGGTCCACCTCCAGGGCGGCTCGGGCAGCACCCGCTCCGCCCGCTGGCTCGACGGGCTCGCCGGCGTCTACGCCCTGCGCAACGGCGGCCGGCGGCTGTCGTCGCCGGCCTTCTTCGCGGTGCCGCTCTGGCTCGGGTTCACGGCGCGCGCCGCCGCCTACGGGCTGCTCGGCCGCCTGCGGCGGCGGCCGGACCTCCTGAGCAAGAGCCGCGACATGAAGCGTTTCGCGGCTCACCTTGCCAATACAGTCGAGACCAGATCGCGCTGATCGCTCAGCGCTTCCTGATGAAGACCATGTGGTAGCCCTTGAGCGGACCCGGCGTGAGCCGGAACAGCAGTTCCCAGAACTTACCCAGGACGATGTTCTCACCATGATAGAACGGTTGCCCATCGAACGCGTAGGTGAAGTGCTCGAACCGGTCAGTTGGGAAAAGCCGCTTCCGCGCCGCTTCCGTGTTCATCGTGTAGAGCGGCACGAAGGAGTCGATCTCGACGCGGCGTGGCTCGACCATGCGCAGCACGCGGGCGTGCAGGCGCTTGGGGATCAGGCGGGCGCCGATCCCGACATAGCCCCAGCGGTTGGGCGTCCAGGCGCAGAGCCAGCCGCCGGGCGCGAGGATGCGGCCGAGCTCCTCCGCCGTCCGCTCGGGCGTCTCGATGTGCTCCAGCACCGAGAAGGCGGAGATCAGGTCGAAGCTGGCATCCGGGAAGGGCAGCAGCCCGTCGTGGCCGACGAGCTCGACGGCGTCCGCCGTCTCGTTTCCGAGAACCGCCTCGTCGACGTCGCAGGCGGTGACGTGGGCGCAGCGCCCGCGGAAGTCCCCGAGATGGCGGCGCAGTGGAACCGGGTCATGACTCCACTTGCCGCGTCCGGCGCCGAACTCCATGACCCGCATGTCGGGGCGCAGCAGCGCGTTGACGCGGACGATGTACTCCATCCGGTGGTCCTGCCGGGAGTAGCCCCCGGCCCCCATCTCGCGGAACAGCCGCTCCTCGACGGTGACCGGCTCGCGGCGGGGCATCGCGTCCTGGCGCAGAAGGGTGTCGTGGCCCATGGTTCGTCCTCCTCAAGCGATGGGATGGTGGGGACGCGCCGCGCGCGGGCGTCCGATGGCGACCGGCGCGCCGACGCGGCGCGGCCGGCGGTGGCGATCCTCGGCACGCGGGGCGTCCCCGCGGCGCATGGCGGCTTCGAGACGCTGGCCGAGCGCCTCGCGCTGGAACTGGTCGCGCGCGGCTGGCGGGTCGAGGTCTATTGCCAGGTCGACCGGCCGACCGCGCCCTCGACCTGGCGCGGCATCGACCTGATCCCGGTCCAGGCCGCGGGCGACGGCCCGCTCGCCACGATCCTGTTCGACTGGAAATGCACCGTGCGGGCGGCGTTCCGTCCGGCCCTGCCCCTGGTGCTCGGCTACAACACCGCCGCGTTCTCCCTGCTCTACCGGCTGACCGGGAAGCGCAGCGTGATGAACATGGACGGGATCGAGTGGCGCCGCGACCGCTGGTCGAAACCCGCCAAGGTCTGGTTCTGGCTGAACGAGCATTGCGGCAGCCTGTTCTCGACGCATCTCGTCGCCGACCACCCCGAGATCGCCCGGCACCTCGCCCGCGTCAGCCCGAAGCGCCGCATCACCACCATCGCCTACGGGGCGGACCCGGTCGCCGATGCGCCGGTCGCCGCGCTCGATGCGCTCGGGATCGAGCCGCAGCGCTACGGCCTGGCCATCGCCCGCATCGTGCCCGAGAACCTCGTGCTGCAGGTGGTCCGCGCCTGGAGCGAGGTCAGCCCAGGCCTGCCCCTGGTGGTGCTCGGCAAGCTCTCGGAGACCGATGCCTACCACCGCGCTGTGCGCGCGGCCGCCGGGCCGGACGTGATCCTCGCCGGCGCGATCTACGAGGCGGACCGCGTCGCGGCGCTGCGCCGGCACGCCCGCTTCCACATCCACGGGCACACGGTCGGCGGCACCAACCCGTCGCTGGTCGAGGCGCTCGGCGCCGGCTCGCCGGTGCTGGCCCACGACAACGTCTTCAACCGGTGGGTGGCGGGTCCCGACGCCGCCTATTTCGGCGACGAGACCGAGCTGCGCCATGGCATCGTGCGGCTCGCCCGCGCGCCGGCCGGGCACCTCGCGGCGATGTCGTCCGGCTCGCGGGCACGCCACGCCGAGGCGTTCGCCTGGGACGGCATCTTCGACGCCTACGAGCGCGTGCTGCGGGCGCAGCTCCCCGCCGCCCGCACGCGCCGCCGGAGCGCGGCCCGCGTCGAGGTCGCGGGCTGACGCGCCCCGCCGGCCCGCCGCCGGACGGTGCCGGGCCGCGTGATCGCGAACGTGGGCGCGGCTCATGCGGCGCTCCTGTCCTGGGCGATCGCGGAATCCTGCACGATCCCGGGATCCCGGCCGAGCGTGGAGACGCTGGTCTGGCGCAGGCGCTGCATCGAGACGGTCCCGGCCGGGATGTCCCGCAGGGTGGCGACGCCGACGCCGACCATCGCCGCATCGCCGATCGTCACCGCGCCCATGACCAGGGCGTGCGCGCCGACCACGACCCCGTCGCCGAGGTGCGGCGCGTCCGGCGGGAACGGCGCGGCGGCCAGCACCGGCCGGTCCGGCGCGACCACCACCGCCGGCAGGATCACAAGGTCGCGTCCCGCCGTGCCGCAGAAGGCGATCCGTGCCGGGTGCGGCACGAACAGCCCGGGGCCGATCCGCGATCCGGGATGGAAGGACGCGCCGATGAGGCGCACCGACAGCCCGGCGACGGCGGCGGCCGTCCGCCGCCACCCGCGCAGGTGCAGCAGGTGGGCGACGCGGTGGAACACGGCGCACTGCATCGCCGGCAGCAGCACCATCATCGCCGCGCGGGAGCGCGACATCGGCCTGCCGCCGCTGATCTGGCGCACGATCCGCTCGAGGTCGGCGGCGAGCAACCGGCGCAGGACCGCCGGGCGGGCGTGGTCGAGGACCGGTTCGGAGGGCGTCCGGTCGTCGCTCACGACACGGCGCTCCGTCCCGGCAGCGCGCGCCAGTCGGTCGGTGCCAGGTCGGTGTCGGCGTCGAGATCCTTGAGCACGAGGCAGCGCGGCCCGACCCGGGACCGGTCGCCGATCAGCACCGCGCCCAGCACGATCGAGGCCGGCTCGAGGACCACGTCGTCGCCGAGGCGCGGCAGCCCCGGGCCGCCGCCGACGTCGCGGTCCGGGGTCTTGTAGAGGCCGCCGATCGAGGCCTGGAAGCCGAAGGCGGCGTCGCGGCCGACGGCGCCCGCGATGATCGTGCCGTAGGGATGGGGCAGGAACATCCCGCCGGCGATCCGGGTCGAGGGCGGGATGTCCGAGCCCGTCAGCCAGCCGTTGACGATCCAGAGCAGCCAGGCCGCCATCCGCCAGCCGTTCTCGTGGGCGTAGCGCGACATCCGGTAGAGCCAGATCGCCTGGTAGCCGCGGCGCAGGCGCACCGGGCCGGGGATGCGGCGCGCCCAGTGCGCCCGGTCGGCGCGCAGCGCCGCGCGGGTCTCCGCCCAGGAGATCGCTGTGCCTGCGGCGGTCTCGGTCCCCGCGAGATCCCGGGCCGCGAGCATGTCGGCTGGCTTAGGCATGTCACTCTCTTTACGGTTGTATAATACTTATAAGCGCAACCATAAGGCGATTTTCGAGGTATGCGTCGTCTGGGTCGTGCTATCCTACAATCATAGGTAGCATTTTTCCGGCGAAAATCACCGAAAGATGCGTATGGTGGTGAATCGAACCGATACGGGCCGGGACCGAAGGGGGATGCGCTACGGCATCAACCTGGTCGGTCAGGCGGCCGGCCGCGGCATCTACCTGCTCGCGGGTTTCGCGGCCTTCGTGATGGTCGCGAAGGGGGCGGGGCCTGAGGTGCTCGGCCATTACGGCATCGCGCTCGCCGCCCTGGCGATCGCCCTGATCGCCGCCGATTTCGGCACGACGCTGACCTTCGCCGCCCGCATCGGCGCCTGCGCGCCGGAGGCGCGGGCCGACGCGCTCGCGGGCGTGCTCTCCGCGCGCCTGATCCTCGGCGCGGGGACGGGCCTCGCGGTGCTCGGCGCCTTGCCGCTGCTCCCGCCACCGACGCGGCCCGCGCTGGCGCTGGCGGCGCTCGCCATGCCGCTGGTCGCCGTCCGCTTCCTCGACGCGCTGTTCCAGGTCTGCGGCCGGCCCGGCTGGTCGGCCTATCCCTCGCTCGCCAACGCCGCCGTCCTGGTCGTCGGGACCGCGCTGGCGCTCGCCCTCGACGCGCCGGAGGCGGTGCTGCCCCTCGTCGCGGTGGCGGCCGGGGCGGCCTACGGCGTCCTCGGCCTCGTCCTCGCCGGGCGCCTCGTGCCGCTGCGGGCCGCCTCGCCGCGGATCGGCCTCGCCACGATCCGGCAGGCCGCCGGCGTCGGCATCTCCAACGCGCTGGGCACGCTCAATGCCCGCATCGGCCTGCTCGCGCTCGCCGCCTTCGCCGGCGCGGCCGAGGTCGGGCTGTTCACCGCCGGCTACCGCTTCTTCGAGCTCGGCGTCGCCGTCGCGATCACGCTCGCCGCGCCCCTGGTGCCGGTGTTCGGGCGCGCCGTCGGCACGGGCACCCTGCTGGCGCAGGCCCGTCTCGCGCTGCGTCTCGTGCTCGCCGCCGCCGGTCCCGGCGTGGTCGCGGCCTGGGTGCTCGCCGACCCGCTGGTCCGCCTGCTGTTCGGGCCGGACTACGCCGCCAGCGTGCCGGTCCTGCGCATCGCTGCGCTGATGGCCGCCGCGATGATCGCGGCGACGATCCTGTTCTCCGCCCTGATCGCCCTCGGCCGCACCGGCTTCGCGGTCTGGTTCAGCGCCACCGGCTGCGCGGTGAACGCGATCCTCTGCCTCGTGCTCGTGCCGCGGGCAGGCGCCACGGGTGCCGCGCTCGCGGCCCTGGCCGCCGAAGTCGCGATGCTCGCAGTGGTTGTATCCGTGTTCCACCGGTCCGTCGGGGCGCCGCTCGTGCCCCGCGACCTGCCGGCGATCCTCGCTCCGCCCCTCGCCATGGCGGCCTGCGTCTTCGCGAGCCCGGCCGCGCTCGCTCCCGTCGCCCTGCCGGCCGGCGCGATCCTCGCCCTCGCCGGCGCCCTGTGGCTGCGCCCGCGCAATTCTCTCCCCAGCCTCTCAAGCCCGGAAGCCTCGTCATGACGCCGGATACGCCCCCGCCCTCCGAGACCCCGATCCTGTCGGTGATCATCCCGACCTACGGCCGCGCCGAGACCCTGCGGCTGACGCTGGCCGCCTTCGATCGCCAGGAGACCGAGGCCGCCTTCGAGATCGTGGTCTGCGACGACGGCTCGGTCGACGGCACCGGCGCGGTGATCAGCCGGGCGGTCGCGACCGCGCGGCGGCCGGTGGTGCACCTGCGCCAGGAGAATGCGGGGGCGAACGCCGCCCGCAACCGGGCGATCGAGGCCGCCCGCGGCACGCGCCTGCTCATCGTCAACGACGACACCATCCCCGGCCCGAACCTCGTCGCGGCGCACCTGGCGGCCCATGCCCGGCGCGGCGGGCGCGAGACGGCGATCCTCGGGCGGATGACGATCGATCCGGCCCTGCCGTTCTCGCCGTTCGCGGCGCTCCATCACGACGCCTCCTACGATGCGCTCGCCGGCAGGGTCGAGCTCGGCTGGGACGCGTTCCTGACCTGCAACGTCAGCGTCGACGCCGGCTTCCTGCGCGAGGCCGGCGGCTTCGACCAGCAGTTGACCTGGCACGAGGACATCGAGCTCGGCGAGCGGCTGGCGCGGCGCGGGATGCGCCTGTTCTACGAGCCGAAGGCGCTGGCCTACCACCACCACTTCCTCGACGAGGCGGCCTACCTGCGCATCGCCGAGCGCGAGGGTGCGGCCCTGGTGCTGTGGTACCGCAAGCGCCCCGACCTCGCCCCCGACCTCGCCCGCCTCGGGCTCGTCGGCCCAGAGCCCTTCGGCCGCGCCCGCCGCCACGCGCTGGCCGACCTCGTGATGCCGGAGGTCGCCCTGCCCGGCTGGCGGGCCGCCGCGCGCTCGCTCACCCGCCTCAGCCCGGCCGCAGGCCGCACGGTGTGGCGCCGGCTGTTCCAGCGCCGCAAGCGCCTCGCCATCGCCCGCGCCTTCGCGGAGGCCGCGTGACGAACCGCATCCGGGCGGCGGTTCTGGTCGCGCTCCTGCCGATGCTGGTGGCGGCCACCGCCTGCCAGCCGGCGGAGCCGCCGAGCCTGCAGCGCATCCTCGTCGATCCGGCGGGCTCGACCATGCCCGGATACCGCACGGTCGCGGCGCTGTCCGCGGTGCCGTTCGCGAGCCTCGCGGCGGGCAGCGCGGTGCTGGTCAAGGGCGGCCGCTTCGACGGCGTCGTGGTCGTCGCGGCCCGTGGCACCGCCGAGGCGCCGGTGACGCTCGCCGCGGTGCCCGGCACCGAGCCGGTGCTGTCGAACTCGGTGGTGTTCGAGAACGCCGCCCACGTCGCGGTGTCCGGGCTGACCGTGCGGGGGGCCGTGAATTCCGGGTTCATCCTGCGCCGGGGGAGCCACCACGTCACGGTGCGGGATTCGGCCGTCGACGCCTCGGGCCTCGGCATCTGGATCGGCGACGGCTCCGGGGCCGGGCATCGCATCCTCGGCAACCGGCTCACCGGCAACAAGACCCATGGCATCGCGGTCGACGTGATCAACGCGCCCGCCGACGACCCGACGATCATCGCGGGCAACACGGTCTCCGGCAGCGGCATCCACGGGATGGAGATCAACGGCTCCGGCTACGTCGTCGAGGGCAACCGCGTCCACGACAACGGCATCGCCATGTCGGGCACCTCGGGCATCCACGTCTACGCCAAGGATGCCGCCCAGGACGCGGGCGACCGCAACACCATCCGCTACAACGTCGTCACCGGGCAGCGCGAGACCACGGGCCAGGACGGCAACGGCATCCAGGTCGACCAGTGGTGCGACGACAACCTCGTCGCCTTCAACGTCGCGACCGGCAACGACGGCGCCGGCATCAACCTGTTCGACGCCGGCCGGAACCTCGTGTCCAACAACACCGTCGTCGGCAACATGGCCGATTCCGGCGGCCGGCACGCCTACAAGGGCGAGATCGTGCTGGCCAGCGACTACACCAAGCAGGTCGGCCGCACCGTCGACAACCGCGTCCTGAACAACATCGTGGTGGCGACGCGGGCGAACGTCGCCGCCATCGCCGTCGAGGCCACGAGCACGGGCCGCGGCAACGCCATCGGCCCGAACCTGCTGCGGCACGCCGCCGGCGGCCGGCTCTACGCCTACGGCGCCACCCGCACCGACGACGGCACGTCGCTGCCGCTGGGAGCGCGCGCGCCGGACCTCACCGAGGCGCCGGCCTTCGCCGACATCGCAAAACCCTTCGCGAACGGCTTCGCGCTGACCCGCGCGCTCGCGCGCCCCGGCATCCCGCTCGGCGCGACGCGGGACCTGCCCGGCCGCCCCTACGCCCCCAACGAGGCCCCGTCCTTCGGCGCCTATCGGAGCCCCTGACATGACACTCCGGATCGGAATCGACGCCCACGTCCTCGTCGGCAAGATGCAGGGCAGCCGCACTTGGCTCGTCAACGTGGTCGGCCGCGCCGTGGCGCGCCACCCGGACGCGACCTACGTGATCTACTCCGACGACCCGGGGCGCGCCGCGACGATGATCTCCGGCCCCAACGTCGAGCACGTCCGGCTGCCGCGGGTGCCGCGGGCCGTGCGGCTCCTGGCGGTCTGGCCCTGGCTCGTCCACCGCGACCGGATCGACGCGCTGGTGACCACCTACATCGCCCCGCCCCTGGTGCCGGGCGGGCGGCAGGTCGTCGTGGTGCACGACATCCTGTTCGAGACCCATCCGTCGTTCTTCTCCTTCGGGATGCGCTGGCGCACCCGCCTGCTGACGCGGCTCGGCGCCAAGCGCGCCCGCCTCGTCGTGACGATCTCGCGCTACAGCCGCGATTCGATCGCACGGACCTACCGGATCGACCCGGCCCGGATCGCCGAGGTCCGGTGCGGCACGAGCCCGCCCCGCACCGGCGCGATCACCCGCTCGCCGATCCGCGACGGCCGCCCCTACCTGATGATGGTCGGGCGCCTGGAGCCGCGGAAGAACCTCGCGCTGACGCTCGACGCCTTCGCGCGGCTTCCCACGGGGGCTGCGCGCCTCGTGGTGGTCGGCAAGCCCGACGGCGAGCGCCCGGAGACGCTGGCGCGGCTCTCGTCGATGGCCGACGTCGTGCACGTGGCCGGGATCGACGACCGCGGCCTCGGCGACCTCTACGCCAACGCCTCCGCCCTGGTGTTCCCGAGCGCCGGCGAGGGCTGGGGCATCCCGGTGCTGGAGAGCCTCGCGCTCGGCACGCCGGTGATCGCCTCCAACGTCACCGCCATCCCCGAATCGGGCGGCGACGCGGCGAGCTACTTCGACCTCGACGCGCCCGACCGGGTCGAGCGTCTCGCCGCGCTGATGCAGGCGGCGGTCGAGGGCCGGCTGCCCTTCGACCCGGCCCGCGCCCGCGCGCACGTCGCCCGCCACGACTGGGACGGCCCGGCCGCCGCCTTCGTCGACGCGGTGCGGCGTGCCTTCCCGGCCCGCGATGCGGCAGCGGAGGCGTTGCGCGCCCTGGTCAAGTCGCACTGAACGCCTCGATCGGATCCGGGCGTCGCAGGCGCGAAACCCGGATCCGCGGTTTCGGAAGGGATCGGCTCCGTGCGGGCTCCGGCGCCGTCGGCCGGAACCCCGGTCACCCGCGGTGGAACGTCCAGCCGAACTCCGACAGCAGCAGGCGTGCGGCGGCCGCATCGTCGGAAAAGCGCAGGCGCGCGCGGCCGGCCGCGACCAGGGCGGGGTCGCGCTCCGGTGCGACCCCGCGGTCCGTCGCCGCGCCGGCGCGCTCCAGGGCGATCGCCAGGGCCGCGCGCGGGAACGTGCCGTCCGGATCGATCGGCGTACGGGCGGCGGCACGCAGCAGGGCCGGCGCGTCCGCCGCGACCTCCGGCCCGACGAGGGCGCGGGCGGCCGTGCGCAGGTGCGGCAGGCCGATGCCGTCGTCGCCCGCGGTGCCGACGGCCGTCCAGGCCTCGGCCACGAGGCGGTCGGCGAGGCCCGGCAGGCCACGGCAGAGCGTCGCCGCCGTGCTTCGGCCGATCTTCGAGATCACGGCCGCGTGCCGCTCGACCGCCGCGTCCACCGCGGCGGCGGTCTCCGATTCGGCAAGCAGCGGGACCGCGACCGATCGTGCCCCGGGCATGGCCTGCGGCGCGCCCGCGATCAGCCAGCCGAATTGCGGCAGCTCGGCCGCGAGACGCGCGAGGGCGCGCAGGAAGCCCGGCTCCGAGACCGCGCCGACATCGGTCAGGACGATGGATACGGTTCCGGAAACATCTCCGCCATCAAGGCCTTCGGCGAGGATCTCCGTCAGGCGCGCGAAGGTGGTCTCGGGCAGGCAGCGCAGGCCGAGCACCCGCGTCTGGCGCGCCAGCTTGTCGGCCACGGTGGCCGCGATCGCCGTGCTGCCGCTGCCGGCCGGCCCCGACAGGCAGATCGGCCCCCGCGCCTCGGCGACCAGGACCCGGATCCGCCAGACCAGCGCGTCGCGGCCGACGAGGCCGGACGACCGGACGGCCTCGCCGCCGCGCGGGCGGATCGCGCCGGAGCGGCTGGGCGGGAAGGGATCTCGGGCTGTCGCGAGCATCGTGGAGCGTTCCGATTCGGGCCGCCCTTGGCGGTCCCGAAGCAGAGTGTCGGCAGAGGGTGAAGGCTGACTTAACCCAGGGTTGTAACGACTGCGGGAAATGCCCCGGGCGTGCGGTGTCCCGCGGTGCCGGGCCGGGTCAGGCCGGCATCCCGGTCAGCCATCTCAGCGCGACCAGGGTGCCGGTCACGGTGAGCGCGCCGCCGATCCGGGTGGCGATCTGGGCGAACGGCATCAGCGCCATGCGGTTGGCGGCCGTGAGGATCGCCACGTCGCCGGTGCCGCCCTGCCCCGAATGGCAGGCGTTCACGATCGCGGTCTCGATCGGGTACATCCCGAGCAGGCGCCCGACGACGAATCCGGTGCCCATCAGCGTGGTGACGGTGGCGACGATGGTGATCAGGTTGGTGATCGTGAACGCCGCCATCAGCTTGTCCCAGGGCGTCAGCGCGACGCCGATGGCGAAGAGCAGCGGATAGGTCATGCCGGTCTGCACGAACTTGTAGACCACGAAGCCGCCGGCCTGGAGGTGGGGCGAGACCGCGCTCGAGAGCTTGGCCAGCACCGCGAGGAACAGCATCGCCACGGGGGCGGGCAGCCCGGTGAGGTGGTGGGCCATCACGCCGAGGAGGTACAGCGTGATCGCGGTGAGCCCGGCGGCGGCGATGGTCGAGACGTCGACCTGCCCGGAATTCGCCTCGGCCTTCGCGGCAGCGTCGCCGGGGGGCGTCGCATCGTGGTCGGGCTGGAGCTTTCCCTCTCCGGTCAGGTGGGGATAGCGCTTGCCGACGAAGTTCAGGGTGCCGGCGAGGACGATCGCCGTGAGGCTGCCGAGCATCACCGGGGGCAGCACCTGGGCGAACACGTCGCCCTGCGGCTGGCCGAGGATCTGGGCGTAGCCGATCGAGAGCGGGATCGCGCCCTCGCCGACGCCGCCGGCCATGATCGGCACCACGATGTAGAAGAAGGTGTGGCGGGCGCCGAGGCCCAGCATCGTCCCGACGAGCGTGCCGACCGCGCCGGCCACCAGCGAGCCCACCGCCAGCGGCACGAAGATCTTGAGGAAGCCCTTGATCAGCACGTCCCGGTCCATCCCCAGGATGGAGCCGACGATGATCGCAGCGATGTAGATGTAGAGGAAGTTGGTGAACTTGGTGAAGTCGACGATCGCCTTCTCGACCTGCGGCGGGATCAACTTGTAATAGACTAGGGCCGAGGGCACGAAGGTCGCGAAGATCGCCCCCGCGCCGATGTTGCGCAGGATCGGAAGGCGCTTGCCGATCTCGGCGCAGGTGAAGCCGCCGAGCACCAGCACGGCGATCATCGTCGGCCCGTCGGGTCGGATCTCGCCCTCGGAGGTCAGGATCGCCAGGAGCACCGCGACGATCGCGTAGATCGGCAGCGGGATGATGCCGATCCGGGTGTCCACCAGGCGCCACCAGCCGAAGGGCCAGAACCGGCGCGTCGGGTCCGAGCCCGGAACGGGCCGATCCACGAGGGGCGGAGAGAGGGGGCTCGTCACGGGGCGTCCTTCCGAAGATCCGGCCTCTCCGTGGGCCGGCCCGTTCTTGCCGACGGGGTGGTCGTGTCCCGGTCGGTCACGTCGTCGCGACCGACCTGGCCCGGAGCTCGTCGAGGCCCGGGCGCCCGCCCGCAGGAGCCTGGATCCGCCGGGACTTCGACGGATTCGGGCTGCGCCGGCACCGTCATCTCATCCCGAAGCCTCCAGGAACGTCAATGGTCCGCGGACGGGCCGGCCGAGAGACCGCGCCGGCCGTCTCCAGCCATGACGCGCGAGTGGCCGGCCAAGAAAAAAGGCCCGGCGTCGCCGCCGGGCCTCGAAGGATGGATCTCGGGTCTGCAGATGCCCGTCCGCGCGGGACTCGTCGAAACCCGCGCGGAGCAAGAAGCCCGATCCGGCGCGTCGCCTCAGAAGTCGCGCTGGACGCGGACCTTGGCCTGGAAGACGTCGTCGCTGGTCGTGGTGCGGACGAAGCCGCCGTTGTTGATCGCGGCGATGCGCGAGTAGGCGGTCGGATCCTTGTCGGTGTCGATCACGCGGCCGTTCTTGACGCCGATCTGGGTGTAGAGGCCTTCCACACCGATATCGAGGTCCTTCACCGGCGACCAGATCAGGCTCGCGCC